>CAYYDZ010000170.1:2439-5405 GCA_964470715.1 uncultured Microthrixaceae bacterium | reverse complement strand
CCCCCCTACTTCTTGCGGCCGATGAGCTTCTTGGCGGCCTCGGCGATGCCGCCCTTCTTCTTGGCGGGCGGCGGGGCGTCCTGCACGCCGTCGCCACCCCGCTGGCTCTTGAGGGGCGCGGCGCCGGTGCGGGGTGCGCCCTCGGTGGCCTTCTTGGTGGCGGCACGGCGGGCGGAGGCGGCCTTCGGGGTGGCCTCCTCGGGTGCCGGCGGGCCCGGGGTGTTGGGCAGCCCGGGGAGGATGAGGTCGATGCCCCGGCGGGGGGTGTCGAAGGAGAGGACGACGAAGTCGCGCACCTCGCCGCGCTCGAGCACGTCGCGGGCGCTGCGGGGGGCGGGGTCGCCGAGGGCCTTGAGGGCGACGTAGCACCGGGCCCCGCCGCCGAGCACGTAGGCGCCGTGGGAGGAGAACTGCTCGACCTCGCCGGACACGGTGCTGCCGACCGGGAAGTTGGCCACGAACTCGATGAAAGGGAGCGGGTCGTTCGTCTTGTTGACGCTGGCGCGCTTGGCCGGCGCATCGGCGGCGGGCTCGGGCTTGGCCTGCGAGCGGCCGCCGGTCTTCGTGCCGGCTGCCTGCTTGGACGCGGACGCCTTCTTCGCAGGCGTCGACTCGGTGGGAGCAGCCGCTGACTCGCCGCCGCGTCCCCCTCGCCCGCGACCGCCTCGGCTCCGGCGTGCCCCGCCCGATCCGCTGGTGGTCTCGGCGCTGTCCTCCGCGGCACGGGACCGACCCGAGCCACCGCGGGAGGAACTGCGTCCGGCCGGGGCTTCGGCGGGTTCGCTGGCCCCGCTCTTGCGCTTGCGGGCGTCGCGCACAGCGCGCTGGCTGGTGGCCCCGCGCACGGGCGTGCGGGACACGAACACCCAACCGACGTCGGGGACCGGCTTGCCGCCGATGAGGCGGCCTTCGTCGAACAGCCAGGTGTGGGTGCCGTGGAACTCCTGGAACGAGTCGTTCGACAGCACCAGGGCGTTGGCCCGGTCCGCGATCTCGAGCACGAAGGCGTCGCCGCGGCCGATGGCGCCGGCCGGCGGCGTGACCATCTCGTTGTTGGCGATGGCCTCGTCGAAGGCCGCCTTCTCGGAGGGGTCGATGCGGTGGCCGAAGGTGGCGTCGACCACCACGGTCAGCTTGTCGTGCGGATGCTCCTCGAGGAAGGCCCGCACCGCTTCGTCGAGTTGTTTGAGGCTGGGGGTCGAGCGGCCCTCGGTAGCGATGTTCGAACCGTCGACCACGACATGCGTGGATGCCATGACAGGCCCCAGTCAACCACCTGGAGGGTGCTTCACCCCGCATGGTCGGGTTTTGCTCGTCGTTCCCCGGAGTGGCCCGACCTCCCGGTTCACCGTCACGGCGCCGCCACTCCGCTGCGGCAGGCCGCCGGCCGATCGACGGCCCGACGCCTAACCTGCGGGGGTGCTGCCTGCCGCCGACACCGTCACCGCGGAGGTCACGGACCTCCTCCAGAACCTGATCCGCAACGCCTGCGTCAACGACGGGACCGAGGAATCGGGCCAAGAGGTGCGCAGCGCCGACCTGCTGGCCACCTACCTCGAAGGCCCCGGTCTCGATCTCGAGCGCTACGAGGCCGCGCCCGGGCGCACCAGCCTGGTCGGGCGCATCGAGGGCACCGACCCGGAGGCGCCCACCCTGCTCCTGATGGGCCATACCGACGTCGTGCCCGTCACGCCGTCGGGCTGGAGTCGGGACCCGTTCGGCGGCGAACTGGTCGACGGCGAGGTCTGGGGGCGCGGCGCGGT
Source organism: uncultured Microthrixaceae bacterium (assembly GCA_964470715.1). Lineage (GTDB taxonomy): Bacteria > Actinomycetota > Acidimicrobiia > Acidimicrobiales > DATDAH01 > JAEUJM01. The sequence goes on along the minus strand of CAYYDZ010000170.1, from coordinate 3,642 downwards.
CGACATGTTGAACCTCACCGCCTCCATGGCCACGGCCTTCAAGTACCTGGCCCGCGACGGGTTCCGGCCCAAGGGCACCCTCGTGTACCTCGCCGTGGCCGACGAGGAGGCCAACGCCACCTACGGCGCTTCCCACCTGGTCGAGCACGAGCTCGGTGCCGTCCAGGCCGACTACGTCATCACCGAGTCGGGCGGCATCCCCATCCCGTCGCCCACCGGCCTCAAGCTGCCGGTGATCGTGGGGGAGAAGGGCCTGCACGGCGTCCACCTCAAGATCGGCGGCACGCCGGGCCACGGGTCGCAGCCCTTCAAGACGGACAACGCCCTGGTCACTGCGGCCGAGGTCGTCCGCCGCATCGCCGAGCACCAACCCGCCACCCAGATCCACGACATCTGGCGGGCCTTCCTCGAGGGCATGGAGTACCCCGAGGAGCTGGTGGCCCCGCTGCTCGACCCCGACCAGCTCGTCGGCGCCCTCGACTTCCTGCCGGTGGGCATGGCCCGCCAGTTCCACGCCTGCACCCACACGACGATGGCGCCGACGGTCATGCACGGCGGGACCAAGATCAACGTCATCCCCGACGAGGTCGAGCTGCAGGTCGACATCCGCACCCTGCCGGGCCAGACCGCGGCGGACATCGACGCCATCCTCGCCGACGCCCTGGGCGACCTCGCCGACCGTGTCACCATCACGGTCGACAGCGACGATCCATCCAGCTCGTCGCCGGTCGACACGCCGCTGTGGGACAGCCTGGCCCGCCTCACCCCTCGCTGGTACGGCGAGTCCAAGCTGGTGCCCTTCCTGACCGTGGGCGCCACCGACGGCCGCTTCTTCCGTCGCCGCGGCGTCCCCGCCTACGGGTTCGGGTTGTTCAGCGAGAACCTCACCATCGAGGACTTCGGCACGATGTTCCACGGCAACGACGAGCGCGTCGACACCGAGTCGCTGCGCCTGTCCACCGAGCTCTGGGACGCCGTGGCCCGCGACTTCCTCGGGTAGGCCGCACGCGAGCCAGAAGCGAGGAGCCGGGGCCCCTCGGGATCAGGGGACGCCGGTGATGACCTCGCAGCTCTGGGCGATGTCGACGCCGGTTGGGCCCTCGCAGGTGTCCCGGTTGGTGCCGCCGACGAGGCGGTCGTTGCCGCCGCCGCCCTTCAGGCCGTCGTTGCCGCTGCCGCCGCTGAGCTGGTCGTCGCCGTTGC
>CAYYDZ010000170.1:0-2339 GCA_964470715.1 uncultured Microthrixaceae bacterium | reverse complement strand
GCGAGGCACTCGGAGGAGCGCCGCGGGTGAAGGGTGAGTCACCCGGGCTAGGGGGTGAGGGCGGTCTCGAGGAGCTGGGTCTGCTCTTGGCCGTGGACGGCGTGGCTGCCGGTGGCGGGGCTGCCGGACTCGGTGCGGCTCACCCGGCGGATCTCGTGGGTGTCCTCGTGGGCCTCGTACAGGCGGCCCTTCACGAAGTTCCAGGGGCCCATGTTCTCGGGCTCCTCCTGCAGCCAGACCAGCTCACGGGCGTTGGGGTAGCGCTCGAGCACCGCCGACACCTGCTCGTAGGGCCAGGGGTAGAGCTGCTCCACCCGGGCCACGGCCACAGGCGTGCCCAGTTCGTCACGCTTGGCGAGGGCGTCCTGGGACACCTTGCCGCTGGCGAACACCACCCGGGTGACCGCAGACGGGTCGGCCACGCCGGCGTCGTCGATGACCTCCTGGAAGGTGCCGGAGGTGAGCTCCTCGACCTTCGAGCGGGCCGACCGGGCCCGCAGCAGCGACTTGGGCGTGAAGATCACCAGGGGCTTGCGCACGCCCCGCTTCATCTGGCGGCGCAGCAGGTGGAAGTACTGCGCCGACGTCGAGGCGTTGCACACCTGGATGTTGTCCTCGGCGCACAGCGTGAGGAAGCGCTCGATGCGGGCCGACGAGTGCTCGGGACCCTGGCCCTCGTAGCCGTGGGGGAGGAGCATGACGAGCCCGGACGTCTGCCCCCACTTGTCCTCGGCGGCGACGATGTACTGGTCGATGACGATCTGGGCGCCGTTGACGAAGTCGCCGAACTGCGCCTCCCAGCACACGAGGGCGTCCTTGTGCATCACCGAGTAGCCGTACTCGAAGCCGAGGGCGGCGTACTCGGACAGCAGCGAGTCGTAGATGAAGAACTTGCCCTGGTCCTCGCCGAGGTGGGCCAGGGGGGCGTACTCGGCGCCGGTCTCGTAGTCGACGAGGGTGGAGTGGCGGTGCGAGAACGTGCCCCGCCGGCTGTCCTGGCCCGCGATGCGCACCGGGGTGCCGTCGATCAGGAGTGAGCCGAGGGCGATGGCCTCGCCGAAGCCCCAGTCCACCTCGCCGTCGAGGAACATCTGGTGGCGGGTCTCGAACTGCTTGGCCAGCTTCGGGTGCATGGTGAATCCCTCGGGCACCGTGATGAGCGCGTTCATGACCCGGTCGACCACCTCACGGGAGACGGCCGTCTCGACATGGGGCAGCACGCCGACCGGCGGCGGGGGCGCCTTGGCCACCGCGTCCTCGGGCGGCGCCGACTCGCGGGTGTGGTCGAGGGCCTGCTGGAGCTTGATCTGGAAGTCGTCGAGGGCCTGCTCGCACTCCTCGAGGGTGATGTCGCCCCGCTTGACGAGGGACTCCGTGTAGAGCTTGCGGACCGAGCGTCGGGCCTCGATGCGCTTGTACATGAGGGGCTGGGTGTAGCTCGGGTCGTCGCCCTCGTTGTGGCCGTGGCGGCGGTAGCAGATCATGTCCACCACCACGTCCTTGTGGAAGCGCTGGCGGTAGGCGAAGGCGAGGCGGGCCACCCGCACGCAGGCCTCGGGGTCGTCGCCGTTCACGTGGAAGATGGGCGCCTGCACCATCTTGGCGATGTCCGTGCAGTACTCGGACGACCGCGCCGCCTCGGGGGAGGTGGTGAAGCCGAGCTGGTTGTTGATGATGACGTGGATGGTGCCGCCGACCCGGTAGCCCTTGATCTGCGAGCAGTTGAGGGTCTCGGCCACCACGCCCTGGCCCGCGAAGGCCGCGTCGCCGTGCAGGAGGATGGGCAGCACGGAGAACGACTCGGGCCGGTCCACGACATCCTGGAGGGCGCGGGTCATGCCCTCGACGATGGGGTCGACGGTCTCGAGGTGCGAGGGGTTGGCGGCCAGCTCGATGGGGAGCTGCTTGCCCGAGCGGCTCACGAACTTCCCGGACTGCCCGAGGTGGTACTTCACGTCGCCGGAGCCCTGGATGGTCTCGGGGTCGACGTTGCCCTCGAACTCCTTGAAGATCTGGTCGTAGGACTTGCCCACGATGTTGGCGAGCACGTTGAGGCGGCCGCGGTGGGACATGCCCATGACCGAGGCGTCGAGCTCGGCGTCGGCGGCGGCCTCGAGCACGGCGTCGACGAGGGGGACGATGCTCTCGCCGCCTTCGATGCCGAAGCGCTTCTGGCCGATGTACTTCTGGCCGAGGAAGCGCTCGAAGGCCTCGGCCGCGTTGAGCTTCTCGAGGATGTGGCGCTGGTCGTCGGTGGCCAGGTTGGGGCTGACGCCTTCGACCTGCTCCTGGATCCAGTGCTTCTCCTCCGGCTCCTGGATGTGCATGTACTCGATGCC
>CAYYDZ010000169.1:0-5446 GCA_964470715.1 uncultured Microthrixaceae bacterium | reverse complement strand
GCTCCTCTGGGCGCCGTGGTGGGGGTCGTCGACGGCATGCGCATCGGGCCCGACGTGGCCCCGTCCTGGGAGCACACCGACGAGTTCGTCATGCCCGGCTACGAGGAGGTCACGCCGGCGACGAAGGGCGCGTGGCGCTCGACGCTGGCGCGGTCGTTCCTGCACCGCAAGCTGTGGCTCAACGATCCCGACTGCATCATGTTGCGCACCAGTGAGACCGCACTGTCGCCTGAGGCGGCCCGGGCCTGGGCGCTCGCCGTCGGCGTCTCGGGCGGCATGGCCATCGTGTCGGACGACCTCGCCCTGCTCGGCCCCACCGACCGGGCCCTGCTCGACGAGGCCCTCGCCCTCGGCCGCGCCGCCGACGCCGCCGCGGTCGTGGGGAGCCCCGCCCGCTGCGACGACCTCCTGTCCGGCGCCGGCGACCTCCCCATCCCCACGAGGCTCACCGACGGCGCCGGCGCCTCCCTCCCCCTGACTCCTCCAGACTCGACGCACTAGCTGTCGTCTTCCGACGGCTATTGCGTCGAGTTCGGAGGGACTCGGGTGCGAGGGTGGGGGATGGCCGTCGAGACCAACCAGTGGCCCAGCGTCGAGCACGCCCGGGCGTACCTCGCCATCGCCGACACCCTCCCGCACCGGGCGGAGGGCCAGGTCACGCTCCTCGAGTTCCTCCCCGAGCGGGTCGAGCGGGTGCTCGACCTCGGCACGGGTGACGGCCGCCTGCTCGCCCTCGTGCGCACCGCCCGCCCCGGCGCCGCCGGCCTGGCGCTCGACCTGAACGAGCACATGCTGGCCGCCGCGCGTGAGCGCTTCGCCGGCGACGCCGACGTCGAGGTGCGCGCCCACGACCTGGAGGACCCGTTGCCCGACGAGGGCCCGTTCGATGCGATCGTGTCCAGCTTCGCCATCCACCACGTGCCTGACGGGCGCAAGCGCTCGCTCTCTGCGGAGGCCTTCTCCCTGCTCCGCCCCGGCGGCGCCTTCCTCAACCTCGAGCACGTGGCCTCGCCGACGCCGGCGCTGCACCAGGCCTTCCGCGAGGCCATCGGCGTCGGCGACCAGCCCGACGACCCGTCGAACCTGCTGGCGCCGGTCGAAGACCAGCTCGGCTGGCTGCGCGCCATGGGCTTCACCGACGTGGACTGCCACTGGAAGTGGCGCGAGTTGGCCCTCCTCGCCGGCGTCCGCCCCTCCTGAACGCCGCAGGGTCACGTCGCTACCGCCTCGCGTTTCTCGGGGTCGGCGTCGGGGTCGGCCTCGGGGTCGGGGTGAAGGAACGGGATGCGGAGGTCTTGGCGGCGGAGGAACGCGAGGCCGCTGACCAGCAGCAGCGCCAGCAAGGGGTCGGTGGGCGCTCGGGTGCGGGGCTCGCCGTTCACCAGCAACACGGTGACGAGCGCGGTGTACCCGACGATGAGCCAGCACAGGACCCGGGTGAACGCCAGGCGGCGGTCCATGCCCCGCGTGAGCGCGACGCCGGGCACCAGGACCGCGACGCCCAGGAACAGCGCCCCCAGGCCCAGATGCAGCAGGTGCCACACGCCGGCCAGCCAGACGCGCCCGCCGTCCGCTGCGTCACGGCTGTCGACCTGGACGTAGGCCACTCCGGCGCTCTCGACCGACGCGAGATAGGACAGCGGGTGGTCGCGGATCAGCCGAAGGTCGCGGCGTAGCACCCAGCGATCGAGCGCGGCGCCCGTCAGCCCGGTGGCCCGTTCGAGGCGGGACCGCGAGTTGAACAGGAACGCCGCGGGGGAGTGCTCGCCGTCCTCGACCAACAGGCGGTCGCGCTCGGCGACCAGGATCGATCGGGCGGGCTCGTCGGACGCAGGGAGCTCATCGACCACCAGGGCGGTCTTCTCGCTGAGGTGGTAGGGCAGCAGGCGATCGACGGCCGGCGTGTCGAAGCGGACCCCGTTGGTCACGACCAGCGCGCCGACGACCACCACGACGGGAGCGGCGAGGGTGAGGATCGCGCGGGCGGGGTGCCCGCTCGTGCGGCGGTGGGCCAGCAGCCCGACGATCACCGCCAGGGGCACGATGAGCAACTGGTAGGTGGGGCGCACCAAGGTCAGGAGGCCGACGGCGGCGCCGGCCGACGCCAGCCACGCCCAGGAGCGGTCGTCGGACCAGCGGGCGAGGAGCCACACGGTGGCGACGACCCCGAGCTCGGCCCACACCTCGGTCCCTGCGAATGCAGCGCCCTGGAGCACGGGTGGCATCACCAGCAGGGCCGCGAGCACGAACCGGCCACGCGGCCCGATCTCGATCCGCCGGGCCAGGTCCACCACCAGGAGCACCGCGGCGGCGTGGGCCAGCAGTTGGACCAGAAAGAGCACGGCACCGTCGGCGCGGTCGGCGCCGGTCGCGATGAGCACGAGCGGGTAGCCGGGTGCTCGGTCGACCATGGTGTCCCAGCCGGACCGCAGCATCGACGCGGCGAGCCGATAGTCGACCGTGTCCTCCATCGGCCGGGTGGTGCCGCCCCACACCAAGAACGCCATCGCGCTCGTCGCGCCGAGCAGCACCATCACGGCCCGGTCCGGGCGCACCCACCTGCCCCTCCCGGCGCGCAGCGTTCGTCCCACGTCAGGGGAAGGGGTGGTCGAGCACATCGTCGTTCCCCACGAGGTGCTCCCGGAACGTCCGGCGCACGCCGGCGAGGGCCTGGAGGCGCATGTCGGTGTCGTGGGACGGGTCGTCGTCGTTGGGCCACGTCTCGTTCCACCACGAGAAGCCCCGCACCGTGGGCCATCGGTTGGCCAGCAGGTCGTCCAGGGCGGCGTCGGCGAACGCCGCGGGCCGGCCGGTCGGGTTGCCCCGGGTCATGCCGAACTCGAACACCATCACCGGCTTGTCCGGGGCGATGGCATCCAGCTCGGGAACGACCTCGTCGAGGGTCTCGCGGAAGGGTCGCCAGTCGCCGGCGTCGTCGGCCGGCGTGAGGGCGCCGTAGGCGGAGAGGCCCACCCAGTCCACGAAGCGGTCGCCCGGGTAGTAGTCCTCGATCTGGTTCCAGGGGGCGTCGGGCACCGAGTCGCCGTTGACGTGCCAGGCCCAGGTGATGTTGTCGGCACCGGCGCCCTCGATGGTCCGTTCGATGTGGCGGTAGGCCTGGCGGAAGCGGCGGGCGCCGTCCTCCCGGCCGTTCCACCGGGCGTTCCAGCCGAACCAGCGCCCGTTCATCTCCGTGCCCCACTCGACGACGAGGGGCGAGCCGAAGTCGGCTGCCGCCGCGCCCCACGCCGCGAGGTCCTCGTCGAAGGCGCCGTCGAGGATGCGCTGGAGGCGGAAGCGCTCGTCGCCCGACGCCGGCCCGCGCCCGCGCAGCATCAGGCGGATGAAAGGGAGGGCGCCGTGGTCACGGATCCACGTCGCGGTGGCGGCGGGGAAGTCGTGGTCGCGGAACCAGTTGTCGGAGAAGTAGACCCAGGCCGCCTCCCGGCCGGCGGCGGTCTCGTAGGCGGCGAGGTCGGCCGGGGTGAGGTCGTCCTCCCACCCGCTGCGGCCGCCCGGGTAGACGCCGTGGTAGTAGGTGCCTCCCGGAGGGGTGGCCACCGACGGACCGTCCTCGTCGGTGACGGCCCGTGACACCAGGCGGGCGCCGCCCGCCACTGCGCCGGTCAGCATCGCGACCAACGCAGCGAGGGTCGCGACGACCCCCAGCATCCGCCAACCCCACCGCCACGGCATCCCCACAGTGTGACGGATGGAGCGCCGGTAGCGTGGGGCGACGCTGCGCAGCGGCGCGGAGCAGCACGGACGACGAGGTCGGATCCCGAAGGGGCGCCGACGAAGGAGGCGCGAAGTGGTAGGTCCGATTGGCGCCCACGTCGGCCCGGACGACCCGCTCGGCACCGCCCTCGCCGAGGACGCCGGCTGCTTCCAGCTCTTCCTGGGCGACCCGCAGGGGTGGAAGAAGCCGCCACCGCACCCCGACGCCGAGGCCCTGCGCACCTCGCCCGTGCCCGTCTACGTCCACGCGCCGTACCCCATCAACCTGGCCTCGCCCAACAACAAGATCCGCATCCCGAGCCGCAAGATCCTCCAGCAGACGTGCGAGGCCGCAGCCGAGATCAACGCCACCGCGGTCATCGTCCACGGGGGCCACGTCACCGCCGACGACGACGAGGCCGAGGGCTTCGTGCGCTGGGTGAAGGGCCTCCAGGCCGTCGAGTCCGAGGTGCCGATCTACCTCGAGAACACCGCCGGCGGCGACCACGCCATGGCCCGCCACTTCGACACCATCGCCCGCCTGTGGGACCACATCGCCCCCTTCGGCATCGGCTTCTGCCTCGACACCTGCCACGCCCACGCCGCCGGCGAGACCATGATCGACGCCGCCGAGCGCCTGCTCGCCATCACCGGGCGCATCGACCTCGTGCACTGCAACGACTCCAAGGACCCCCACGGCTCCGGCCGCGACCGCCACGAGCACCTGGGCCAGGGGCAGGTCGACCCCGACGCGCTCCTCGAGGTCGTGCGCACCGCCGGCGCCCCCGTCATCTGCGAGACGGCCGAGGACGGCCGCAAGGACGACATCGCCTGGCTCCGCGAGCGCGTGTAGCGGCGGTACGGTCGGCGGCAGGGGCCGCTTCCCGGGCGTCCTTTGGGGAGACGACCATGTCGAGTGCACCACCACAGTGGGAGCTGGTCGACGGAGCATGGTGCCGGTCGGCCGTCGACATCGGCCGCCCTGTCGCCGAGGTGCCGGCGTGAGCGCCGACCCAGGTGGCCTCAGCATCCAGGAGTCGCTCTACCCCGGCGTCACCTGCTTCGGCTGCGGGCACGCCAACCCCGACGGCTTCCACCTGCGGAGCTACCGGGAGGGGGAGCGCACGGTCGCTGAGTTCACCTCGGGCCCAGAGCACGACAACGGCTTCGGTTTCCTCAACGGCGGCATCATCGCCACCGTGCTCGACTGCCACACGGCGGCGGTCGTGTTGTGGGAGGCAGCGCAGCGCGGGTGGGAGGCCGATCCTGGTGCGCCCATCCCGTTCATCACCGCCGGCTTCGAGGTCCGCTTCCTGCGCCCCTCGCCGCTGGCCGCACCCGTCCAGCTCACCGCTGAGCCGGTGAGCATCTCGGAGCAGGAGATCGTCGTGAGTGCCGAGCTCAGCGCCGACGGCAAGCCCCGGGCGACCATGACCGCCACCTGGCTGCGCTTCCACCCCCGCTGAACCTCGCCGGGCGGGGTCGTCGGGACGACGCCGGCGGGTGCTCCGGCTCGGGGTCGGCGTCTCTCCGCTCAATGGCGAAAGAGGGCGCGGAAGCGGGCGAGGCGGGGGTGCATGGTCGGGCCGCGGAGGGCGACGAGCAGGTCGCCCACCACGTCGAGGTCGAGGTCGGGTCGAGCCCGGGCGACGGCGGCGAGGTCGACCCAGTCCCGGGGCCGGTTGAAGGCGAGCTTGAACACGCAGAGGTCCTCGGCGGACAGGAACGG
>CAYYDZ010000168.1:0-5473 GCA_964470715.1 uncultured Microthrixaceae bacterium | reverse complement strand
CACCGTCGCCGGCCGACATCGGCCGTGAGCCGCAGTCGCTCGGTTAGGGTCCGCCCATGGAGCCAATGCCCGGAACGCCCGCGCCCTCCGCGACAACCGACCCTGCCGCCTCGTCGCCGCCGCCCGACACCGGGACCGTCACCGGCCTGCGCGTCGCCAAGGTCCTGACCTGGCTGGTGTACGCCTACTTCCTCGTCGCCGTGATCCTGCTCGTCCTCGAGTTCTTCCTCCTGCTGTTCAACGCCAACCCGACTGCTGGGTTCGCCGAGTGGGTGTACCGCAGCGGCGACCGGGTGATGGAGCCCTTCCGGGGCATCTTCCCCACGAAGGAGGCGGGCAACGGGTCGGTGCTCGACTTCGCCGTGCTCTTCGCCATCATCGTCTACGGGATCCTGGCGCTCGCCTTCCACAGCCTGGTGGAGTGGCTCGACTACCGCATCCGCCTCGACCGCTGGCGGGCCGCCCACCCCGGCCAGGTCCCGCCACCTCGCCGCTGACGGCGCCGCTCTCGGCCGGGAACCCGGCAACACCCTCCGGACGTCCAACCGGCACGACCCCAAGTCAGCCCGAAAGGTGACCCTCCCGTGCGCAACGCTCCCCGGACCTCGTTGATCGGCCTCCTTCTGCTGGGGGCGCTCGTGCTGGCGGCTTGTGGCAGCAGCGGAGAGGAGGTCTCGTCCGGCGGGGGCGCGCCCACTTCGACCACCGACGCGAACGTGTCCGGCGGCTCGACCGGCAGCGGGGGCACCGTCGACCCGGGGTCGGGCACCGCCGACACCACGGTCACCACCTGGACCCGAATCGAGCCGACGGACGATCTCGTCGCCGCCGTGGTGGCCACGCCCACCGAGGTCGTGGCCGACCCCGATGACGATCAGGTCGTCCTCGTTCGCTTCTACGGCGGCGTGCAGGACTGCTACGGCGCCAACGCCACCGTCGTGCGCGAGGACGACTCGGTGATCGAGGTCCGACTCGAGACGGGCTCGCGGTCCGACGCCGGCGATCGCGCCTGCATCGAGATCGCCGAGGCCCAGGAGCTCGCGGTGACGCTCGACGCCCCTGTTGGCGACCGCCGACTCACGGCGTCCGGCGCCGACTGAGTGATCGCGTCCCGCGCGACCCCGCGTGGGACAATGAGGCCATGGCGGAACTCCACCTGCAGCATGTAGGCATCCACGGTCACGACGTCGGCTATCGCATGGGTGGCTCGGGGCCGGCCCTGCTCCTCATCCACGGCATCGCCGGCAGCTCGACGGCGTGGAAGGAGGTGATGCCGCGGCTCGCCAAGGAGTACACCGTCATTGCGCCGGATCTGCTCGGCCATGGCGAGTCGGCCAAGCCCATGGGGGACTACTCGCTCGGTGCCGTGGCGAGCGGCCTCCGCGACCTCCTCGGGGTCCTCGGCGTCACCCGGGCCACGATCGTGGGACAGTCCTTCGGCGGCGGCGTCGCCATGCAGCTCGCCTACCAGCACCCTGAGCTCTGCGAGCGGCTCGTACTTGTCGACAGCGGCGGTCTGGGCCGCGAGGTGAGCTGGATGCTGCGGCTACTCACGTTGCCCGGCGCCGAGTACGTCATGCCGGCCCTGTTCCCCCGGTTCCTGCGCTCCTGGGGCGACGACACCGGCCGCTTCCTCGGCGAGCGGGGCATCACCTCGGCTCGCATCTCCGAGATGTGGCGGGCCTACGGCTCGCTCACGGAGTCGGAGAACCGCTACGCCTTCGTCCGCACCATGCGGGGCGTGATCGATCCGGGCGGCCAGACCGTCAGCGCCATGGACCGTCTGTACCTGGCGGCCCACCTGCCCACCCTCATCGTCTGGGGCGACCGGGACACCATCATTCCGGTCGAGCATGCCTACGCCGCCCACGAGGCCATCCCCGGCAGCCGCCTGGAGATCCTCGAGGGCGTCGGCCACTTCCCCCATGTCGAACGCCCTGACGAATTCCTCGAGGTCCTGCTCGACTTCCTGGACACCACCGAGCCCGCGGAGGCGGACCCGGCGGACCTCCGTGATCTGCTGCTTGGCCACGCTGACGGGTGATGCCGACGTCGTGAGGCGGCCCAACGTCCTGCTCATCACGCTCGACCAGTTCCGGGCCGACTGCCTGTCGTGCGCGGGTCACCCGGTGGTGCGCACCCCCAACCTCGACCGCCTCGCCGCTGATGGCGTGCGATTCGCCAACCACTTCTCGCAGGCGGCGCCGTGCAGCCCGGGCCGCGCCGCGCTCTACACGGGCACCTATCAGATGAACAACCGGGTGGTGAGCAACGGCACGCCGTTGGACAGCCGGTTCGACAACCTGGCACTGGCCGCTCGCCGGGCGGGCTATGCACCGGCGCTCTTCGGCTACACCGATCAGGGCATCGACCCCCGCCTCGCCACGGGGCCGGACGACCCCCGCCTGAACACCTATGAGGGTGTCCTCCCGGGCTTCGACCCGATCCTGCACCTGCCCACCGAACTGCGGCCCTGGTTGGGCTGGCTGCGCGAGCTGGGATACGACCTCCCCGACGACCCGGACGCGGCGCTGGCCACCGAGCCCGAGCGCCCAGCCGAGCACGGCGTGTCTGCATTCCTCACCGATCACCTCATCACGTGGATCGAACAGCAGGCCGCGACGGGCGAGCCCTGGTTCGCCCACGCCTCGTTCCTGCGCCCTCACCCGCCGTACGCGGCGGCGGGGGAGTGGTCCAAGGCGTATGACCCCGCCGAGGTCCCCTTGCCGGTACCTCCGGCGGACGACCGCCACCCCCTGCACGACCACATGCTCCAGCACCCCTTCCTGATCGCCCCTGACGGCGAGGCGTCGATACGCGCCCTGCGAGCGCAGTACTACGGGATGATCAGCGATGTCGATCATCAGATGGGTCGGCTCCGAGCGGCCCTCGAGCGCCTGGGGCAGTGGGACGACACCGTCGTGGTGGTGGTGGCCGATCACGGCGAGCAACTCGGCGACCAGGGCCTGATCGAGAAGGCCGGCTTCTTCGAGGCCAGCTACCGAGTGATCGCGCTGTGGCGTGACCCGAGACGAACCGGTGCCCACGGCACGGTGGTCGAACGCTTCACCGAGAACGTCGACGTCTTCCCCACGCTCTGCGATGCGATCGGAGTCGACGTACCCGCCCAGTGCGACGGCGTGCCCTTGACGCCTTTCCTCGATGGGGAGGAGCCGCCCTGGTGGCGCAACGCGGCCTTCTACGAGTGGGACTGGCGAGACGTCGTGTTGGCCTTCCGGCAGTTCCCGTGGCCCTGGGATCGGCGCCCGGAGACCTTCCACCTCGCCGTGCGCCGCAGCGCGGATCGGGCCTACGTCCATTTCGGGGACGGAGGCTGGCGCTGCTTCGACCTGGCCGCCGATCCCAGTTGGCGCACGGAGATCCACGATCCAGAGGTCGTCCTGGGCGAAGCTCAGGCCATGCTCGAGTGGCGCATGAACCACCTCGACCGCACGATGACCGGTCTCCTGCTCCAGGACGGCGGCATCGGCCGGTTCCCGCCGGAGCACCCGGCCATGCGGCCACGTGACCCCGTCGCGACCTGCGCCACGGCCGAGGCCGACCTGCCTGCGACGGGGACCGTGGATGGAGACTGAGACCCTCGGTGCGGCCATGGCGGCGCTGCGGGCAGGCACGACGACCTCGGTCGAGCTCGTGGAGCGGTCGCTGACCAGGGCCGCGGCCCGCGCGGAGCTCAACGCCATCGCCCACCTCGACGCCGACGGCGCTCGGGCGCTCGCCGAGGAGCGCGACCGTCAGCTCGCGTCAGGTGAGATCGTGGGGCCGCTGCACGGACTGCCCGTCACCGTGAAGGACCTGTTCGTGGTCGAAGGCTTCACCATGCGGGCCGGGACGCGGGCCCCGCTCCCGGATCTCGGCCCTCAGGGCACGGCCGTCACCCGCCTGCGCGATGCAGGTGCCATCGTGCTCGCCACCGTCAACCTCCACGAGGTGGCTTATGGCATCACCGGTGAGAACCCGTGGACCGGCGACGTCACCAACCCCGTGGACCCGGATCGCCAGGCCGGGGGGTCGAGCAGCGGCTCGGCGGCGGCGGTGGCGGCAGGCATCGGTCTCGCTTCCCTCGGCACGGACACCGGCGGGTCGCTCCGGGTGCCGGCCAGCCATTGCGGGGTGGTCGGCTTCAAACCGACGACGGGGCGCGTGCCCCTCGACGGGACGTTGCCTCTCAGCGCGACGTGCGATCACGCCGGGCCCTTGGTGAGGTCGGTGGACGACGCCGCCCTGATGACCGCGGTGCTCACCGGCAGGTCGCCGGCGCCGCTCCTGCCCCGGATGCCGTCGCGCTTCGCCGTGCCGCTCACCTTCCTGCGGGGCCGACTGTCCCGCCCGTTGCGTCACGCCTTCGAGGGGTGGCTCGACGTCGCCCGGCGCTCGGGCGTCGACGTGGTCGATCTCGAGCTCCCCGGGGTTGACCGAGCACTCGACGTCTTCCGCGCGATCCAGGGGCCCGAGGCGTTGCGGACGCACGCCGCCGCCCTTGCCGAGTCGCCGGCGGGCTTCTCGCCCGTCGTCCGCGCGCAACTCGAAGCCGGGGCCAACATCACGGTCGCCGCTGAATCCGAGGCTCGAGAAGCCCGTGCCACGCTGGCCGACACCCTGGATGCCGCCATCGGACGCGTCGACGCGTTGGTCCTGCCCGCGACGCCCGTGCCCGCACCTCGGCGCGGGAGCGAGGACGTCGAGTTGGAGTCGGGCACGGCGCCACTGCGCCCGAGCCTCCTCGCGCTGACGGTGCCGTTCTCGCTCACGGGCCTGCCGGTGCTCTGCGTGCCGTTCGCCCGAGTCGACGGTCTACCCGTCGGGGTGCAGATCGTCGGACCGCGCGGAAGTGACGATCAGGTCCTTGCGGTCGGTGCCTGGCTGTCGTCCGGTCGGCGCTGAGCGATCAAACCTCGTCAAGCCAGACCGGGGCGCGGTCGAGCAGGTACTGGCTGACCGCGAGGCACCGGTCGAGCACCTCGCAGAGGAGTTCCTGGCCGAGGAACACCTTTGCCAGCGAGACCTCGATGCGGGCCACGATGGCGAGGCTGCGTTCGGGAGCGTCGGTGACCGCGGCGAAAGAGTCGATGGCCGACACCTCCAGGGGGAGGTCGGGGCCGCCCACGCCGGCGAGCTCGGTGGCCAGCACGAGCAGGTCCGGGCCCTGGGGCAGGGGTGGGAGGGCCCACGTGAAGAGCATCGGGAACTGGAACTCGTCGGGCGGCTCCTCGGTCTCGGGCAGCTCGAGCACCTTGTCCTCGAACGACAACAGCACCCGCGGGTCGACCTCGAGGGAGAGGTGAAGGTCCAACGGGCCACCGCATGCCTCCTCCGGGTGCAGATCGACCTCCCAGGCCTGGCGCAGCGAGTAGGACTCGACGAAGTGGCGCTCGTCGTGGACGTGGAAGCCATGGTCCACGGCGTGATCCTTCAGGTCTGCGATGAAACCGGCGACGTCGATGGCGGCCAC
>CAYYDZ010000167.1:1692-5494 GCA_964470715.1 uncultured Microthrixaceae bacterium | reverse complement strand
TACGTGGCCGACCCCGCCGAGCGCAGCCACGTCGTGGCCACCATCGACCTCGACGACGTGGTCGACGCCAACCAGGTCGCCGCCATCCTGCGGGCGAACGGCATCCACGACACCGAGAGCTACCGCAAGCTCGGCCGCAACCAGCTGCGCGTGGCGCTGTTCCCCGCCATCGACCCCGAGGACGTGGCCCAGCTGACCCGCAGCATCGACCACGTCCTGGCCGCCCTCACCAGCTGATCACCGCTTCTGGCGGCCCGATCCAGGATGGAGGGCTAGAAAGGGGCGATGGCCACGACCGCTGAGGTGCGCGCACAGCTGACCGGGCCCGGGGGGCCATTCGAGGTCGTCACCGAGGTGGTGAACGGCGTCGAGATGAAGGTCTACAAGTCCTCGATGTCGTCCCTGCGGGAGGTCGCCGCCGCCGGCATGGCGCGGGGCAACGACCAACCCTTCCTGGTGTACGGCGACCTGCGCCTCGGCCCGGCCGAGTTCGTCGAGCGCAGCAACGCCGTGGCCAAGCACCTCCACGACGACTTCGGCGTCGGCCACGGCGACCGCGTCGCCGTGCTCTCGGCCAACAACCCCGAGTGGTGCCTCTCGTTCTGGGCCACGGTGAACCTCGGCGGCATCCTCGTGGGCCTCAACGGCTGGTGGAAGACCGACGAGATCATCTACGGCTTGCAGGACTCCGGCGCGAAGGTGCTGGTCGCCGACGGTCGGCGCTTCGAGCGCATCGCCGACCACCTCGGCGACCTGCCCGACCTCGAGGCCGTCTTCCTCGTCGACCACGAGTCCGACGACCTCGACGACCCCCGAGTCCACGACTTCTCGCTGCTCACCGGCGACCCGACACCGGTGCTGCCCGACGTCCCGATCGCCCCCGACGACCCCGCGGTCATCTTCTACACGTCCGGTACCACGGGACGACCCAAGGGCGCCATCAGCACCCACCGGAACATGGTGGCCAACCTCATGAACACCCTGTTCAACGGGGTGCTCACCGGGATGATGGCCGCCCAGGACGACGAGGACGGCGGCGGCGCGGCGCCGGGCATGGGCAAGAGCCAGACCGTCTCGCTGTTCACCTCGCCGCTGTTCCACGTCTCCGGGTGCCACTCCACCCTGGTGGTGGGGCTGCTGGCCGGGCTGCGCCTCGTCATGACCGAGGGGAAGTTCGAGCCCGAGAAGGCCCTCCAGCTGATCGAGGAGGAGGGCGTCACCATCTGGGCCACGGTGCCCACGATGGTCTGGCGGGTGTGCGAGCACCCGGCCCGCCACGACTACGACACCTCCACGGTCACCTCCGTGGCCTTCGGCGGGTCCCCGTCGGCCGACGAGCTCCAGCGCAAGGTGCGCGACACCTTCCCCAACGTGCGCAGCACCAGCAACGTCTACGGCCTCACCGAGTCGAGCTCGGCGGCCACGATCATCTCCGGCAAGGACGCCCAGGCCAAGCCCACGTCGGTGGGCCCGCCCGTCCCCGTGGTCGACCTCAAGATCGCCGATCCCGAGGGCAACGAGGTGCGGACCGGCCAGACCGGCGAGGTGCTCCTCAAGGGCCCGATCATCATGCCGGGGTACTGGGGGAAGCCCGAGGCGACGGCCGAGACCGTCCGAAACGGCTGGCTGCACACCGGCGACGTCGGCCACGTCGATGACGAGGGCTACCTCTACATCACCGACCGGGCCAAGGACATGATCATCCGCGGCGGCGAGAACATCTACTGCGTCGAGATCGAGAACCGCTTGGTGGAGCACCCCAAGGTGGCCGACGCCGCCATCATCGGCGTCGCCCACCCCGAGCTCGGCGAGGAGGTCAAGGCGGTCGTGCAGGTCGAGCCGGGCGAGACCCTGACCGAGGACGAGGTCCGCCGGTGGGTGGCCGAGACGTTGGCGCAGTTCAAGGTGCCGACCTACGTCGAGCTCTCCGGCGACAAGCTCCCCCGTAACGCCTCGGGCAAGCTCCTGAAGAACGTGCTGCGGGGCGAGGGCGAGGTCTCCTTCTCCGAGACCATGTAGGCGCGTCGTCTCGACGCTGACCCCCGGGTCAGCGCCCCGCGCAATTGGGCCTCCAAACACCGTTGAGGCTGCCGATGGAAGGGGGTGGCCCTCACCGAGCGCGCTTCCACCGCGCAACGCCGCGGTGCGATCACCGCACTGGACGAGGTCGTCGACGAGGCCGAGGCCACACGCATGCTCCGTCGGGCCGCCTGGCTCGTCGGCCTCGTGTGGCTGCCGGTCATCCTCATCTGGTCGGGCATGCCCTTCGCCCTGACCTTCGACGACGCGTTCTACTACGCCGAGATCGGCCGCAACCTCGCCCACGGTGCGGGCTCGACCTTCGACACCATCAACGTCACCAACGGCTACCACCCCTTGTGGCTGGGCCTCACCCTCCCGGTGTTCCTGGTGGGCCTCGACGGCGTCGCCGCCGTGCGAGCGTTGCTGGCGATGCAGTTGGTCATGTGGGTCGTCACCCTCTGGGTGGTCGCCGGCATGGTCGGACGCCGGCTCGGCGGGACCCCGAAGGCCGTCGTCGTCCTCGTCGGCGGCGTGCTGGCCCTGCTCGGGGGCAACCCCTTCGTGCTCAAGATGGTCGTCAACGGCCTCGAGTCGGCGCCCGTGGTGCTCATCGCCGTGCTGCTGCTCGACGGCCTCGACCGCCAGGAGGGCAAGGTGCTCGGCGGCACCCAGCTCACCCGCCTGCTCACCGGGGCCCTGTTGGCCCTCGCCTTCCTGGCCCGCACCGATGCCGCACTCCTGCTGGTGTGCATGGCGGCGTGGGCCCTCGTCGAGGCCCGCGGTCAGGGCGCCCCCGCCCGCAAGGCCCTCGCCGAGGTGCTGGTCATCCCGTCGCTGACGGTGTTCGCCTACGCCGCCATCAACCTCGCCTGGTTCGGTCACTTCACCCAGGTGAGCGGCGATGTGAAGCGGGCCGCCATCACCCCCGGCCGGGCCCTCCTGCTCCTGCTCGCCGGTGCCGCCGCGGTCGCCCTGATGGCCCGGTTGGCCCGCGACCGCGACCCGGAGCACCTCCCGAAGTTCTGGCGGGTGGCGGGGTTCTGCGCCCACACCGCCTGGTACCCGGCCTTCCTGATCCTGCTCGGCGCGTACTACCTGATCCTGTCCACCCAGCTCTGGCTCTGGTACTTCGCCCCGATGGGCCTCTACGCCGCCATACTGCTCGTGCTCGTGGCGGGCGACCTCGCCGACGGCGCCCGGATGGAGACGCCCGACCGGCCCGCGCACCGCAGCGTGGCCGCCATCGCCGCCATCCTCGGCGTCCCCCTCGTCCTCGCCCTGGTGATCCAGGCCCGCACCTTCGGCGACCCCCACCTGCGTTCGATCCAGCAGGCCAACCGGGAGACGGGGACCTGGGTGAGCGCCAACCTGCCCGCCGACGCCGTCCTCGGCTCGTGGGACGCCGGCGTGGTCGGCTACTTCGCGGACCAGCCGGTGATCAACCTCGATGGCGTGGTCAACTCCTTCGACTACCTGGAGGCAAGCCGTGAGGGCACCCAGGGTGAGTTCCTGCGCGACCGCGACCTCGCCTACCTGGTGAACCACGGCGCCCTCGTCGACGGCGAGGACCCGGACATCCACGAGTCGGCGAGCGACCTGCTGGGCGAGGGCACGGCCGACGGCCTCGATCAGGTGCACCGCGAGGAGTTCACCTACAGCGGCACCACGACGGGCACCGCCGGCCCGTCCACCTCCGGCCCCATGGCCGTCTTCGTCTACCGCCTCGACAACTGACGACCGAAGCCCTGCAGTTGCCGTTCCGTCCGGAGGACGGTGGGGG
>CAYYDZ010000167.1:0-1592 GCA_964470715.1 uncultured Microthrixaceae bacterium | reverse complement strand
AGCGCGCCAGCGCTCTTCCCCGGGCGAAACGTCAATCCCCGCCCGAGGCGTCCTGGACCGACTGCTTGCCGGCGGAGATCCACGGCATCATGCCGCGGAGGTCCGAGCCCACCTGCTCGATCTGGTGGTCGCGGTCGGCCTGGCGGAGCTGCTCGAAGTTCGAGCGCCCGCCACGGCTCTCGGCGATCCACTCCTCGGCGAACTGGCCGCTCCGGATCTCGTCGAGGATCTTGCGCATCTCGGCCTTCACCGTCGGGGTGATGATGCGCGAGCCCCGGGTGAGGTCGCCGTACTCGGCGGTGTCGGAGATGGAGTAGCGCATGCCGGCGATGCCCTGCTCGTACATGAGGTCCACGATGAGCTTCACCTCGTGGAGGCACTCGAAGTAGGCCGACTCGGGCTGGTAGCCCGCCTCGACGAGGGTCTCGAAGCCGGCCTGCACGAGGGAGGTGAGGCCGCCGCAGAGCACGACCTGCTCGCCGAAGAGGTCCGTCTCGGTCTCCTCTTCGAAAGTGGTGTCGAGCACGCCGGCGCGGGTGCCGCCGATGGCGTCGGCGTAGGCCAGCGCGAGGTCACGGGCGTGGCCCGAGGCGTCCTGGGCCACGGCGATGAGGCAGGGCACACCGCCGCCCTCGGTGTACGTGCGGCGCACGAGGTGGCCGGGGCCCTTGGGGGCCACCATGGCCACGTCCGCCCACTCGGGCGGGGTGATCTGCTCGAAGCGGATGTTGAAGCCGTGGGCGAAGAGCAGGGCGTCGCCGTTGGTGAGGTTGGGCTCGATGTCCTTCTCGTAGACGTCGCGCTGCTCGGTGTCGGGCAGCAGCACCATGATCACGTCCGCCTCGGCGCAGGCCTCCGCCGTGGTGAGCACCTTGAGCCCCGCGTTCTCCGCCTTGGCCTTGGACGACGAGCCCTCCCGCAGGCCGACGCGGACGTCGATGCCCGAGTCCTTGAGGTTCAGGGCGTGGGCGTGGCCCTGGGAGCCGTAGCCGAGGATCGCCACCTTGCGGTCGGCGATGTACGACCGGTCGGCGTCCTTCTCGTAGTAGACGTTGGCCATCGGGGGTCCTTTCGGGGGTTCTGGTGAGGCTTCGTGACTCGGGGGCGACCGGCGGGGCCGGTCAGGAGGCGCGCCGCACGCCGCGGAGGCGGGCCGGACGCTCGATCTTCGGCAGCGCCACGCGACCGGTGCGCTGCAACTCGACGATCCCATAGGGTCGCAGGAGCTCCTCGAAGTCGTCCACCTTGGCGGGCGACTCGTCGAGCGAGACGGTGAGGTCCTCGTGGCCGACGTCGAGGATGCGGCCCGAGAACACGTCGACGAGCTGGATGACCTGGCCCCGCACCTCGGGCGCGGCGCGCACCGTGGCGATGAGCAGCTCGCGCTCGACCGCGTGGTCCGGGTGCAGCTCGGTGATCTTGATGACGTTGATGAGCTTGTTGAGCTGCTTGGTGATCTGCTCCAGGGGTGCCGACTCGACGTCCACCACGATGGTGATGCGGCTGAAGGCGTCGTCCTCGGTGGGAGCGACCGCCAGGGAGTAGATGTTGAAGCCCCGCCGGGCGAACAGCGAGGCGATGCGGGTGAGCAC
>CAYYDZ010000166.1:0-5519 GCA_964470715.1 uncultured Microthrixaceae bacterium | reverse complement strand
CGCCGAGAGGAGCCCCGCATGTCTGCACCGTCGTCCCGCGCCGTCGTCCTGGGTGGAGGTGGGCCGGTGGGTGTCGGCTGGGAGGTCGGCCTCGCCGCAGGTCTGGCCAAGGCCGGCGTGCACCTCGCCGATTCCGACCTGGTCATCGGCACCTCGGCAGGCTCGCTGGCCGGCGCGCTCCTGACCAGCGGTGAGGATCCCGGCGCACTGGTCGACCAGGTCGAGGCGATGTTCGCGGCCGGCGTGGGCACCAGTGGGGTCGACCAGGTCGACATGGCCGGGCTCGCGGGCCTGATGGAGGCCATGCTCGGCCCCGAGGCAGCAGAGGCGACCGCCGAGGAGATCCCCACCGAACAGGAGCGCCTCGCCGAGGTGGGGGCCATCGCCCTCGCCGCCGAGACCATCAGCGAGGACGCCTTCGTCGGCACCATGGCCCCGACGCTCGGGGGCCGGGCCTGGCCGAGGCACTTCGCCTGCACCGCGGTCGACGCCGTCACCGGGGAGTTCCGCCTGTGGGACGAAGCGGCCGGCGCCCCACTCGAACGAGCCGTGGCGTCGAGCTGTGCGGTACCGGGGATGTACCCACCGATCACCAT
This sequence comes from uncultured Microthrixaceae bacterium, assembly GCA_964470715.1. Taxonomy (GTDB): domain Bacteria; phylum Actinomycetota; class Acidimicrobiia; order Acidimicrobiales; family DATDAH01; genus JAEUJM01. The sequence continues at coordinate 4,923 of CAYYDZ010000166.1, read as the reverse complement.
CGACGGGAAGCGCTACATGGACGGCGGCGTGCGCACCATGCACAACGCCGACCTGGCCGAGGGCCACGACTCGGTCGTGGTGGTGTCGGTGATGATGACGAAGCTGCCGCCGGGCATCTCCGACCCCCGACTCGAGCACTTCTTCGCCCGTCAGCAGGCCACCATCGACCACCTCACCACCACGGGTTCGGCCGTCGAGGTGATCGAGCCCGACGTGGAGTTCCTGACCATCTCGGGCATGGGCATGGCCCTCATGGACTTCTCCGTCGTCGCCGCGGCCGCCGCCGCCGGGGTGCGCCTCGGCGAGGCGTCCGCGGAGCGCATCGCCGCCATCTGGTAGCCGCCCGCGGAGGTCGGCCTCAGTCGGTGCCGGCGAGGTCGAGCTCGGCCGCGGTCGTGCCGTCGGGGCCGAGCACGCCGATGCGCACGTCGTTGGCGTCGGCGCGCAGGGTGCCGGCGGGCAGCAGGACCACGAACTGGCGACTGGCCCGCGCGTCGTCGAAGAGGGGCGAGACGCCGACGATGGTGCCGTTGACGGCCACCACGACCTCGGCGTCGGCGCCGGCGGCGGGCACCACGCCGATGACCTCGCCCAACCGCTCGTCGGTCGACGGCTGCTCCAGTTCGTCGAGCTCGCGTACGAGGGCATCGTCGCCGCCGGGGGTGAACACCGCGTCAGCGGGCCGGCCGATGAGATCGGCCCCAGGCTGCCCCTCGTAGAGCGCGGCGATGCGCTCGTCCCGGGCGCCCACGGTCGGGAAGCGGCCGGCCACCATCTCCGGATGGGCCTCGGCGTCGTCGAACTCCTCGATGCCCAGGAAGTCGTAGGTGAAGGCGTCGGTGTAGGAGTAGACGTACTTGTCGTCGCCGCGCCGCGCGATGGCCTCGGCGTCGTCTGCAGCCACGCCGTCGACGGGCCAGCCGGGCTCGGTGCCCAGGAGGTCGGCGATGGTCGGGGCAACGTCCACCGACAGCAGGTTGGCGTCGTCCACGCGTCCGTCGTCCTGGCCCGGAGCTTTGATCAGCAGGGGCGCGTACGCGATGTCGTCGAGGTTCTCGTCCTCGAGCGAGCGCACCGACTCCCCGGGCGCGAAGGAGGCGCCGTGGTCGCTGACCACGACGACGAGGGTGTCGTCGTATTCGTTCGACCTCCGCAATTGGCCGAGGACGACGCCGACGAGGCGGTCGGCGTACTCCGCTTGGAGAAGGTGGCGCTGGCGGGTGACCCGCGCCCGCCAGGGCATCGAGATGTCCGGCCCCTGGTACTCCCCGGGCGTGCGGTAGCGGACACCGTCCTCGCGAAAGAACCAGGGCTGGTGCGGGAGCACGAGGTGGAGGAAGGCGAAATAGGGCTCGTCGGTGGGTTGCAGGGCGTCGAGGAAGTCGCTCATCCGGGCGGGCTGGGTGGCAGGCCTCGACGCGAAGTACCCGTCGAGCTGCTGGGACTCGGGCACCGAGACCACTGAACCGTTGGCGCTCGCGGTGGCCGCCTCGGCGGCGGCGAGGGGCTCGGCCAGCTGCTCGGTGAAGTCGTCGAAGGTCTGCGACGGCCCTGCGGGCCCGGGGGCCACCCGCTCGACCCACAGCCGGCGCACGTCGCCCAGGAGGGCGGCCCACTCGGTGCTGGCGGTGCCGGTGCCGTCCGACCCGGGGTCCGGCGCCCCGGCGCCGTCCGCCGCGGGCTGGGGGTCGCCGCTGCACACCTCGAAGCCGCACAGCTTGGTGAGCGACTCGGAGACGATCAGGTGGTACGAGCCCGCCAGCAGGCTGAAGAGGTTGTCGGGGTGGTCGGTCCAGATCGGCGCCCCGTGGGGGTCCTGGCCGTCGAGCAGGGCAGGGACCGCGCTCTGGGTGAAGGGGCTCACCGTCGAGAAGTGCCGGTACCACGTGGCGTCGCCGGCGAAGCGGGCCAGGTTGGGGAAGCGGACGGGGTCGATGCCGGTGCCGTCGGCGTCGAGCAGGGACTGCGTGGGCAGTTCGTCGAGCACGACCATCACCACCGAGGGCGGGGCTTCGCCCGCCGCCACCCCCGAGAAGGTGGTGTCGGCGGCGCGCTGGTTGTCCTCGGTGATCCAGTCCGACACCGGGGCCAGGAACACGAAGTTGGCGAGGAACAAGACGTTGGCGCCCGCCAGCAGGCGCAGCCAGAGGAACGCGGCGTCGAAACGCACGTAGGCCCCCGTGACCCCGGCGCCGCCGGCGACCGCGGCGATGACGTTGAACGCCGTCTGGTCGGCGACCGCCTTGGACAGCAGGTCGACGACCACCGCGCCGAGGACGCCCACGGTGGCGAGGTGCACCCACCACCCGGCGCCGGCGTGGAGTGCGGTGACCACGCGTCCCAGGAGCCAGAGGACCAGGGGTGGGACGACCACGAGCGCCGCTGCGAACAGCGCGATGCGGGTCCCTTCGAGGCCTCGGAACTGCAGCGCGGTCGGGTTCTCGCCGAGCAGCTCCAGCACGGGCTGGACGAGGGCGAGGCCGGACAGCCCCGCCACGACCAGCAGCTGGTTCAGCGGCCGCCGCCGTGGGGCCACGGTCGCCGGCGCCCCGCGCGCCTCCCCGGGGTTGTCCACGTGCCCATCGCTCGAGACCGCCGCCACCCACCTCATGTACCAGGATTTCCCGGCGGGCAGCCCTCGCCCGTCGATTTCCCAGCGCGAATCCCGGGCCGGAGCCCGGTGTCGAGGTCGATCCCCTCTGAACGACTCAGTGGCGCCGGCGGCGCCGGTCGGCTGCACTGGAGCGATGGACGACGCCCTGCGCCAACGCCGCCTCGCGGTGATCGAGGAGCACTTCGAGTCGGAGGTCGACCAAGCGTGGGAGCGCACCCTCGCCACCTTCGGCGGCCGCCCCCACTACGAGATCGTGCCCACGGGGCAGGTCTTCGACGGGCGCGACGAGGTGCTCGGCTACTACGAGGCCACGCGCACCGCCTTCCCCGACCAGCGCCACGGCGATGTGCGGCTGCACGTGGCCGACGACGCGGTCATCGCCGAGTTCGACCTCCTCGGCACCAACCTGGGCGAGTTCTACGGGATGGCGCCCACCGGCAAGGCCTTCCGGGTGCCGATGATCGCGGTGTTCACCTTCGAGGGGGAGGGGATCACCAACGAGCGCGTGTACTTCGACGCCGCCAGCCTCGTGAGCCAGATCGGCCGCCCCGAGCTCCTGGCCCTCCTCGGAGGCTGATCCTCGTCTGGATGGCCGATCCGCCCACCAGACTGCACCGGTGATCCTCGTCGACGCCCAGGGCGTCACCATGACCCGGCCGGGCCGGTCGCTGTTCACCGACCTGTCGCTGACCATGTCCACGGGGGACCGCATCGGTGTGGTGGGCGTGAACGGGTCGGGCAAGTCCACCCTGCTGCGCGTGCTGGCCGGCCAGGTCGAGCCAGAGGCCGGCGCGGTGCGCTGGGGGAGCGGGGTGCGGGTCGCCATGCTCGACCAGGCCGACGAGCTCGGCCACGGCAGCGTGCGCGAGGTGGTCGGCGGCGACTGGCGGGCCGAGGCCGTCCTCGACCGCCTGGGGCTGACTCCGGTGCTCGACCGCGACGTCCAGGCCGTCTCCGGCGGACAGCGCAAGCGCGCCGCGCTCGCCCGGGCGCTCTCCACGGAGTGCGACCTGCTGGTGCTGGACGAGCCCACCAACCACCTCGACATCGAGGCCATCGCCTGGCTGGAGGAGTGGCTGGCCGACTTCCGCGGCGGTCTCCTGCTCGTCACCCACGACCGGCACGTGCTCGACCGGGTCACCAACCGGGTGCTCGAGATCGACCGTTCCGGCTCGTACGTCCACGAGGGTGGCTACGGCAGCTACCTCGACGGCAAGGCCGAACGGGCCGCGCAGTCCGAGGCCGCCGACGCCGTGCGGGCCAACCTCGCCAAGCGAGAGCTGATCTGGTTGCGTCATGGGGCGCCCGCCCGCACCCGGAAGTCGAAGTACCGGGTGGCCCGGGCCGAGGAGCTCCAGCAGGTGGCGCGCATCGACGACGTCCGCAACGAGGAGCTCGACCTGCACCAGGGCACGCCCCGGCTGGGCAAGCACGTCATCGAGCTCCGCGGGGTGGCCTTCGCCTACCCGGGCAAGGAGCGGCTGCTGCACGACGCCAACCTGCTGCTCGGGCCGGGCGACCGCCTCGGCGTCGTGGGCGCCAACGGCGCCGGCAAGAGCACGCTCCTCGGACTGATCGCGGGCACTCTCGAGCCCACTGCCGGCGAGGTGCGCATCGGCCCGACGGTGCACCTCGGGCTCTACGACCAGAACAGCCGCGAGCTCACCCCCGGCCGGCGGGTGCACGAGGTGGTGTGCGGCGTCGGTGTGAAGCCCGACTGGCGCGACGTGCGGATGATGGAGCGGTTCTGGTTCGACGCGGACGCGCAGCGGGCCCCGGTCGAACTGCTCTCCGGTGGTGAGCGTCGGCGCCTGCAGCTCGTCGAGCTGTTGCTTGGGCGACCCAACGTCCTCCTCCTCGACGAGCCCACCAACGACCTCGACCTCGACACCCTGCGGGTGCTCGAGGACTTCCTCGACCGCTGGCCCGGGACGCTCGTGGTGGCCTCGCACGACCGCGCCTTCCTCGAGCGCACCGTCGAGGACGTCGTGGTGCTCGACGGCTCGGGCACGGTGGCGGGTCGTCCCGGTGGCTACGCGGCGTGGGCCGAGGAGCGCCTGGCCGCGCGTCGGCGGGGCCGGGGCGGGCCGACGGTGGACCCGACCCCTCGGACCGGAAGCGCCCGCGCCGCGGAAGCCGAGGGCGGAGCGGTCAGCTCGGGCGCGGCGACCCCGAAGCCCCGGTCGAGATCCACGTTGACCCGCCTGCTCCGCGACGCCGACAAAGAGGTCCAGAAGCTGACTCGCAGGCGCGACCGCCTCCACGAGGAGCTACTGGCTGCGGCGAGCGACCATCGCGAGCTGGCGCG
>CAYYDZ010000165.1:1454-5553 GCA_964470715.1 uncultured Microthrixaceae bacterium | reverse complement strand
CGGTGATGCGCTCGACCACGTCGTTGACCGACTCGAGGTGCTGGATGTTGAGGGTGGAGAGCACGTCGATGCCCGCGACGAGGAGCTCGCTCACGTCCTGCCAACGCTTGGCGTTGCGGCTCCCGGGGATGTTGGTGTGGGCCAGCTCGTCCACCAGCACGACCGCGGGCCGCCGGGACAGCACCGCGTCGATGTCCATCTCCTCGAACTCGGAGCCCCGATGGGCCAGCCGCCGGCGGGCCACCACCTCGAGGTCGGCGAGTTGCGCCTGAGTGTTGGGGCGGCCGTGGGTCTCGACGAAGCCGACGACGACGTCGGTGCCCCGGTCCCGGCGGCGCTTGCCCTCGTTCAACATGGCGAAGGTCTTGCCCACGCCGGGGGCGGCGCCGAGGTAGATGCGGAGCTTGCCCCGGGCCATGGTCGACAGGCTACGAAGCCGAGGCCTTGTCGAGGGCGAGGTTCAGCTCGAGGACGTTCACCCCCGCCTCGCCGAGGAACCCGAGGGTCCGGCCGTCGGTGTGCTCGTCGACGAGGGCGAGCACGTCCTCGACGGGCAGGTCCCGGACGGCTGCCACCCGCTCGGCCTGGAGCCGGGCGTTGGCCACCGAGATGTGGGGGTCGAGCCCCGAGGCCGAGGCCGTCACGGCGTCGACGGGGACCTCGGCGTCCGCGGCGAGCCCGTTGCGCTCCCGGTAGCCCACCGCCCGCTCCTCCACGGTGGCCAGGAGGTCGGGGTTGTTGGGGCCCAGGTTCGACGCCGCGCTTGCCGTTGCGTCATAGCCGTCACCGGCGGCCGACGGCCGGCTCTCGAAGTACTCGTCACCCGTGAACACCTGGCCCACGAGTGACGATCCGACGGCCTCACCGTCGACGGTGACGATCGAGCCGTCGGCCTGGTGGGAGAACAGCGCCTGGCCCACCCCGGTGATGGCGAGGGGGTAGAGGACACCGAGGACGACGGTGAGCACTGCGAGCAGGCGCAGAGCGGGAAGCAGTTGGCGTCTCATGACACTCCCAGTGCGGTGATGACGACATCGATGAGCTTGATCCCCACGAAGGGCACGATGAGCCCGCCGAGGCCGTAGACGAGGATGTTGCGGCGCAGCACCGCCGCGGCAGACTCGGCCCGGAACTTCACGCCCCGCAGCGCCAGGGGGATGAGCGCGACGATCACGAGGGCGTTGAAGATGACCGCGGACAGGATCGCCGACCGAGGGGTCTGCAGATCCATGATGTTCAACGTGTCGAGCGCGGGGAACACGCCGACGAACATGGCCGGGATGATGGCGAAGTACTTGGCCACGTCGTTGGCGATGGAGAAGGTGGTCAGCGACCCTCGGGTGATCAGCAGCTGCTTGCCGATCTCGACGATCTCGATGAGCTTCGTCGGGTTGGAGTCGAGATCGACCATGTTCCCGGCTTCCTTGGCCGCCTGGGTGCCGGTGTTCATGGCCACGCCGACGTCGGCCTGCGCGAGGGCCGGCGCGTCGTTCGTGCCGTCACCGGTCATGGCCACGAGGAAGCCGCCGGCCTGCTCGCGCTTGATCAGGGCCATCTTGTCCTCGGGCGTGGCCTCGGCAAGGAAGTCGTCCACGCCCGCCTCGTCGGCGATGGCCTTGGCCGTGAGCGGGTTGTCGCCGGTGATCATGACCGTGCGGATGCCCATGGCGCGGAGCTCGTCGAATCGCTCGCGCATCCCCTGCTTCACCACGTCCTTGAGGTGGATCACCCCGAGGGCGCGGCGGGTGGTCGTCGCGTCGCCGTCGGCGCCTTCGGCCACGACCAGCGGCGTGCCGCCGGCGGAGGCGATGCCGTCCACGACCTCGCCGAGCTCCGGAGGCACGTCGACGCCGACCTCCTCGACCCACCGGCGGACCGAGTCGGCCGCACCCTTGCGGATCGACCTCCCTTCGAAGTCGACGCCGCTCATGCGGGTCTGTGCGGTGAATGGGACGAGCTCGGCGCCGGCCAGCTCGCGCTCGCGCAGGCCGTACTGCTCCTTGGCCAACACGACGATCGAGCGGCCCTCCGGGGTTTCGTCGGCGAGGCTCGAGAGCTGGGCCACCTCGGCGAGGTGCCGCTCGGAGACGTCGCCCACCGGGATGAACTCTGACGCCTGGCGGTTGCCGAGCGTGATGGTGCCGGTCTTGTCGAGCAGCAGCGTGGAGCAGTCGCCGGCGGCCTCGACGGCCCGCCCGGACATGGCGAGCACGTTGCGCTGCACCAGGCGGTCCATGCCGGCGATGCCGATGGCCGAGAGCAGGGCGCCGATCGTGGTGGGGATCAGGCAGACCAGCAGTGCGACCAAGATGATGATGGGCTGCTCGGCCCCCGAGTAGATGGCCAGCGGCTGCAAGGTGACGGTGGCCAAGAGGAAGATGATGGTGAGTCCGGCCAGCAGGATGTTCAGGGCGATCTCGTTCGGGGTCTTCTGGCGGGACGCGCCCTCCACGAGGGCGATCATCCGGTCGAGGAAGGTCTCCCCCGGCTTGGCCGTGATGCGGACCACGATCTCGTCGGACAACACCCTCGTCCCGCCGGTGACGGCCGAGCGGTCGCCACCGGACTCCCGGATGACCGGCGCCGACTCGCCCGTGATGGCGGACTCGTCGACGCTGGCGATCCCTTCGATGACCTCGCCGTCGCCCGGGATCACCTCACCGGCGGTGACGACGCACTCGTCGCCGATGGTGAGCTCTGGGCTGGGGACCTCCTCGATGGTGCCGCTGGCCCGACGCACCCGGGCGGTGGTGTCGGCCTTGGCCTTGCGCAGCGAGTCGGCCTGGGCCTTGCCCCGGCCCTCGGCCACGGCTTCGGCGAGGTTGGCGAACAGCACCGTGAACCAGAGCCAGAGCGCGACCAGGCCGGCGAAGACGTTCTCGCTGGCCGTCGAGGACCCGAGATCCCGCAGGAACACCAGGGTGGTGACGACGCTGCCGATGAGCACGACGAACATGACCGGGTTGCGCATGGCCACGCGCGGGTTCAGCTTGCGGAACGCATCGGGAATTGCGGGCAGGAGAATGCTCTTGTCGAGCAGCGAAGCCTTCTGATCAGTCACGTCAGACTCTCCTGGAGGCGCGGCGAGCGAGGGACGGGCGAGCCATGACCGTGCGATGAGGCGTCAGCCGAAGAGCGATCGAGCGGGCGTTGGAGCTCACGACAAGCCCTCCACGAGGGGTCCGAGGGCGAGCACCGGGAAGTAGGTGAGCCCGACGACGATGATGATCACGCCCACCAGCAGCCCGGCGAACAGCGGGGTGCCGGTGGGGAAGGTCCCCGCCGAGACCGGAGCGGGCTGCTTGCGCACCAGCGAGCCGGCGATGGCCAGTACGGGCACGATCAGCAGGAACCGCCCGACCAGCATCGAGAGACCGAGGGTCGAGTTGTACCAATCGGTGTTGCCCGTGAGGCCGCCGAAGGCGGAGCCGTTGTTGTTCCCCGCCGAGGTGAAGGCGTAGGCGATCTCGCTCAGCCCATGGGGACCGAGGTTGGCCCTCGACGCCAGCGCGGTGTCGAGCAGCAGCGAGGCGCCGGTGAAGCAGAGGACCACGACGGGCACGGCGAGGATGTACAGGACGACCAGCTTCATCTCGGCGGCCTGGATCTTCTTGCCGAGGTACTCGGGTGTCCGCCCCACCATCAGGCCTGCGATGAACACCGCGAGCAGGGCGAAGACCAACATGCCGTAGAGACCCGCCCCCACACCACCGGGGCTGACCTCGCCCAGCATCATGTTGACCAGCGGGACCGTGCCACCGAAGGCCGTGAAGCTGTCGTGGGCCGAGATCACCGCGCCCGTCGAGGTGCCTGTGGTCGAGGCGGCGAAGAGGCCCGAAGCCGTGGGACCGAAGCGCACCTCCTTGCCCTCGAGGTTGCCACCCGATTGGTTGGACGTCGCCGTCTGCTCGACCTTGAGCGAGTCGAGCTGTTCGTTGCCTGCGGCTTCGAACCCCATGGCCAGCCCGGCCGCGGCGATCCAGAGCAGGAACATGGCCGCGAAGACGACCCACCCCTGCTTCTGGTCCTTCACCATGCGCCCGTAGGCGTAGGTGAGGGCGAAGGGGATGAGGAGCAGGCCGGCGATCTCCAGCAGGTT
>CAYYDZ010000165.1:0-1354 GCA_964470715.1 uncultured Microthrixaceae bacterium | reverse complement strand
GTGTTGGTGACGAAGCTGACCGCGGTGTTGAAGGCGAGCGCCGCCGGCACGGCCACCGCGTCGGTGGGGTTCAGCGGCAACCACTCCTGGACCCGCTGGAGCAGGTACAGGAACAGCACCGACACGGCGCTGAAGGCCAGCAGCGAGTAGGCGTAGACGTTCCAGCGCTGCTCGCGCTCGGGGTCCACCCCGACGAGGCGGTAGATGAGGCGCTCGACCGGGAGGAAGACCCGGTCGCCCGGTGCCGACTCACCGCCGAACACGCGAGCCAGATAGGGCCCGAGGAGGCGGGTGCCGAGGGCGATGAGCCCGATGAGCGCGGCCAGTTGCAGCCAGCCTGCAGCGGTCATCAGAACTTCTCCGGGAACACGAGGGCGGCGACCAGGTAGCCGATCACGGCGAGGGCCACGACGAGGCCGGCGACGTTGTCGAAGGTCATCGCGCCACCGCCTCGACCGCATCGTCGTCGGCCGGTACGTCGAGGTCGGGCAGCTCGTCGGGCCCGATGATGCGGTCACAGGCGACCACGAAGGCCGCGGCGAGGGCGAAGAACGCCACCACCACGACCACGAACAAGACGTCAGCCATCAGTTCCTCCTCCGGTCGTCCGGGGTCGTCACCGCGAGCACCGCGGCGAGCTGGTCGGCCAGTGCGAGCGCGTCGCGACGGGCGTCGGGGTCGAAGCCGCCGGCGGCGCTGGGCTCGTGGGGCACGAGCACGAAGCGCCCGCGCTCGTGGTCGCCCACCACCACCGGGAGCTCGATGGCCCAGGAGTTCGGGTCGTTGGAAAGCGGGGGCACGCCGGCGGGGACCGTGACGCCCTGTCGGGTGAGGCGGGGCGCCGGGTGCTCGAGGGGCTCACGCTGGTAGCGGCAGAACCAGAGGCCCAGCGCCTCCGCGATCTCGGCCTCGAGCATCGGGATCAGGTCCGCAGCATCGGTGGCTGTCGCAAGGTGCGCGGTCCGGCGCAGGCGCTCGAGCTCGTCCTCGCGGTGCAGGGCCTCGTCACGCGCCCGCTGGGTGCGCACGACGATCTCACCGACGAGCACGCCGACCACGAAGAGCAGCACCGTGGTGATGCGATCGACGCGGGCGTCGACGGTCATCGTGTAGTGCGGGACCGTGTGGAAGAAGTCGTAGGCCAGCGCCGCCGCGAACGATCCGGCCACGCCCGCCGCCCGTCCACCGAGCGAAGCGGCGGCCACGATCCCCACCACGAGGACCAGGGCGATGTTGGTGTTGCCGAGCCACGATCGCAGCGGCACGAGCAGAGCAGCCAACGCCACCAGGCCCACACTGGCCACGAGCCCGGCGACGAACGGATCGATGGGTTGCGTCCGTGTCTTCGTCATGG
>CAYYDZ010000164.1:2249-5558 GCA_964470715.1 uncultured Microthrixaceae bacterium | reverse complement strand
ACCGGGGGGCCTTCGTTCGACAGCGGGAACTGCTAGATCGCGCGGACGTCCTGCGCCTGCTCACCCTTCGGACCGGCCGTCACCTCGAACTCGACCGCTTGGCCTTCGTCGAGGGAGCGGTAACCCGACCCCTGAATGGCCGAGAAGTGCACGAAGACATCGGGACCGCTCTCGCGGGAGATGAAGCCGTAGCCCTTTTCGGCGTTGAACCATTTCACGGTACCGGTTGGCAAACCGATCCCCTTTCAGTGTTGCGGGGTCGGCCTACTGCGTGGGACGTCCCTGCTGGATTGGTATAGCGCCATCCACAGTAGCCGCCCGGAGACCGATGTGCTCTGAAAGTTCGCGAACGGCCCGGTCGAGGCCGCGGCCCGACGGGGTCAGATGTTGAGCTCGAGGAGCTCGCTGCCCTCGTGCTCGATGTCCACCTCGGTCTTGACCAGCCAGCCCAGGCCGGCGGCGAGCACCGCGCCACCGATGAGGACGGACACGGGGATGACGAGCACGATCGCGATCACGACGAGGATGGGGCCGGCCATGGCGACGATCCTACAAGTCGGCGCTGACCGTGGGCGAAGGCACGTGGGCCCAGGCCTCGATCTCCACCAGCGCGCCGAGCGGCAGCTCGGCCACGCCCACCGCCGATCGGGCGGGGCGGTGCTCGCCGAAGCACTCGACGTACGCGTCGTTCATGGGCAGGTAGTCCGACATGTGGCGCAGGAAGACCGTGGTCTTCACCACGTCGGTGAGGGTCGCCCCCTCGGAGACCAGCAGGCCCTCGAGGTTGGCGATGGCTTGGCGCAGCTCGCCGTCGACGCCGCCGGTGACGATGACGCCGTCCTTGAGCCCGATCTGGCCGGAGCTGATGAGCCAGTCGCCGGCACGGACGATGGGCGTGTAGGGGCCGACGGGAGTGCTCATGGGCGCAAGGCTACGCCCGTCGGCCAGTCGGCGGGGAGGTGCTGGGCGCGCCACACGGCCAGGGCGACGGCCGCGAACACGACGTCGGAGCCGTTCACCGGCGTGCCGGCGCCACCGTCCAGCTCCACCTCGATGGGCGGGGTGTCGGCGGCCCGCAGGACCCCGAACGAGCGGATGGTGAGGTCGTGCACCTCGCCCGCCTCGTCGACCACGAGCCCTTCGCTGGTGACCCACCCGAGGGCCATGTGGGCCGCGCCGATGCAGTACGAGCGCAGGACGACGGCGTCGAGGGGATCGCCGCAGGCCACCCGGACCCGCAGGCCCTCGGCCGTCACCTCGGCCTCGGCCACCGCTCCGTCCGGGCTCCGCACCTCCGCGGCGCCGGTGGCCGCGCCCACGAGCACCGCGGCCTCGGCCCAGCCCGCCGCCCGCAGCGCGGCCGACGTGGGTGGGCCGGCGACGTCGACCGGCTCCACGACCAGGCCGGGTGCCACCTGCGCCACCGCCTCCTCGATGCCGACGGTGCGCACCACCCGGAGCACGCCCCGGCCCGTGGCGTCGACCCCGCCGGCAACCGGGGGACGCTTGGGCCCGAGTCGGACCGTGTCCTCCCGGGACAGCAGCACGCGCACGGCCCGACCGTGCTCGTCGGCGAGCCGCCGGGCGACGGCACCGACCTCGGACGCGACCTTGCCCCCGAAGGCGCCACCGTTGGCCAGGGGGCTGGCCGGCGTGCCCCCCGGTGCGCACCAGGAGGCGTCGGGCTCGAGGTACGCGGGCTCCACCCAGGTCGTGCGCAGGCTTGCCGCCCAGTCGCCGGGGGGCAGTTCGAGCGGATGGCTCAGCGCCGCGGTCGTGCGGCGACCCTGGCGCTTGCCGGACCGCTCCCGGGCCTGCGTGAGGGTCTCGCCCACGACCCAGTCGCCGTCCGCCCCCCGCACGGCGACGAGGGCGTCGGCCGGAGCGGTGTCATCGGCGAACCCGGCCCGGCCGAGGGCGACGTGGGCGCCGACCTGCTGGGGCACTCCGCCCTCGAGCGTCGCCCGTTGCGCGGCGGCGTCGAGGTCACGACCCGCCGTCGCCGCCTTGACCTTGGCGGCGGAGAGCCCGTAGGCCTCGACGATGGTGCGCCACCCGGTGCACCGGCACAGGTGCGCCGCCAAGGCCCGCTCCACGGCGGCGTCGTCGTCGCGCCCGACCCCCTTGGCCTGCAGCCCCGCCAGGCGCACGACGATCCCCGGTGTGCAGAACCCGCACTGGCTGGCGCCCGTGGCACAGAAGCGATCGGCCCAGTCGTCGCGCTCCGCGGGGTCGAGGCCGTCGAGGGTCGTGACGGACCGACCCACCACCCGGCGCGCCGGGGTCACACACGACACCCGCGGGGCGCCGTCGACGAGCACCGTGCAGCACCCGCACTGGCCCTGGGGGCTGCACCCGTCCTTGGGGGAACGCACCCCGAGGCGGTCGCGGAGGACCTCGAGGAGAGAGGCGCCGTCGTCCTCGACGGTCACCTCGCGGCCGTCGACGCTGAAGGAGAGGGTCACCGACCCCACGTTAGATTCGGGGCATGGTCGACCCCTCCCCCACGATCACCCGCCGGACGCTCCTCGTCGGGGCGGCAAGCGCCGCCGGCCTCGTCGTGCTGGCGGCGTGCGGCGGCGGGGGCGACGACGGTGACGGGCAGGACGAAGGCGCGTCCGGCTCGGACACCAGCGTGGCGGGGTTCAACCTGCTCGCCATCTTCCCGCCCGAGGGACTGCTGGTCACCGGCTCCGAGCAGCGCCTGCCCTTCACCCTCGCCGACGCCACCGGCGCGCCCGCCGAGGACGTGCCCGCGTCACTCGAGTTCGTGGTGCAGACCGCGGACGGCGACGCCGTGGGCGATCCCGTGACCGTCGAGCGCCACGACCAGGGCATCCCCACCGCCTACTTCCCCGTGCTCTTCGAGTTCCCCGAGGCCGGCGACTACCAGGTCACCACCACCGTCGAAGGCGAGGAGCTCGCGCCCCGGGTGTTCCGCGTGAGCGAGCCCGACGCCGTCCCGGTGCCCCAGCCCGGCCAGCCCCTCGTCCCGGTCGAGACGCCCACCACCGCCGACGCCCGCGGCGTGGACCCCATCTGCACCCGGGACCCCGAGTGCGACCTGCACGACGCCACCCTCACCGACGTCCTCGCCGAAGGGAAGCCGGTGGCGCTCATCATCGCCACCCCGGCGTTCTGCCAGACCGCCATCTGCGGCCCGGTGCTCGACGTGCTCCTCAGCCAGGAGGACGCCTTCCCCGACGTCCGCATGGTGCACGCCGAGGTGTACAAGAACCCCGAGGCGGTCGACAACATCGCCGAGGCCGACCTGGCCCCCGTGATCGACGCCTACCACCTGGGCTACGA
>CAYYDZ010000164.1:0-2149 GCA_964470715.1 uncultured Microthrixaceae bacterium | reverse complement strand
GACTGGCCGCAGCCGCAGCTGCGCTGCGCGTTGGGGTTGTCGATGGAGAAGCCTGCGTCCTGCAGGCCGTCCTTGTAGTCGAGCCGGGCGCCACGCAGGAGTTGCGCGCTCGACGGGTCGACGATGACCTTGACGCCGCTGCCCTCGTCGACGATGTCATCGCCGGCGATGTCGGAATCGAAGAACATCTCGTAGCTGAAGCCCGAGCATCCCCCGGGGCGCACGGCGACCCGCAGTGCCAGCGACTCGTCACCCTCGGCGGTGATGAGCTCCTTCACCTTGGCGGCGGCGGAGTCGGTCACCACCATGACGCTGCTGTCGAGGACCGGGGGATCGCCCTTGGTGACGTCTTCGGTGAGGCTCATGGATCCATCCTATCGGTGAGGGGTGTGTTGGCTGCTGGGGAGGTGCTGGGGGAAGCGCCCACCAGCTCGACCTGGCAGGGCGAGCGGTGGACCAGGCTGTGGAACTCGGCGACCTCGTCGTCACCGAGGGTGTCGACCAGGCCCTCGACCATGCCGCGGTGCAGGCCGCAGACGAGGTCGGGGTTGGCCTCGGCGAGGTCGCGGAACGGGCAATGGGTGAAGCCGACCGTGAGACCGGCGGCGTCACCCTCGACCTCGGGGTCGAAGCCCATCTCGGCGAGCTGGCCCATCAGGGCGTCGAGGCACGGCGTGCCCTCGGGGAACGCCTCGGCATCGAGGCGGCCCTGCTCACGCCCGGCCTCGGTGGCGTCGGCGCCTTCGAGGCCGGCGGCATCGGCCATCTTGAGGAGCATGCCGGCGAGCCGGGGGAACGCCGGCGGCTCGAGGCCCAGCGACGGGGCGTCGACGGCCAGCGAGTAGAGGTGCTGCGGCCGGCCCACCCCACCGGTGTTGCCGATGCGCAGATCGAGCAGACCGACGTCGCGCATGCGATCGAGGTGGGGTCGCACGGTGTTCACGTGGAGGCCGAGCGTCTCGGCGATGTCGGCCGTCGAGCGGGGCGCGGGCGAGCGCGCCAGCTCGAGGTAGATGGCGTAGCGGGTGTTGTCCCCCAGCGCTTTCAGCACGTCGAGCCGAGCGTCATTGCCCACGATCAGAGATTACACGGAGAATCCCGGTAAAATCACGGGTGACATGGCGAATCCTCCGGCGACCTCCGCTCCGCGGCCCACCTCCGACGAGGTGATGGCACTGCTGCGCGGCGTGATCGACCCTGAGTTGGGCAGTGACATCGTCGACCTCGGCATGGCCAAAGGTGCCGCGGTGGCCGACGACGGCACCGTCACCCTCACCATCGCCCTCACGACCGCCGGGTGCCCGCTCCGCGCCCAGATCCAGAAGGACGCCAAGGCGCGCGTGGCGTCGCTGCCGGGCGTCAAGACCGTGAAGATCGACTGGACGGAGCTCAGTGCGGACGAGAAGGCGGCCACCATGAGCAGGGCCCGCCTCAACGCCGCCGAGCGAGCCCCCGAGAACGAGATCCCCGCCACCGCCAAGGTCATCACCATCGCCTCGGGCAAGGGAGGCGTGGGCAAGTCGTCGGTCACGGTGAACCTGGCCGCCGCCCTCGCCCACCGGGGCTTCACCGTCGGCGTGCTCGACGCCGACATCTGGGGCTTCTCGGTGCCGCGCATGCTGGGCATCGAAGGCCGACTCCAAGGTGAAGCGGCGCCGGCCGGCGAGTCCGACGGCGACGCCGCCACGGAGCAGAAGATCGTCCCCCACACCCTTGCCACGGGCGAGGGCCTGTTGAAGGTCGTGTCGATGGGCTTCCTCGTCGACGACGAAGAGTCTGCCCTGATGTGGCGGGGACTCATGCTCAACCGGGCGGTCCAGCACTTCCTCGAGGACGTGCGCTGGGGCGACCTCGACTACCTGCTCATCGACATGCCCCCCGGCACCGGCGACGTCGCCATGGGCCTCGCCCGCATGCTGCCCCGGGCCGAGATGATCATCGTCACGACCCCCGCGGTCGGCGCGCAGAAGGTGGCCATCCGCGCCGCCAACATGGCCCGCAAGAGCCACGTCCGGGTGGTGGGCGTGATCGAGAACATGAGCGCGTTCGTGTGCGGCCACGGCGAGTCGTACCCGCTGTTCGGGCAGGGGGGCGGCGCCACCCTGGCCGCAGGCGCCGGCGTCCCCCTGCTGGGCCAGGTGCCGCTCGA
>CAYYDZ010000163.1:3502-5563 GCA_964470715.1 uncultured Microthrixaceae bacterium | reverse complement strand
CCATCAACCTCACCGCCGCCCACACCACCACCATCAACGCCGCCCTCGCACTGCCTGCGCCCAACATCGTGATGATCCTGACCGACGACCAGACGCTCGAGTCGATGCGAGTGATGCCGCGGGTGCAGGCGCTCCTCGCCGACGAGGGCACGACGTTCGCGAACGCCTTCGACACCTTCCCGCTGTGCTGCCCTGCCCGGGCCACCGTGCTCACCGGGCAGTACGCGCACAACCACCACGTCGTCAACAACGTGGCGATGACCTCGGCCCCCAACGATCCGATCGGCGGCTCGGGGGCCCTCGACCACACCAACACCCTCGCCACCTGGCTCCACGCGGGCGGCTATCAGACCGCTCACGTCGGCAAGTTCCTGAACTGCTGGGGCAACAACACCTCTTCCTGTCGGGCGGGCGCCCCGACGGTCCCCCCCGGGTGGGACGACTGGTTCGGACTGATCGATCCCTACCCCGCCGCCTACGGCTACTTCGAGTTCGACGTGCTCGACAACGCGCAGGTACGTCACATCGGTCCCGCTGCCGACATCTACCAGACCGACGTGCTGGCCGACCGAGCGGTCGCCGATGTGCAACGCATGTCGGCGAGCGGCCGCCCGTTCTTCCTCAACCTCTGGCCGCAGGCACCGCACGCCGGGGTGGGGTCCACGGCGCCGAACGGGTTCTCCCCGGCACCTGCTCCCCGCCACACGGCCCTGTTCACCACCGAGCCCGCCCCGGCCACTCCGGCGGTCGGTGAAGCCGACGTCAGCGACAAGCCCTCCTACATCCGCTGCGGCATCGGTCTGACCCCCGGGGAGCCCCCGGCGCCGGGCTGCACCTCGGCCCCCACCTCGACATGGACGGCATCGGGGATCGCGACCACCTACCGGGCCACGCTGCAGGCCCTTCAGGCGGTCGACGAGATGGTCGGACGCGTGGTGCAGGCGTTGGACGACACCGGGGAACTGGACAACACGGTCATCGTGTTCACCTCCGACAACGGCCTCCAGAACGGCGAGCACCGACTCAACTTCCGCAAGGTCGTCCCCTACGAGGAATCGGTGCACGTTCCCCTGATCATCCGCGGGCCGGGGTTCCCGGCCGGCCGGGTGGCCCGCCAGATCGTCGGCAACATCGACATCGCACCGACGATCACCGGCCTCGCCGGGGTCACGGCGGGACGGGTGATGGACGGACGATCGCTGGTGGCGCTCGCCCAGAACCCGTCGATCGCCGCCGACCGGGCGCTGCTCCTCGAGGATTGGCCGGTTGGTGCGTTCGTCGGGATCCCGCCCCACTACGACGGGATCCGAACCGCGACTGACGTGTACCTCGAGTACTCCACCGGCGAGCGCGAGTACTACGACCTCTCGACCGACCCGTACCAGCTGACGAGCCGCCACGCAGATCCCTCGACCGCGTCTCGCCGCTCAGCGCTCGCAACGGTGCTCGCACAGCTCAAGACCTGCGTCGGAGCTTCCTGCGAGGTGGCTGCACCACCCTGATCGACGTCGCCCGGTTCCCTGGTGGTCAGCTCGCCGTGGGCCACGGAGGTCGCCCGCGCCCACGCCTTCGGCCAGGATGAACGCCTACCCCACTGATCAAGCGGCGCCGCCGCGGCCAGGGAAGCGGTAGTCCACGTCCTCGAAGGCGTCGACGGGGAACACGTAGAGCAGGCGCAGGGGCGAGTCCCCGTCGTTGTGCACGACGTGGTGCGTGCCGCCGGGGACGAACACGACACTGCCCGGCTCGACCGGGTGGTCGGCGCCGCCGAGGTGGACCGTCCCGGTGCCCTCGATCACGTAGTACGCCTCGGGCGGGTCGTGGTGGTGAAGCGCCTCGTCGAGGCGGGCGCCCGGCGCACCGGGCGGGACCTCCGCCACGCCGAGGGTCATCCCCGAGCTCGGTGTGCGGTCGGCGCTGAGCAGCGTGCGCCAGTGGACGAGACCGTCCCACGCCTCCACCTCGGCGTCCCGCTCGTGGGCCACGTAGCCGCCGGCGTCGTCCACGGTTCCTCCTCGGCCGGGGGTTGGTCGCTGATCAGCGGTCGAAGCCTAAGGTGCC
>CAYYDZ010000163.1:0-3402 GCA_964470715.1 uncultured Microthrixaceae bacterium | reverse complement strand
AAGCTGCGCAAGCACGACTTCTCCAAGCCCGTGGCCTACATGGAGCGCTACCTGGCGGCCATGGACGAGGCCCGCTACCTCGCCCTGGGCCCGACCGAGGACCCGGGCCGCGTCCTCGCCGCCCTCGGCCCCCGCATGCTGGGCATCGCCCGCGACCACGCCGCCGGCGCCCACCCCTATCTGACGACGCCCGAGCACACCGCCATCGCCCGGGAGGCGCTCGGCCCCGACCGCCTGCTCGCCCCCGAGCAGATGTGCGTGCTCGAGACCGACCCCACCGAGGCCCGCCGCATCGCCCGGCAGTGGCTGTCGGTGTACCTGCGGGCCCCGAACTACCTCAACAACCTGAAGCGCCTCGGCTTCGACGAGTCCGACTGGCCCGACCACAACACGCCCTCGGATCACCTGGTCGACTCCCTCGTGGCGTGGGGCACGCCCGAGGACGTGAAGGCCCGGGTCGACGAGCACCGCACCGCCGGCGCCGACCACGTCTGCGTCCAGGTCCTCGAGTCCGAGATGGTCATGCCCCGCGACGGCTGGCGCCGCCTCGCCGAGGTGCTGCTCGACTGAACGTCGCGAACGCCGGCGCCGCCTCAGCGGCGGTCGGCGCCGAAGGGCCAGAGGGGGACGAAGCGGGGGGTGCGGGCGGCGTAGGCGTCGTAGTCGAGGTAGCGGGCCCGTAGGCGGTCCTCCTCCCAGCGGGCCTTGGCCATGAACCAGACGACGAGGGCGGCGGCGGCGAGCGCCGCCCAGGCGTTGGCCGAACGGGCGGCGGCGCCGATGATCAGGGACATCACCCCGGTGTAGATGGGGTGGCGCACGAACCGGTAGAGGCCGCCCACCTTCAACTGACCGTGGGGCACCGGCGTCGGAAGCGCCGTGAGTGAGCGCCCGAGGTTCACGAGGCCGACCACCAGGATCGCCGTGCCGATCCACTCGAGGGCCACGGCGACCGAATCGCCGGTGGACGAGAGCGTCCAGTCGTCCCCGGCGGGCAGGAGCAGCACGGCGAAGATGAGCAGGCCCTGGACGAGGACGAAGCCCCACGCGATGGCCGTCTCCCTCGGTGTCTCGCCGCCGAGGAGTCCCATGCGCTCCATTCTCGTCGGCGCAGCTGCCCCGGCCGGCGCTCGTCGTCACACCGGTGGCGTACCGTCCCTCGTGATGCCCGCTGCGCCCCCCGTCCGCCTGTGAGCCGCCGTCCATGACGTTCGTGCTGCACCGGGCCGAGCGGGCCGACGTGCTGGCCGAGGTTCTGGCCGGGATCCTGGCGGTGCCGCCGGCCGACCCCTTCACCCGGGAGGTCGTGGCCGTCCACTCGCGGGGCGTCGAGCGCTGGCTGGCCCACCGCCTGTCCGCGCACCTCGGCACCAGCCCCGGCCGGGCCGACGGCGTCTGCGCCCACCTCGACTTCCCCTTCCCGGGCCGCCTGGTGCAGCGGGCGCTCGCCGAGGTCACCGGCCTCGATCCCGACGCCGATCCGTGGCGCCCCGAGCGCCTGGCCTGGCCGCTGCTCGACGTGGTCGAGGCCAACCTCCACGAGCCCTGGATGTACGTGCTGGCCGGCCACCTCGGCGCCGGCGCCTCCCCGAGTCCCGGCACCTCCCCCAACAGCGGGGGTGACGAGGAGGACGACCTCGCCCGGCGCGACCGCCGCTTCGCCGCCGTCCGCCACCTCGCCGACCTCTACGACCGCTACGCGGTGCACCGTCCCGCCATGGTCCTGGCCTGGAACGACGGCCGGGACGAGGACGGCGACGGCCACCCCCTCGACCACTCGGTGGCCTGGCAGGCCGAGCTCTGGCGCCGGCTGCGGGCGGCGGTCGGCGACCCCAGCCCTGCGGAGCGCTCGGCCGACGGGTGCGCCGCCCTCGTCGCCGAGCCCGGCCTCGTCGACCTGCCCGAGCGCCTCTTCCTCTTCGGCCTCACCCGCCTGCCCGCCAGCTACTTCGACGTCCTCGAGGCGCTCGCCGCCCACCGGGACGTGCACCTCCTCGCCCTGCACCCCTCGCCGGCGGCGTGGGCCACCGACGAGCAGGAGTCCCTGCGCCACCCCCTGCTCCGGGCCTGGGGGCGCGACAGCCACGAGATGGGGGTGGTCCTGCGCGGGCGCCTCGCCGGCGCCACCCACGCCGTCACCGACGACCGCCACCACCCCCTCCCCAACCACGCGGCGGGCGACCCCTCGCTCCTCCACCGCCTCCAGGCCGCCATCCGGGCCGACGACCCGCCGACCGGCGCCGCCGAGACCCGTCCCACCCTCGACCCCGCCGACCGGTCGCTCCAGGTGCACGCCTGCCACGGCCGGGCCCGCCAGGCCGAGGTGGTGCGCGACGCCGTCACCCACCTGTTCGCCGCCGACCCCACCCTCGAGCCCCGCGATGTCGTGATCATGTGCCCCGACATCGACGACCTGGCCCCGCTGTTGCGGGCTGCCTTCGACGACGACGCCGACGACCCCCGCACCATCCCCTACCGCCTCGCCGACCGCTCGCTGCGCCAGACCAACCCCGTCCTGGGCGCCACGGCCGAGCTGATCAGCCTGGTCGACGCCCGCCTCACCGCCTCCCAGGTGCTGGCCTTCGCCGCCCTGCCCCCGGTACGCCAACGCTTCGGCCTCGACGACGACGACATCGAGCGGGTGGCCGCCTGGATCGAGCGGACGGGCACGCGCTGGGGCCTGGACGCCGACCACCGCGCCCCCTACGACCTCGCCGCGGTCGACACCGGCACCTGGGACGCCGGCCTCCAGCGCCTGCTCCTCGGGGTGGCCATGTCCGAGGACGAGCTCCGACTCGTCGGCGGCGTGCTGCCCCTCGACGACGTCGACTCCGGCGACATCGACCTCGCCGGCCGCTTCGCCGAGCTGGTGGGCCGCCTCGGCACCGCCGTCCGCAGCCTGTGCGACGCCCGGCCGCTGGCCGAGTGGGTCGAGGCGCTCGGGCACGCCGCCGACCTGCTGCTCGACACCCGCTGGGAGGACGGCTGGCAGCGCAGCCAGCTCGACCACCTCCTCACCGACGTGTTGGACGAGGCGAGTGCCGGCAGCGCCGCGTCCACCCCGCTGCGTCTCGCCGAGGTCCGCGACCTGCTCGCCGACCGCCTGCGCGGCCAGCCCAGCCGCGCCGCCTTCCGCACCGGCGAGATGACGATGTGCACCCTCGTCCCCATGCGATCGGTCCCCCACCGGGTCGTCTGCCTGGTCGGCCTCGACGACGGTGCCTTCCCCCGCGGCGGCGCGCCCGACGGCGACGACCTCCTCGTCGCCGCCCGCCACCCCGGTGACCACGACCGCCGCGCCGAGGACCGCCAGCTCCTGCTCGACGCCGTCCTCGCCGCCGGCGACCACCTCGTCATCACCTACGCCGGCCACGATCCCCGCACCAACGAGGCCCTGCCGCC
>CAYYDZ010000162.1:0-5600 GCA_964470715.1 uncultured Microthrixaceae bacterium | reverse complement strand
CCGAGGGCCATGACCACGGCGATGGCGTTCTCGAAGGCCTCCTTGGTCATGATCTGGCGGGGACGGATGCCCTTCTCGATCAGGGCGACCACGGCCTGGCCGCTGGCGTAGGCGAAGTCGTCGCGGCGGCGGTCGACCGCGGGCGCCGCCGAGCTGCCGGGCAACGACATGCCGATGGCCTCGGCCACCGACGCCATCGTGTTGGCGGTGAACATTCCGGCGCAGCTGCCCTCGGTGGGACAGGCCGCCATCTCGATCTCGCCGAGCTCGTTCTCGGTGAGGGTGCCTGCGGCGCAGGCGCCCACCGCCTCGAAGACGCTCACGATGTCGAGGGCCTCACCGTTGCGGTGGCCCGGCAGGATCGAGCCGCCGTAGAGGAACACCGACGGCACGTTGATGCGGGCCGCGGCCATGAGCATGCCGGGAAGGGACTTGTCGCAGCCGGCGAAGGTGACCATGGCGTCGAGGCACTCGGCGTGCATGACCGTCTCGATCGAGTCGGCGATGACTTCACGGCTCACCAGCGACGCGCGCATGCCCTCGTGCCCCATCGAGATGCCGTCGCTCACGGCGATGGTCGCGAACTCGAGGGGGAAGCCGCCGGCGGCCCGCACGCCCTCCTTGGAGCGCTTGGCCAGACGGTCGAGCGGCAGGTTGCAAGGCGTGACCTCGTTCCACGAGGACGCCACGCCCACCTGGGGCTTCTCCCAGTCGTCGTCGGTCATGCCGACCGCCCGCAGCATGGCCCGTGCCGGCGCGCGCTCGAACCCGTCGGTGACCACTCGCGACCGCGGCTTCATATCAGTCATGACGGCGATCGTACCGGCGAGGCCGCCCACGGCCGATTCCGCTTTACGCTGACGCCGCCATGCCGGAGACCACCCAGGAGACCTCGACACCGCCGTCGTGGTGGCGGGAGACGGGCCGGTCGTTCCTCGAGTACCTGGGCATCACCGGCCTCGGGATCGCCGAGCCCGTCCTGTCGTCGTTCCGCAACGGCGCCGACGTCTTCGTGCTGCGCCACGCCACCGCGCTGGACGTGGTGGGCTTCGTGGGCGCTGTGGTCTTCGTCCCCGCGCTCGTCCTGTTGGGCTTCGAGTGCCTCTTCTCGATCCTGGGGCGGGCCGTGCGCCGGGTCGCGCACATGGTGTTCCTCGCCGGCGCCGCCGGTGTGGTGGTGCTGGGCACGCTGCGCGACCGCACGACATGGGGCCCGATGCTCCTCGTGATCGGCGCCCTGCTCGCCGTCGCCCTCGCCGGGGTGGCCGTCTGGCGCTGGCCGGCCGTGCGCCTCTGGTTGCGCTACCTCGCCGCCTTCCCGATCCTGCTCGGCCTCGCCTTCCTGTTCGCCTCCCCTGTCACCGACATCGTCTTCTCCCGCGAGCAGGCCGCCGCCGCCGACGGCGTGACCGTCGGATCGCCCGCCCCCGTGATGATGATCGTGCTCGACGAACTACCGCTCGTCTCGCTGCTCGACGACGAAGACCGGATCGACCCCGAGCAGTTCCCCAACCTGGCGCGCCTCGCCGGCGACGCGACCTGGTTCCGCAACGAGTCGTCGGTGGCGCCGTCGACCCCCGAGGCCGTCCCCGCCATCCTCACCGGCGACTACCCCACCGACCCCGACGCTCTGCCCGACAGCTCGGAGTACCCCGACAACCTCTTCACCCTCCTCGGCTCGACCTACCGGGAGAACGTGTGGGAGGGCGTCACCCAGCTCTGCCCGACCGACGTCTGCCCCGAGCGCAACGGCAGCCAGGGCGGCGGCACCCTCGGCGGGCTGTTGGACGACGCCGCCGACGTCTGGCGGCGGCACGTCTCGCTGGACCGCAGCGACGGCCAGGTGACCTTCCAGGTGCGCCAGTCGAACCCCAACGCCCCCCTCACCATCTCGGACTTCGTGGAGTCCTTGGGTGCCAGCGGCGACGAGCCCCGTCTCGACTTCCTGCACGTGCTCTACCCCCACCAGCCTTGGTTCCACACCCCATCCGGTGCCGTGTACGACGCGCCGTTCGTGGCCGAGGGGCTGGACTCCTCCTACCGGTGGAAGGACCAGCAGGTGGCCGACGCCGGCCGCCAGCGCCACCTGCTCCAGCTCCAGCACGCCGACGCCATGGTCGGTGCCGTCCTCGACCGCATGGAGGAGCTGGGCACCTACGACGAGAGCCTCGTCGTGCTCACCGCCGACCACGGCGTGTCCTTCCTCGCCGGCAACCCCATCCGGGGGGTCTCGTCGGAGAACTACCACCAGGTGATGTGGACGCCGTTCCTGGTGAAGGAGCCCCGCCAGACCGAGGGAGCGGTCGACGACCGTCCCCTTGACGCGGTCGACGTCCTGCCCACCGTCGCCGACGCCCTCGACGTGGACATCCCGTGGGACGTCGACGGGCAGTCGGGCCTCAGCGGACCCCCGCGTGAGGACGGAACCCGCCGCTTCTTCGACTGGACCCTCAACGCCCTGCGCCCCACCGACGGCCCGTACGTCGAGGTCGACGGCCCCACCGGGTTCCAGCGCCTGCTCGACGAGCCTCCGGCGGGTCAGGGCGACCGCAAGGAGCTCCGCTTCTACCGGTTCGGCGAGTGGGGGTCGCTCGTGGGCCAGGACATCGCCGAGCTCGAGGTGGACGGGGGGCCCCGCCACAGCGGCCGCCTCGACCGCGCCGCCGCCTACCACGACGTCGACCGCCGCACCGGGGAGGTGCCGGCGTACGTCTCGGGGGTCGTGCGGACCAGCGAGGCGGACGTCGACACGGTGGTGGTGGCCGTGAACGGCACCATCGGTGGCTGGTCGCACCTGCACGCGGGCACGGTCGGCGCGCCCGACTGGTACACGATGGTGCCGGAATGGTTCTTCGTGGAGGGCGACAACCGCATCGAGCTGTACTCGGTCTCCGGCACGCCGGACGACCCCGTGCTCTCCCCCATCAGCCTCAGCTGACCCTGCGGCGGACGCCGTGAGCGATGGCCTGCGGGATCGGGCGCGATGGACGCCCGCCGACCGGGAGATCGTCCGTCTGGCCGTCCCGGCCTTCGGCGCGCTCATCGCCCAGCCGCTCTACGTGCTTGCCGACACCGCCGTCGTCGGCCACCTGGGCACGCCGGAGCTGGCCGGCCTCGCCATCGCCAACACGGTCCTGGCCACGCTCTACGCGGTCTTCATCTTCCTGGCCTACGGCACCACCTCGGCGGTCGCCCGCCTCATCGGCGCCGGCGACCACCGTGAGGCCGCCCACCAGGCCGTCCAGGGCCTCTGGCTCGCGGTGGCCATCGGGGTCGCACTCGCCGCCGCCGGCGAGGTGCTCGCCGTCCCCCTCGTCCGGATCCTCGGCGCCGAGGGCGAGGTGGCCACCAACGCCCTGATCTACCTGCGGGTGAGCCTGCTCGGGGTGCCCGCCACCCTCGTCACCTTCGCCGGGGTCGGCTACCTCCGTGGTCTCCAGAACACCAAGGGCCCGCTCGCGGTGGCGGTGGCGTCGGCGGTGTTCAACCTCGTGTTCGAGGTGTTCCTCATCTATGGCCTGGGCTTCGGCATCGGCGCCTCGGCGGCGTCGACCGTGGTGGCCGAGTGGGGGGCGGCGGCGGTCTACGTGTGGTGGGTGCACCGGGCGGTGGCCACCCACGAGGTGGCGCTGCGGCCGCACGCCCAGACCCTGGGGTCGTTGCTCGTGGTCGGCCGCGACCTGTTCTTCCGCACCGTGGCGCTGCGGGGGTCGCTGACGGTGGCCACCGCCGTGGCGGCCCGCATCGGCACCGCCGACCTCGCCGCCCACCAGATCGCCTTCGAGATCTGGTCGTTCCTCGCCCTCGCCCTCGACGCCATCGCCATCGCCGGCCAGTCCATCACCGGCCTGCGCCTGGGCGCGGGCGACGGCCCGGGCGCCCGCGACGCGGGCCGGCGCATGCTCGAGTGGGGTGTCGTCGCCGGGATCGGCGCCGGCGCACTGGTGCTGCTCCTGCGCCCCGTCCTGCCCGACCTGTTCACCGACGACCCCGCGGTCATCGCCCTGGCCACCTTCCTGCTGGTGTTCGTGGCCCTCCTCCAACCCGTCAACGGCGCCGTCTTCGTGCTCGACGGCCTGCTCATCGGCGCCGGCGACCTGCGCTTCCTGGCCAAGGCCATGGTGGGCAGCATGTGCGTGTTCGTCCCGGCTGCGGCCGCCGTCCTCGTGTTCGGCCTCGGCATCGGCTGGCTCTGGGCGGCCATCTCGCTGTTCATGGTCGCCCGCCTCGTCCCCCTCGCCTGGCGCTTCGCCGGCGACGGCTGGGTGGTCCTCGGCCGCACCACGGCCCGCTGACGACCCGATGACGGCTCCCGTCGTGGTGGTTACGACACAACCAGCATCAACAAGGCCAGCAACGAACGGAACCCGTCGCCCTCAGGGGTATTAAGTAGCGTTTATGTATTATCTGCTACTAACGTGCCTTCCTAGTGACACGAACCAGCGGCACGGACGGCGGGGCAACCGCAGCGGCTTGGCCATCGGTGACCTACGAGACCGTCCCGTGGACGCTGTCTGAGGGCATCCGCATCCCGCGCAGCCGCCAGATCGCGCATGCAGGTCCCTACGAGGCAGCCGTCCCGCCGCCCATCGCCGCCCTGGAGGTTCCCCTCCCGGGCGAGACCCTCGCTCTGGCCGACGAGGCCTCGGCGGAGATCGCCCGGTTCGACGCGGAGCTCGGCGCAGACATTGCCCCCTACGCCTCGCTGCTCCTGCGCTCCGAGTCGGCGGCGTCGTCGAGGATCGAGAACCTCACCGCTTCGGCAAAGGCGATCGCGCTGGCTGAACTGGGCGACCCGACCAGACACAACGCCGCGATCATCGTGGCGAACACCCGGGCCATGCAGGCGGCCCTTGCGCTGGCCGACCGCCTCGATGAACAGGCGATCCTCGACATGCACGAGGTGCTCCTGGGACCGTCCCACCCCGAGTGGGTCGGCCACTGGCGCGATGCGCAGGTATGGATCGGCGGCAGCAACTACGGGCCGCATGGAGCACTGTTCGTCCCTCCTCGCCATGAGCTCGTCCCGGAGGCGATGGCGGACCTCCTGGCGTTCATGGCCCGAGACGACGTCCCCGCACTGGTCCAGGCCACGGTGGCCCACGCCCAGTTCGAGACCATCCATCCCTTCCCCGACGGCAACGGCCGGACGGGCCGCGCGCTGATCCACTCGCTGCTCCGGGCCAAGCGGCTCACCTTGACCGTGACCGTGCCCGTCTCGGCCGGGCTGTTGGTCGATACCGGCGCCTACTTCGACTCGCTCACCGCGTACCGCCACGGGGACCCCTCGACCATCGTCACCTTGATCGCAGACGCCTCATTCCGTGCGGTCGCCAACGGTCGCATGCTCACCACCGATCTCACCGCCATCAGGGCCGGGTGGGCAGAGCGCATCACGGCCCGTCGCGGCGCGGCGGCGCACGGACTGGCCGATCTCCTGGTGCGCCAACCAGTGGTGGACTCGCCGCTCGTGCAACGGGAGCTGGGGGTCGCCGCCACCAACGCGAACGCCGCCATCGAGCACCTCGCCGACAAGGAGATCCTCACGAAGGTGTCCGGCAAGCACCGCAACCGGAAGTGGGCCGCACCGGACGTCCTCG
>CAYYDZ010000161.1:0-5684 GCA_964470715.1 uncultured Microthrixaceae bacterium | reverse complement strand
ACTGGCGCCTGATCTGCTGGCCCTGGCCAGTAGATCGGGCGCCAGAACAGGCCGGCCGGCGCGTCGCCGGGGAGCGACACCCCGATCCG
Organism: uncultured Microthrixaceae bacterium; assembly: GCA_964470715.1. Taxonomy (GTDB): domain Bacteria; phylum Actinomycetota; class Acidimicrobiia; order Acidimicrobiales; family DATDAH01; genus JAEUJM01. Next base: position 5,595 of record CAYYDZ010000161.1, on the reverse strand, counting down.
GGTAGGGACCCCTCCATGGACCCAGAGATCATCCGCAACGACGACGGCAGCTTGGTCGTCCCGGTCGCCCCCGAACGCGTGCACGCGGCGGACGAGGCCGGGGACGGCGAGGACGCCGTACCCGCGGGTCCCACGACCGCGAGGCGGCGGTCGAGGCCGAGGGCGGCGAGCCCCTCGCGCCCCACGAGGCCACCAAGATCATCGGCGAGGTGCTGGCCGAGCTCGACTGAGCGTCACTTCCCCACCACCGAGCCGTCCCGAACTGGCGCCTGATCCACTGGCTCTGGCCAGTAGATCAGGCGCCAGAACGCGTCAGAGCAGGGCTCGGCTGCGGGTGGGTCAGAGGATGGAGGCGGCGACCCGTCGGCGGTGCCAGGCGGCGTCGCCCCACTGGCCGGCGAGCGCCCACGCCCGCTTCATCCAGAGGTGCAGGTCGTACTCGAACGTGTAGCCGATGGCGCCGTGCACCTGGAGCGACGTCTTGGCCGCCAGCGCCGCCGCCTCGGCGGCGTAGGACTTCGCCATCGACACGTGGGTGGCGCGCTCGCGGGCGTCGTCACCGCGGGCCACCGTCCACGCCGCCCGGTAGACCATCGGGCGGGCGAACTCGAGGGCCAGCTTGGCGTCGGCCAGGTGGTGCTTCACCGCCTGGAATCCGCCGATGGGCTGGCCGAATTGCTCGCGGGCGGTGGCGTATTCGACCGTGACGTCGAGGAGCTGCTGCGTGACGCCGAGCAGCATGGCCGACACACCGAGCACGCCGCGGTCGAAGGCCGCGGCGAGGGCGGTGGCGGCTTCATCGCCGGACGCCAGCAAGGTGTCGGGCGTCGGCGTCCACTCGACGCGTGCGATGCGACGGGCGCGGTCGACCGAACGCTGCGAGACCACGGCGGCGTCGGCCCACGGCACCGCGTGCAGCTCGCCGTCGCGCTCGAGGAGCAGGAGCTCGGCAGTGGCGCCCTCGGAGACGTAGACGTCGCGCTCGAAGCCGACGGTCACCACGCCGTCGCCGGCGACGATCTTGGGCAGCCACTCGGCGGCCGCCGCGCCTGACGAGCCGGCGCTCAGGTCGGCGAGGAGCGGCGCGGCCACCGCCACCGTCTCGACGAGGGGCTCGGGGAGACAGACCCGCCCGGCCTCCTCGAGCAGCAGCACGAGGTCGAGCTCGTCCATGCCGAGGCCGCCGAAGGCCTCCGGTGTGGTCAGGCCGAGCACGCCCATCTCGGCCAGTGCGACCCAGCGGGCATCGGAACGGCCGGGGCCGTCGGACTCCCACGCCGCCCGAACCTCATCGGGCAGGCACTCGTTGGCCAGGAGGTCGCGCACGGCATCCTGGAATAGCCGCTGGTCCGCCGTGAACGAGAAGTCCATCAGTGTGCCTCCCTGGCATCCGAGCCCCTCCGAACTGGCTCCCGATTCGATCGCTGGGGCGACCGAATCGGGAGCCAGAACCGAGCGTTGCGCGCTACAACCGCCGCCGGCGTCACTTCACCCTCGGCAGGCCGAGCACCCGCTCGGCGACGACGTTGCGCTGGATCTCGTTGGTGCCCGCGTAGATGGGTCCCGCCAGCGAGAACAGGAACCCGTCCATCCAACGGCCGTGGTCGACCGCCTCGTCGGCGTCGATGTCCAGCTCGGCGAGCTGGCCCAGCAGGGCGAGGGCGGTCTCGTGCAGGCGCACGTCGAGCTCGCTCCAGAAGATCTTGTTGAGGCTGGCCTCCGGCCCCATCGTGCCGCCGGCCATGAGGGCGGTGACGGCCTGGAAGGTGTAGAGGCGGTACGCGTCGGCGTCCATCCAGCAGCGCACCACGTCGTCGGCCAGGCGGGGGTCGAGCGACAGCGGCCCGCCGCCGACCTCGCCGGACACGCAGCGGCGGTAGAGGTCGAGCAGGCGGTCGGCGGTGGCCATGAAGCGCCCGGGGCTGCGCAGCGACAGGCCCCGCTCGGAGGAGGCGGTGGCCATGGCCACGGCCCAGCCCTGGTTCACACCGCCGAGCACGTCGCGCTCGTGCACCCGCACGTCCTCGAAGAACACCTCGGCGAAGGCCTCGTCGTCGTGCAGGCCGCCGATCGGGCGCACGGTGACGCCCTCGGCGTCGAGGGGCACGAGGAAGTACGTGAGGCCCCGGTGGCGGGAGGCCTCGGGGTCGGTGCGGAAGAGGCCGAACAGGTAGTCGCAGAACACGCCCCGGGTGGACCACGTCTTCTGTCCGTTGAACACCCAGTGCTCGCCGTCCTGGCGCGCCCGGCTGGTGAGGCTGGCGAGGTCGCTGCCGGCGTTGGGCTCGCTCCAGCCCTGGGCCCACGTCTTGGCGCCCGAGGCCATGTCCCGCAGGTAGCGGTCCCGCTGGTCCTCGGTGCCGTGCTCGAACAGCGTCGGCGCCAGCAGGAAGATGCCGTTCTGGGTGACCCGGCCCGGCGCGCCCGACCGGTAGTACTCCTCCTCGAAGATGAGCCACTCCATGAGGTCGGCCTCACGACCCCCGTACTCCTCGGGCCAGGACACCACCGCCCAGCGGGCGTCGAAGAGCTTCCGCTCCCATTCGAGGTGCTGGGCGTAGCCCTCGGCGGTGTTCATCGAGGCGAGGCCGGAGGGGACGTTGGCCTCGAGCCACGCCCGCGCCTCGGCCCGGAACGCCTCTTGTGCCGGCGTGAAGGTCAGGTCCACGGGGGCGAAGCCTGACGCCTCGTCAGATTCGGCGCAAGACACGGCGAGGCAGCGGGCGGAGCGGACCTGCGGCGCTGACGAACCGGATGCCGAAGGCGCTCCGACGGAGGAGGAGCCAGGGGGTGGGTGGCCGGTAACCTGCCGTCCATGCCCACCAAGCCCCGCCTCCCGGCGATCGACGGGTGGTTCACCATGGACGACGAGCAGCCCCACCTGCTCGGCTCCAAGTGCACCACCTGTGGCACCTATTTCTTCCCGGCTGAGGCGCACTTCTGCCGCAACCCCGCGTGCGCCGGTGCCGAGTTCGAGACGGTCGAGCTGAGCCGTACCGGCAAGGTCTGGTCCTTCACCGACAACCGGTACCAGCCGCCCGAGCCCTACGTGTCGCCCGACCCCTTCGAGCCCTACGTGATCGCCGCGGTCGAGCTCGCCGAGGAGGGCCTCGTCATCCTGGGCCAGCTCACGCAGGGCTCGACCACCGCCGACGTGGCCGTGGGCGACGAGGTCGAGCTGGTGCTCGAAACGCTCTTCGAGGACGACGAGGCCGAGCACATCGTGTGGAAGTGGAAGCTGACCGAAGGAGCCCGGCCATGAGTGACGCTGCGGAGCAGAGCGGAGCAGCAGAGACCGCCGGCACGGGATCCGGAAGGGGCGCCGACGGAGGAGGCGCAAGGCAGGGGGAGATCGCGGTGCTCGGCGCCGGCATGCACCCCTGGGGCAAGTGGGGGCGCAACTTCGTGGAGTACGGCATCGCCGCCGCCAACGACGCCCTGGCCGACGCCGGCCTCCAGTGGTCGGACGTCCAGTACGTGTCGGGGGCCGACACGATGCGCAACGGCTACCCCGGCTACGTGGCCGGCGCCACCTTCGCCCAGGCCCTCGGCTGGACGGGCGCCCGGGTGTCGAGCTGCTACGCCGCCTGCGCCTCCGGGGCCACCGCCCTCAACATCGCCCGGGCCCAGATCCTGGCCGGACTGTGCGACGTCGCCCTCGTGGTCGGTGCCGACACCACCCCGAAGGGCTTCCTCGCCCCGAACAAGGGCGAGCGCCAGGACGATCCGGACTGGCTGCGCTTCCGCCTCATCGGCGCCACCAACCCGACGTACTTCGCCCTCTATGCCCGCCGGCGCATGGCCCTCTACGGCGCCACACCCGAGGACTTCGCCAAGGTCAAGGTGAAGAACGCCCGCCACGGCCTGGCCAACCCCAACGCCCGCTTCCGCAAGGAGGTGAGCGTCGAGGACGTGCTCGAGTCGCCCGTGGTGGCCGACCCGCTGCACCTGCTCGACATCTGCGCCACGAGCGACGGCGGCGCCGCCCTGGTCGTGTCGAGCCTGGACTTCGCCCGCAAGCACGCCAGCAGCTTCGTGAAGGTGGCGGCGGTGTCGACGGTCACGCCGACGTACCCGAACACCGTGATCGAGATGCCCAACTTCGCCACCGACTCGTCCGCGGTCTCGGCCGCGCCGGCGCTCCCCTTCCGTGACGCCATCGCCGCCGCCGCCTACGAGGAGGCCGGCATCGGCCCCGAGGACGTGAACGTGGTCGAGGCCTACGACCTGTCGTCGGCGCTCGAGCTCGACTGGTACGAGAACATCGGGCTCTGCAAGGAGGGCGAGGCCGAGCGCCTGCTCAACGACGGCGACACCAGCCTCGGCGGCCGCGTGCCGGTCAACCCCAGCGGCGGCCTGGCCTGCTTCGGCGAGGCCGTGCCGGCGCAGGCCATCGCCCAGGTGTGCGAGCTCACCTGGCAGCTGCGGGGCCAGGCCACGGGCCGCCAGGTCGAAGGCGCCAAGGTCGGCGTCACCATCAACCAGGGCCTGTTCGGCCACGGCTCGTCCGTGATCGTCACCCGCTAGCCCACCGAACCACCGAACTCGAGGCAAGAGCCGTCGGATTCCGACGGCTCTTGCCTCGAGAACGAGCGAACCGCACGAGACCTGAGCATCAGAGAGGACCTGACATGGCCGAGGCCTACATCATCGACGCAGTGCGCACCCCTGTCGGCAAGCGCGGCGGCGGGCTCAGCGAGGTCCACCCCGCCGACCTCGGCGCCCACGTGCTCAACGGCATCTTCGAGCGGGTCGACGTCGACCCCGCCGCCGTGGAGGACGTGTACTTCGGCTGCGTCGACGCCATCGGCCCCCAGGCCGGCGACATCGCCCGTACGGCGTGGCTGGCCGCCGGCCTGCCCGAGGAGATCCCCGGCACGACGATCGACCGCCAGTGCGGCTCGTCGCAGCAGGCCGTGCACTTCGCCGCCCAAGCGGTGATGAGCGGCACCGCCGACCTGATCATGACCGGCGGCGTCCAGAACATGTCGATGATCCCCATCGCCTCGGCGATGACCGTCGCCGAGCAGTTCGGCTTCACGGACCCGTTCTCCGGCAGCGAGGGTTGGGTGAAGCGCTACGGCGACCAGGAGGTCAGCCAGTTCCGCGGCGCCGAACTGATCGCCGAGAAGTGGGACATCAGCCGTGAGGACATGGAGGCCTTCGCGTTGGAGAGCCACGAGCGCGCGCTGGCCGCCATCGACGAGGGCCGCTTCGAGCGGGAGATCCTGCCCTTCGGCGAGGTCACCACCGACGAGGGGCCCCGCCGGGGCACGACCCTCGAGAAGATGGCGTCGCTTCGCACGCTGGTCGAAGGCGGGCGCCTCACCGCCGCGGTGTCGAGCCAGATCTCCGACGCCGCCACGGCCATGCTCATCGCCTCCGAGCAGGCGGTCGCCGAGCATGGCCTGAAGCCCCGGGCCCGCATCCACCACCTCTCGGTGCGCGGCGCCGACCCCATCTTCATGCTCTCGGCCCCCATCCCGGCCACCGAGTACGCCCTCGCCAAGGCGGGCATGACCATCGACGACATCGACCTCGTCGAGATCAACGAGGCCTTCGCCTCGGTGGTGCTGGCCTGGCAGAAGGAGACCG
>CAYYDZ010000160.1:0-5700 GCA_964470715.1 uncultured Microthrixaceae bacterium | reverse complement strand
CGCTCGTAGGCGATGAGCAGCTCCTCGCCGGCGGAGGCGAAGCGCTTGCCCAGCGTCGTGGCCTGCGCCGGGACGTTGTGGCTGCGGCCGGTGATGACCGTGTCGCGGTGCTCGACGGCCCGGTCGGCCAGCACCACGAGGGCGGCCACCATGCGGTCGCGGATGAGCTCGAGCGAGCGCCGCACCTGGAGCTGCTCGACGTTCTCCGTGAGATCGCGGGAGGTCATGGCCTTGTGGACGTGCTCGTGGCCGGCGAGGGCGGAGAACTCCTCGACCCTCGCCTTGACGTCGTGGCGGGTGACCCGCTCGCGGGCGTCGATCGAGTCGAGGTCGACCTGGTCGACGACGGCCTCGTAGGCCTCGAGGACTCCGTCGGGCACGTCGACCCCGAGGTCGCGCTGCGCCCGAAGGATGGCGATCCAGAGCCGGCGTTCGAGCACCACCTTGTGGGCCGGCGACCACAGCGCCGCCAGGGGCGCGCTCGCATACCGCGAGGCCAGGACGTTGGGGATCATCAGGTCAAGTCCCATCAAGAACCACCATTCCGCTGCCGACGTGAAACCGGATGGAGGGCCGCTGCGCGAAGCACCAATTCGAAGCCGCGGGAGACGTGTGCCGTGCATGCGGCAACGAATTCTGCCCCGAGTGCCTGGTGTACTCGTTCGGGCCCGACAAGCCACCCTTCTGCATCGCCTGCGCCCTCGCGGCCGCCGGCGTCCGCACCACGGCCGGGAACGCTCCCCTGAAGTCGAAGAAGGAGCTGATCAGGGAGACCAGGGCCCGCCGCAAGGCGGCCAAGGAGTCCCAGAAGCACGGTACCGGCGCCGTGGAGGTCGAGTGGTCGCTGAACGCCGACCCCACCGAGGGCCTCACCGAGCAGGACCTGCTGCTCCCCAACGCCCCACCCGATGCGGCCGTGCCGCCACCGGCGCCGCCGGTGGGGAAGGTCGCCGACGCGCCACGGTCCGACCCGACACGCCACGGCGACGGGGCCGTCGACGATCCGGCACGACTGGCCCCCTCGCCCACGCCGGCGCCCCCCGGCCCGCCGGAGGGCACCCGCCACGCACCACCCATCCCGCCACCGGCGCTCGATCCCACTCCCACCGAAGCGCCGCAGTTCCTGCTCCAGTCTGCGATCCCCGACCTGGAGGAGGTGGCGCCGCCACCTCCGCCCGCGATCACGACGGTGCCGGTGATCGACGCACCGCAGGCGGGCGACAAGCCACGGGCGGGCGACCTGCCCGACCCTGGGCCGATGCTCCCGCCCGCGTCGCTGACGGCGCCCCCGTCGCCGACCACCCCCACCGCCGGCGGCTCTTCGGCGGCGGACGACCTGGGGGCGATCATCCCGCCCGCGCCTCCGCCGGCGCCCACCCTGACGAACGCCACGCCACCACCTACACCGTCACCGCCACCACCTGCACCGTCACCGCCTCCGCCACCACCTGCACCGTCACCGCCTCCGCCTCCGCCTCCGCCGCCTGCTCGGCCGCCGGTCGAGTCCCGGGACGCCCCGGTTCCGCCCGCGCCACCCCTCCCCCACCTCGAGCCCGCGGGGTTCGACACCCGGGCCCCCGACGTGTCGAAGACCCGCCCGACGTCCCCACCGCCCAGGCAACCGAGCCGCCCCGCGATGGCCGAGCGGCCCCCGCCCCCGCCCCCGCCACCTCGACCGGCGCCGTCGACCCCACCCGCACCATCGGAGGACGCAGCGCCCCCATCACCTCCGCCCGTGGACGAAGCGGACACGCCGACCGACGACCTGCCCGCGGCGCCGGCGGACCCCTTCGAGGGGCTTCCCCCCATGCCCGGATACTCCGGTGAACGGTCACCACTGCCTTCGGCGCCCCTGCCTCCGGCCGCACCCCCCGGAAGCCCCGACCTGCCGCCCCCGCCGCCGCACATCGATGCCGACCAGCTCTTCACCGCGAACACCCCGCTGGTCCAGCGGTCGGCGTCGTCGGTCCCCGACCCCGCCGCCTGGGAGCATGTGAGCGGCCGGCCGGCGCTGCGCGTCCGCGACCTGCTGGCCGACCCCCACGACGCACTCCCCCCGCCGCCGCCCCCGCCACCGCCCCCCAAGCGGGCAGAGCCGACGTTCTTCGGGCCGGTCACGCCCGAGCAGTTGGGCGAGGACCCGCCGGCCCCTCGACCCTGAGGCAGCGCGCCGGCGGCAGGATCACGCCCCCGCCATCTCCCGACGGTGCTCGGCCAGCTTGGCGGCCAGGTCCGGGTCACCGATGGCGAGCATCTGCACGACGAGCAGGGCGGCGTTCATCGACCCGTTCACCGCCACGGTGGCCACCGGGATGCCCTTGGGCATCTGGACCGTCGAGTAGAGCGCGTCGACACCGTCGAGGGCACCCCCCGAGAGGGGGACACCCACCACCGGCAAGGTGGTCTGGGCCGCGACGGCGCCGGCGAGGTGCGCCGCCATCCCGGCCCCGCAGATGAAGGCGACGTACCCGTTGTCGCGGGCGGTCGACGCCAACTCGGCCACCTTGGCCGGCGTGCGGTGGGCAGACAGCACCCGTACGTCGGCCTCGATGCCGAACCGGGCGAGGGTGTCCCCGGCGGGCGCCATCTTCTCCTTGTCGGACTCCGACCCCATGAGCACGGCGACCTTCATCAGCGGGACCCTCCTGGTCAGTTGGTGGTGGCTACTGCCCGGCTGCGTGCCGGGCGATGTCCGTGCGCCTCTGCATACCAGGCCACGAGATCAGGTCGACGGCTGCGTACGCCACGTCCCGGGCCGACGCGATGCTGGTGCCCGAGCCGGTGACCGCCAGCACCCGCCCGCCGGCGGTCACCAGCCGACCGTCGGCGTCGGCGGCGACACCGGCGCAGAACACCGTCGCGCCCGTGGCCGCGGCCGCATCGATGCCCTCGATCACGTCGCCGATGCGGGGCGCCGCCGGATAGTGCTCCGCGGCACAGACCACGGTGACGAAGGCGTCGTCCACGAAGGTCGGCGTGACCGAGATCTCGCCGGCGGCGGCCTGGGCCAGCAGCTCGACGAGGTCGGACGAGAGCCGAGGCACCACGACCTGGGTCTCGGGATCACCGAAGCGGACGTTGTACTCGAGCACCTTGGGTCCTGCAGCGGTGAGCACGAGACCGGCGTACAGCACACCTCGGTAGTCGACGCCACGTTCGCGCAGCGCGGCGAGAGTGGGCTCGACCGCGGTGGCCATGACCTCGGCCACCACGTCGTCGCCGGCGACGGGGACCGGCGAATAGGCGCCCATGCCGCCGGTGTTCGGTCCCGTCTCGCCGTCGCCGATGCGCTTGAAGTCCTGGGCCGGCGCCAGTGCGACCGCTCGACGGCCGTCGCAGACGGCCAGGATGGACAGCTCCGGGCCGGCCAGGAACTCCTCGATGACGAGGCGCTGGCCGGCGGCTCCGAACGCCGACCCGGACAGATAGGCGATCACCGCGGCGCGGGCTTCGTCGAACGACTCGGTGACCACGACGCCCTTGCCCGCGGCAAGCCCGTCGGTCTTGACCACGTAGGGGCCGGGCATCGTGGCCAGGAAGTCGAGTGCGGCGCGCTCCTCGTCGGCGGTGAAGGCGCCATAGGCGGCCGTGGGGACGCCGGCGTCGATGAGCACCTCCTTCATCCATGCCTTGGAGCCCTCCAACCGGGCCCCGTCGGCACCCGGCCCGAACACGAGCTTGCCCTGGGCCCGCAGGCGGTCGGCGAGACCGTCGACCAGCGGCGCCTCGGGGCCGACGACGAACAGGTCGGCGTCGACCTCCTCGGGTCGCGTGGCGATCGATCCCGGGATGCCCGGGTTGCCGGGTGTGACCACCACGGACGTGGCCGTGCGGGCCAGGACGTGCGCCAACGCGTGCTCGCGACCACCACTGCCGACCACACAGACCCTCATCGACGACCCTCCGATCCCCACTAGGCCGCGAAGTGCAGGAACTGCTCGCGGCCCGGGCCCACCCCCACGAGGCGGATGGGAACACCGATCTGCGCCTCGAGGAAGGCGACGTAGTCCTGTGCGGCCCCCGGAAGCTCATGGCGTTCGGTCATGGCCGACAGGTCGGTCTTCCACCCCGGTAGCTCCTCGTACACCGGTTTGGCGGCGTGCAGCACCGACTGGTGGTACGGCAGGTGCTCGTAGCGCTCACCGTCGGCCTCGTAGGCCACGCACACCTTGAGGGTGTCAAGGGTGTCGAGGACGTCGAGCTTGGTCAGGGCCACCTCGGACAGGGAGTTCACCCGCACTGCCTGCCGCAGCATGACCGCGTCGAACCACCCCGGGCGGCGGCGGCGGCCGGTGTTGGTGCCGTACTCGTGGCCGCGATCCACGAGCAGGTCGCCGACGTCGTCGAAGAGCTCGGTGACGAAGGGCCCGGCGCCCACCCGGGTGATGTAGGCCTTGGCGATCCCGATGACCCGGTCGATGTAGAGCGGGCCCACGCCGGCGCCGGTGCACGCGCCGCCGGCCACCGGGTTCGACGAGGTGACGTAGGGGTAGGTGCCGTGGTCCAGGTCGAGGAACGTGGCCTGGGCCCCTTCCAACAGCACGTGCTGGCCGGCGTCGAGGGCATCGTGCACGAGGGTGACCGTGTCGGCGATGTACGGCTCGAGGCGGGGAAGGCACTCGTCGAGGTAGAGCGAGGCGATGTCGTCGGCCTTGGGCGGCAGCCGGTTGTAGACCTTGGCCAGCAACGGCGCCTTCTCCTTCAGGACGAGGTCCAGCTTGGCCCGGAAGATCTTGGGGTCCTGCAGGTCCTGGACGCGGATGCCCACGCGGGCGGCCTTGTCGGCGTAGGCCGGGCCGATGCCGCGCTTGGTCGTCCCCAGCTTGTTCTTGCCGAGGTACCGCTCGGTGATCGCGTCGATCTCCTGGTGGTACGGGAGGATCAGGTGGGCGTTGCCGCTGACCTTCAGGCGCGAGCAGTCGACGCCCTTGCCCTCGAGCATGTCGACCTCGGCGAGGAGCACGACGGGGTCGACCACCACCCCGTTGCCGATGACCGGGGTGATGTGGTCGTACAGGATCCCGCTGGGCACCAGTTGAAGGGCGAAGCTCTCGCCGTCGACCACGATGGTGTGGCCCGCGTTGTGGCCGCCTTGGTAGCGGACCACGAGCTGCATCTCTTTGGCGACGAGGTCGGTGAACTTGCCCTTGCCTTCGTCGCCCCACTGGGTGCCGACAACCACGGTTGCGGGCACAGGCGTCTCCGTTCGTTTCTGGGGGCGCTTACGAACCGACTCTAGTCGGTTGCGGCCGGCGGGCCCCGCCGGCCAGGCCGGTCCCCTACCCGTGATCGGTTCGCCCCAGCATCGGTCGCACCGACCGATACCGCTCACACTGACCGGCGCGTCGGTCGATGGAGGGACATGGGATGGCGGCGAGACCGGGGCACGGACAACGTGGACCTCTCGAGCGAGGAGCATGCCTGGTGGGTGGGTGGGGATCGGCGCCGGCTGTCCCAGGGCCCGCCCCCGGGGTTGCCCGAGCGCCGCCAGGACCCGGCGGCGACGGCCGCCGCTCCTCCGCCGCCGCCGCCTCCTCCACCACCGCCCCCGACCCCTGGTCCGTCGCCCCCGGTCACCACGGCGCCGTCGGCTCCGCCGACGGTCTTCCCCTTCGAGCGCGGGTGCCCCCCGGGTGGCGCACTCGAAGCGGGCCGCTCCCTCGAAGCGGGCCGCTCCCTCGAAGCGGGCCGCTCCCTCGA
>CAYYDZ010000159.1:2944-5704 GCA_964470715.1 uncultured Microthrixaceae bacterium | reverse complement strand
GGCCCGATGACGAGGATGCGCTCGGCGGCGATGCGGTGGTCGTTGTAGACGAGCCAGGCGGCGCGGTGGAGACCCACCACGGTCTTGCCCGTGCCGGGGCCGCCTCGGAGTACCAGGCGCTCGCGGGGGTCGAGGCGGACGAGCGCGTCCTGTTCGGTCTGGAGCGTCGCCACCGCGGTGCGCATGGTGGCGCCGCGCTCCCGCGAGAGCTCGGTGAGCAGGGGCGACGAGCCCTCGACGAGACCGGTGGTGAACTCCTCCACGAAGAGGTCGTCGATGCAACCGACGTAGCTCACCCGGCGCGAGAGGCCGCCGGGCTGGTCGAAGGTGGCCTGGTAGAAGCGGGTGGCGAAGGGGGCCCGCCAGTCCATGACGAGCTGGTCCCCGCCCTCGTCGATGCCGTAGAGGCCCACGCGCCACGGCCGGTCGTCGTCGATGCGACCGAACACGACGAGGTCCTGCTGCAGCTTCTCGACCGCCCCGCGGACGACCGCGGCGATGTACTCGTCGCTCAGCGCGTCGGCGCCGCTGTCGTCGGCCTTGATGGCCTCGAAGGTGGCCAGCTTGGACTGGACCGCCCCTTGGGCACGGGCGAGCGCGGCGCGTTCGCCCTCGAGGGTGACGGTGAGACCGTCGGGTGACATCGTGCGCTCCTGCACGGCCTGGATCAGGCCGCGGTGGCGGGAAGGGGGCGTATGACCTTACCGGCGGCTGGGGCCACTGTCGCTCGGATTCCTCCAGAGCGGACGGTGCCCAGGCCGCGGCGTCACCGGAAGGCGGGGGCCACCTCTTCGATGATGCGGTCCAGGGCGTCGGTGCGCTCGGCGCCGCGGCCGAGGGTGAAGTCGGGGACGATGATCTCGTCGACGCCCGCCTCGCGCCAGGCGGCCACGCTCTCCGCGATGCGATCGGGGGTGCCGGCCACGCAGGGTCGCCCTGCCACCATCTGGATGTAGGCATCGGCATCGTCGTTGCTGTCGAGGACGAAGAACAGGGCCTGGGTGGAGGTGGCGATCTCGCCCGGGTCGCGCCCGTTGGCCTCACAGGCTCGGTCCAGCTCGGCCCGCTTGGCGGCGATCTCGGGCGGCAGCGACCACATGTTCCACTCGTCGGCGCGGCGGGCGACGACCCCGAGCATGCGCGGCCCCTTGGCGCCGATGAGCAGCGGCAGGTGGGCCTGGACCGGCTTGGGGTGGGCGATGGCGTCACGCAGGACGTAGTGCTCGCCCTCCAGCGTCGTGGTCTCCTCGTCGAGCAGGCCCCGCAGCACCACGAGCGCCTCCTCGAAGCGGTCCACCCGTTGCCCGGGAGGGCCGAGGGGGATGCCGTACTGAGCGTGCTCGTTCTCCTGCCAGCCGGCGCCGACGCCGAGGAGCAGGCGTCCGTCGCTGATGTGATCGGTGGTCGCCGCCCACTTCGCCAACACGGCGGGGTGGCGGTAGGTGATGCCGAAGACGAGGGCGGAGAGGCGGACCCGCTCGGTGAGTGCGGCGAGGGCGGCGAGGGTGGCCGTGGCCTCGAAGTGGGGCTGGTCGGCGGGGAAGGGGCCGCCGGCGTCGGCCATGAAGTGGTCGGCCACGTACACCCCGTCCCAGCCGGTGTGCTCGGCGTGGGTGACGCCGTCCACCACGTCGGCCCACGGTTGGCTCAGGTTGGTCCAGAAGGAGAAGCGCATGACCCGATGCTGGCACCTGCGCCGGCGCCGTGCTCAGGGCTCGGCGATGAGGCGGGCGGTGCGCTTGAGCTGGTGGTCGAAGTAGGCGGGGTGGTCGGCCACGATGCCGTGGAGGTGGCCGAACAGCTCGTAGCTGATGGCGCCGAGCACGGCCGACCAGGCCACGAGGCTGCGGGCCAGGACCTCGTCGGGGATGGCGAGGCCGACGCCGTCGCGCAGGGCCGCCATCTCACCGTGGACCGATCGGGGCATCGGCGCGGTTGCGGTGGCGTCGATCTGGCCGGCGGCCACACCGTCGGCCACGACGCGCAGCGCCACGAGGCTGACCCGGGCCGCCGGGTCCACGGTGTCGGTCGGCGCCTCGTAGCCGGGGACGGGGCTGCCGTAGATGAGGGCGTAGTCGTGCGGCTGGGCCACGGCCCACTCCCGGACCGCGGTGCCGAGGGCCACCCAGCGCCGCGTGAAGCCTGCGGTGGCGGGGACCTCGGCCTCGACCTGCTCTGCGACGGCGCCGACGGCGTCGAAGGCGTCGACGATGAGCGCGGTGAGCAGAGCGTCGCGGCTGGGGAAGTACCGGTAGAGCGCGGAGGACACCATGCCGAGCTCGCGTGCCACCGCTCGCAGCGACAGCGCGGAGGCGCCGACCTCCGCGATCTGGCGGCGCGCCGACGCCTTGATCTCCCGGGTGAGCTCGGCCCGTGCCCGGGCCCGTGCCGTCGTCATGGAGAGCACCGTACCAAAACGAGAGCAGTGCTCTTGACTATTCCTCCGAAGCACGCGAACCTGTGGGCATCGCAAAGAGAGAGCAGTGCTCTCGTTTCTTGAGGAGGATCCATGCACACCACGACCGCCGCCCCCGACCGCTACCTCGCCCCCGACCGCTTCACCCTGAAGGTCATGAACCCGACCGTGGCGTGGCTGGCGCGCCACGGCGTCAGCCTCCTGGGCTCGCGCGAGCTGCGTATCGTCGGGCGCAGGAGCGGCATCGTGCGCTCGAACGTCGTGAACGTGCTCGACCTCGACGGCCGGAGCTACCTGGTGGCGCCCCGGGGCACCACCGAGTGGGTGCGCAACCTGCGGGCCGC
>CAYYDZ010000159.1:0-2844 GCA_964470715.1 uncultured Microthrixaceae bacterium | reverse complement strand
GTTCGGATGATCGAATCGTGACCACGGACCTCGACGCTGCCACCCGGCCGGGTGCCCTCGTGCACCGCCACCGCCTGCTCGCCACCTTCGCCGCCCTCAACGCCCTGTCCGCCTGGTCCGGCGTGGTGGGGCTGGTCGGCGGCGGACTGTCCTTCGGCGAGGAGCTGAACCAGCGCCTGCCCTTCGACAGCCTCGTGCTCGCGGGTCTCGCCCTCGCAGTCGTCGTGGCCCTGCCGTCGACGATCCTCGCGGTATTGGCCTGGCGGGGCGACCCCCGGACCGCGGCCGCGACGACGGCCCTCGGCGTCCTGCTGATCGGTTGGATCGTCGTCCAGCTCCTCTTCCTCCAGTCGTTCTCGTTCTTCCAGCCGCTGTACGCCGCCATCGGCGTGGCCTTCCTGGTGGCGGGACGGCGGTTGGCTCACCGCGACGGCTGAGGCGCCACGGCCGGGACGAACGGCCCTACCGACCGAGCCACGGCACCGCGATCCCTCGGCCCATGGGGTTCGCCAACGCGATGGTCGGTCGTTCGCCGCGGCGTCAAGATCGCGTCAGAAACCTCAGAAAAGGCGTGAGGGAAACATGGCGGAAACACGTCGCCCCTAGGGTCGGCCGGTCGCTGCTCGCGACCCCACCCCCTTCGAAGAGGAGCAACCCTGATGAGCGACGCCGCCGCCCGCCGCCGAGCAATTGACGCCGTCACCTCGTACACCGCGCCGTCCGCGGGATTCGCCGAGCACGAGTCTCCGGGTGAGCTCTTCGGCAAGAACGTCTTCTCCACCTCGGTGATGAAGGCCCGCCTGCCCAAGACGGTCTACAAGTCGGTGCTCGCCACGATCGAGCACGCCGAGCGGCTCGATCCCGACGTCGCCGACATCGTGGCCTCGGCCATGAAGGACTGGGCGCTGGAGAAGGGCGCGTCCCACTACGCCCACGTCTTCTACCCACTCACCGGCCTCACCGCCGAGAAGCACGACAGCTTCCTCGAGCCCGACGGCACCGGCGCCTCCATCGCCGAGTTCGCAGGCAAGACCCTGGTCCAGGGCGAGCCCGACGCGTCGAGCTTTCCCAATGGTGGCCTGCGTCAGACCTTCGAGGCCCGTGGCTACACCGGCTGGGACGTCACCAGCCCGGCCTACATCCTCGAGAACCCGAACGGCAACACCCTGTGCATCCCGACCGTGTTCATCTCGTGGACCGGCGAGGCGCTCGACAAGAAGACCCCGATCCTGCGTTCGCAGCAGGCCCTGGCCAAGCAGGCCCAGCGGGTCCTGAAGCTCTTCGGGCACGAGAACCCCGGAGCGGTGTCGAGCTTCGCCGGAGCCGAGCAGGAGTACTTCCTGATCGACCGCCACTTCTACTTCAGCCGGACCGACCTGGTCTCGGCCGGCCGCACCCTCTTCGGCGCCCCGTCCCCCAAGGGCCAGGAGTTCGACGACCACTACTTCGGCGCAATCCCCGAGCGGGTCCTGGCCTTCATGCTCGAGACCGAGCGTGAGCTGTTCAAGCTCGGCATCCCCGCCAAGACCCGTCACAACGAGGTCGCGCCTGGCCAATTCGAGATCGCCCCGGTGTTCGAGAAGGCCAACCTGGCCACCGACCACCAGCAGCTCATGATGGTCACCCTGCGTCGGGTCGCCGAGAAGTACGGCATGGAGTGCCTGCTCCACGAGAAGCCCTTCGCCGGCGTCAACGGCTCGGGCAAGCACGTGAACTTCTCGCTCGGGAGCACCACCGAGGGCAACCTGCTCGATCCGGGTCACACCCCGCACGAGAACGCCCAGTTCCTGGTGTTCTGCGCCGCCGTCATCCGGGCCGTGCACCGCTACGGCGGGCTGCTCCGTGCCGTGGTCGCATCGTCCCGCAACGACCACCGCCTCGGCGCCAACGAGGCCCCGCCGGCCATCATCTCCATCTTCCTGGGCGACCAGCTGATGGACGTGTTCGACCAGATCGCCAAGGGCGGCGCCACCCAGTCCAAGGAGAAGGGCACGCTCATCGTGGGCGTGGACACCATCCCGGACCTGCCCAGCGACCCGGGCGACCGCAACCGCACCAGCCCCTTCGCCTTCACCGGCAACCGCTTCGAGTTCCGGGCGCCGGGCTCCTCGCAGTCCATCGCCGGTCCGCTGATCGCGCTGAACACGTCGATCGCCGAGTCGCTCGACTTCATCGCCACCGAGCTGGAGGCTGCGGTCGAGGCAGGCACCGACTTCAACGCCGCGGTCCAGTCGTTGCTCCAGGGCATCATCGCCGACCACGGCAACGTGATCTTCAACGGTGACGGCTACGGCGAGGAGTGGCAGGTGGAGGCCGAGGCCCGTGGCCTGCTGAACCTGCGCACCACGGTCGACGCGTTGCCGCAGTTCGACACCCCCGAGGTGAAGGAGCTCTTCGCCAAGTACGAGGTGCTCAACGAGCGGGAGCTGGCCAGCCGCTATGAGGTCTACCTCGAGCAGTACGTGCTGAGCCTCGCCGTCGAGGCCCGGCAGACCCTCGAGATGGCCAAGACCCTGATCCTGCCCGCCGGCCTGCGCTACCAGGGCGAGCTGGCCGGCCAGGGGGCCAACCTCAAGGCCGTGGGGATCGACTTCGACACCACGCTCCTCGACGAGGTGTCGGGCCTGGTCGCCGACCTGCAGGCGGGGATCGCGTCGCTCGAGGCGGGAATCGCCGGCGCCCACGGCGCCGAGTCGACCCTCGACGAGGCCCGCTACGCCTGCGACACCCTGCTGCCGGCCATGGCGACGGTGCGGGAGGCCGCCGACGGCCTCGAGCACATCGTGGCGGACGACCTGTGGCCGCTCCCGACGTACCAGGAGATGCTGTTCGTCCTGTAGGGGG
>CAYYDZ010000158.1:0-5712 GCA_964470715.1 uncultured Microthrixaceae bacterium | reverse complement strand
AATCAGCGGACGAGGACGGTGAGTCCCCCCGGGGTGCGGATGGCGTCGCGGAGCACCTCGCCGGCCTCGACCCGGGCCCCCGGCCACAGCACCGCCCGCTCGACCAGGCCCTCGACCACGGCGCCCGCCCCGATGACCGACGCGCCACCGGAAGCCGTGAGGTTGGCGACGAGGTAGTCCGCCGGCGTACCGCAGTCCGCGAAGGCACCGTCGTGGCGGACGACCTCCACGGCGCCCCGGTCGGCCCACGGCCGCCAGCAGACCTCGTAGAGGCCGCTCGGCTCGGCCGGGAGGTCCGACACGGCCGCCCACGGGAGCAGGCAGCCGGCGACCGACACCCGGGGGTGGAGGGTGTCGGCGCCCACGAGCAGCAGACGGACCCGCTCGCCGTCCCATCCCGCGAAGAGCGCGTCGAGGGGGTCCGGGCACCAGGCGTCGGCGTTGACCACGGCGACGGCCCGGCCGGCGATCCACGGGCGCAGGCGTCCGAGGGCGCCGGCGGTGCCGAGGGCGACGGGCTCCTCGACGGACACGTGCACGTCGGGTCGGGTGGCGAGGTGCCCTTCCATGGCGGCACGGCCGTGATGCACGTTCACCGAGAGCTCCCCGACCAGGGGCCACATGCGGGCAAGCGCCAGGTCGACGAGCGGCACGTCGCCGACGGGGCACAGGGCCTTCGGACGCTCCCAGGTCAGGGGTCGCAGGCGGGTGCCGGCGCCGGCGGCGAGCACGACGCCGACCACCTGGTCCGTTGCGGGTCCTGCCAGACTGTCAGCCATGCAGACCCGCCGCTGGACCAATGCGTCGCAACCTCAAACCCTCCAGATGGCCGTACTCCTGCTCTATATCAGCGCCGCCTTCGACGTGCTCTTCGGCGGGTTCGCCAACCCCCTCGTGCTGGCCCTCGCCGCCGGCAGCGTGGCTGCGGGCTACGGCATCGCCAACGAGCGCAAGTGGGGCTACCTGCTCGGCGTCGGCGTGGCCGCCATCGCCGTGCTGCCCTACGTGTTCTGGCTGGTGGCCGGCGGCCTCAGCACCACCCTCGTCATCAGCGCCATGTTCCCGGTCGCCATGCTCGCCCTGCTGCTGCACCCCCAGAGCCGCGACTACCAGCGCATCTGGTTCCAGTAGCCGGCGTCCCGGCTGGCGCCCGTTGGTCCGAGCAGGCCCGGCCGCGGCATGATCGGGCCATGACCACGGTCCTGAACGGCGCAGACGAGCTCAAGGCGAAGGTCGGGGAGCACCTCGGCTACAGCAGCTACCACGAGGTCACCCAGGAGCAGGTCAACCTGTTCGCTGACGCGACCGGTGACCACCAGTGGATCCACGTGGACCCCGAGCGGGCCAAGAGCGGCCCCTTCGGTGGGCCCATCGCCCACGGCTACCTCACCCTCTCGCTGGCCCCGTCGCTCATCCCCGAGATCGTGCAGGTGCACGGCTTCTCGATGGGCGTGAACTACGGCTGCGAGAAGGTGCGCTTCCCCTCCCCCGTCCCCGTGGGCTCGAACCTGCGCGCCGGCGCCGAGCTGGTGGGCGTCGACGACGTCGCCGGCGGCGTCCAGGTGTCGATGAAGCTCACCTTCGAGGTCGAGGGCGCGTCGAAGCCGTCCTGCGTGGCCGAGGTCGTCTACCGCTACTACGAGTGAGCTGAGACCCGCTCAGGGCTTCACCACCCGCACGAACTGCACGTCGACGTCGGCCCCGCGCACGCGGGTCAGGCGCAGGTCGGCGCCACCCGGCAGCGACGCGTCCATGCGGCCGCCGACGACGTTGAATCGGACCGTGCGGCGCCGTCCGGTGTCGGTGAGCGCCACCTCGGCTGAACGGAGACGGCCGCCCTCGCCCGGGACGGTGAGCACGAACGAGCCGCGCCCGCGGTCGACGTAGGTCACCAGCACGTCGAGGTCGGCCGCCTCCGTGGGGGCCAGGAAGGTGTCGTCCACCGAGAAGCACAGGTGGGGCTGCCCGGCGGCGGCGTCAGTGCGGCGGCCCTCCCGGGCGACGCCGTTCTCGGGCGCGAGCACGCCGACGTGCACCTCGCTCCCCCGGCGCCCGTGGCAGCCGGGTGCCTGCTCGAGCTGGTGCACCCAGCGCTCGAGGTCGTGAACGACGGGGCGGCCGTTCCAGTCCACCCCGGCCTCGTCCGCGGTGTCGTCGTCGGCCCAGTACTCGTCGGTGGCCCGCCGCAGCGCCACCCAGGCGTCGGCCGAGGTCGCCGCCGTCTGCCCGAGGCTGTGGCGCACCCAGGACCAGTGCGCCGCGAACCGGTCGAGGTAGCTGTCATGGGGCACGACGTAGAGCCAGTTCGCGCGCAGCGCGGCCAGCGCATGGAGGTTGGACTGGCGGATGGCGTAGCCCAACTGGTCGGTGTGGAACCCGCAGTCGAGGTAGCACTCGTGCTCCGCGGCGGAGATGCGCCCGGGCGCCCGCAGCACCCAGTCCTCGTCGGTGACCAGATGCCCGTCCTGGCCGATGGTGGTCCCGTAGGCGGGCACCTCGTTCAGGTGGAAGTTCGACAGCTCGGAGATGCCGGTGCGCACCCCCATCCCGTGCTCGACCGCGTACCGGGCGAGGAGGTCGTCGGCCGTGCCCAGCGAGGCGAAGGGATGGTCCTCCCCCGTGTAGACGAGCTTGCCCGCCTGGTCGCCCATGAGGCCGGTGAGGTCGGCGACCATCTGGTGGAACCAGGACACGAACGCAGGCACGGTCAGCTCGCCGGCGGCGATGGCCTGATCGACGACGTCGAAGTCGAACTCGGCCCAGGCGAAGCCGCCGGGCACGTAGGCCAGCACCAGGTCGGGGTCGTCGGCGATGCCGAGGTCGACCAGCAGGTGGCGGTAGAGGTCGACGGCGTGGCCCCAGAAGCAGGCGTTCCAGATGGGCAGGTGCCGACCCCCGTCCTCGTCGTTGCCCGCGGCCGCGAGGCCACAGTCCTCCACCACCCAACGGGGCGCCCAGCGCACGTTGGTGAGCCACACCCGCAGCCAGTACCGCCCGGGCACGGCCAACTGGTCGGCCAGCGGGGCGAGGTCCATGTCCTGGGCCCGGCCGGCGAGGTCGTCGCGGAACTCGCCCTCGGCGGGCTCGAGCATCCGCCACGTCACATCGACGACGTGCACGTCGACGTGACGACCGGGATCGGCGCCCTCGGAGAAGAACCCCGAGTCGGGTGCCACCGGCGTTCCCGCAGGCAGTGACCAGTCGTCGCCGGCCACCGAGCCGACGACGGAGATCGCGCCGGCGCTGCCCTCGTCCGCTCGGGTCTGGGCCGGCGCCGCCGGGAGGGCGGCGGCAAGCCCGAGGGGCACGAGGGCGGCCGCCACGACGACGAGCCCCACGGCGTGGCGACGGCCGGCCCCGTGGATCACGTCAGCGGAGCTCGGGCAGCACCTTGTCGGCGAAGAGGCGCAGGGTGTCGTGCTCGGGGAGGTCCGAGCACCAGGCGACGATGCCGCCGCAGCCGAGGGCCCGGTACTCCTCGATGCGCTCGAGCACCTGCTCGGGCGTCCCCACGAGGTTGCCGGCCCGCCAGGAGTCGAAGGGCTCGCCCCAGAACGACTGGGACCCGGCGGCAACGATCTCCTCCTCGGTCTCGCGCACGAACAGCTCGGGCGACCAAGTCATGGTGATCTCGTCGAGGTCGCGCCCGACCGCGTCGCAGTGGCCCGCCAGGACGTCGCGCTTGTGCGACCACTCGTCGGGCTTGCCCCCGAAGTTCGAGTAGTCGGCGAGGCGAGCGACGATGCGCAGGGTGACCTGCTCGCCGCCGCCGCCGATCCAGATCGGCGGGTGGGGGTCCTGGAGGGGCTTGGGGTCGCACTGGGCGCCGGCCACCGAGAGGTACGTGCCTTCGTAGGTGGCCTCGGCGTCGCGCCACATGCGGGTGACGATCTCGACCGTGTCGCGCAGGATGCCGAGGCGCTCCTTGGCCGCGGGGAAGGGGTAGCCGTAGGCGTTGTACTCGTGCTCGTACCAGCCGCCGCCGATGCCCCAGTCGAGGCGCCCGCCGCTCATCACGTCGATGTTCGAGGTGATCTTGGCCAGCAGGCCCGGGTTGCGGTAGCCGGCGCAGCCGACCATCTGACCGAGGCGGATGCGGCTGGTGACCTGGCTGAGGGCGGCCATCGTCGTCCAGCACTCGAAGATGGACTCGTTCGAGGGGACGGGGACGTTGTGGACGTGGTCGTAG
Organism: uncultured Microthrixaceae bacterium; assembly: GCA_964470715.1. GTDB lineage: Bacteria > Actinomycetota > Acidimicrobiia > Acidimicrobiales > DATDAH01 > JAEUJM01. The sequence continues at coordinate 1,523 of CAYYDZ010000158.1, read as the reverse complement.
ACCCACACGGAGTCGTAGCCGAGCTCCTCGGCGAGGACGGCGGTGTCGATCACCCGCTGCCACTGGTCCCGCGGGTCGGGGATGGACTTGAGCTCGGTCTTCCACCCCTGGGGGGTGAAGACGCCGACGTGGAAGGGTCGTGACATGGCGCCAGGTTACGGGGGTCGTAGCCTCGGGGCCGTGTCCGGCCCCCACTCGTCCGTCCGCCGCCAGCACGTCGCCGTCGTGGCCCTCGCCCTCGTCGTCGCCCTGGCCGCAGCGGCCTGCGGGAGCGGGGTCCAGGAGTCGAGTGCCCCCGACACGACGGTCGAGGTGTTCACCCCCGGCGACCCGTCCACGACGGAGCCGCCGGAGACGACCATCGACTTCGGGACCTGCGACGTCGGCTTCGGCGAGTGCGGCACCGTCACCGTCCCCCTCGACTACTCGGAGCCCGAGGGGCAGACCATCGACATCGAGGTCGCCCGGGTCCCTGCGGCCAACCCCGCCGAGCGCATCGGCGTGCTCCTGACCAACCCGGGCGGCCCGGGTGCCAGCGGGGTCGAGTTCGCGCTGGCACAGCCCTTTCCCCAGGAGGTGCTGGACCGCTTCGACATCATCGGCTGGGACCCCCGGGGCGTCGGCGGGAGCGCGGGGCTGACCTGCGGTGACGAGGTCGACGCCTTCCTCGACATCGACCCCGAGCCCGACTCCCGACGTGAGCAGCGCCAACTCGACCGGGCGGCGCAGGCCGTCGCCGACGAGTGCGAGCAGACCGACGGCGAGGTCCTGCCCTTCGTGGGCACCCGCGACGTCGTCCAGGACATGGACGCCATCCGTGAGGCCCTCGGCGAGGACCAGATCTCCTACGCCGGCTACTCGTACGGCACTGCGCTCGGCCTCGGCTACCTCGAGCAGTTCCCCGAGCGCACGCGGGCCATGGTGCTCGACGGCGTGGTCGACCCGACCCAGGGCCTCACCGACTTCCTCCTCACCCAGGGGCCGGCCATCGAGGGCCAGGTGAACGACATCCTCGCCCGCTGCGACGACGACCCGGACTGCCCGCTCGACGATGCGGCCGCCGCCTATGACGAGGTGGCCGCCCTCCTCGACGAGGCGCCCGTCGCCGGCGGCGACGGTGAGGTGGGCCCCGCCGAGCTGCAGACCGGCGCCGTCTACGCCACCTACGAGTTCTCACCGGACGACCCGGCTGCCCTCTGGCAGGCGCTGGCGGATGCTCTCGACGGCGACGGTTCGGGCCTCGCCGACCTGGCCCAGCAGTACTACGACCTGGGCGGCTACACGGCGTACGCCGCCGTCGAGTGCGTCGACTCGCCGGTCCCACAGGGCAGCGCCGAGTACCAGACCTTCGCTGACGAGCTCATCGCCGCCGCCCCGCGCACCGGCGCCTCCGTGGCCAACGAGCTGCTGCCGTGCGCGTTCTGGCCGGCGCCGGCGTCGGGCGACCCCCACGTCGTCACCGCGCCCGGCTCGCCGCCCGTGCTCGTGATCGGCAACACCGGCGACGCGGCGACGCCCTACCA
>CAYYDZ010000157.1:1738-5815 GCA_964470715.1 uncultured Microthrixaceae bacterium | reverse complement strand
TCGGTGAGGGTGGTCTTGCCGGCGTCGGGGTGGGAGATGATGGCGAAGGTGCGCCGGCGCGCCGCCTCGCCCGCTGCGCTGGCCGCGGTCACCCTCTCAGGCTACCGGTACCCTGGTCGGGGTCATGTCGCTGCGACGCCTGCGCCTCGCACCGCTCGTGCTCGCCGCTGTCGCCGCCCTGGCGTTGGTGTGGGTTGCGGGCGCCGCCCCCGGGTGGTCGGCGCACGATGCGGCGCACGACGCCGAGGGAATCACCTCGTTCCACCTCGAAGCCCCCGCGATCGCCGCCGGTGGCGACGAACGCTTCGACGTCCGGGCCGAGCGGAACGCGAAGTCCCGGGGCATCCCTCTGGCCCTCGTGGGCGCCGCGCTCGCAGGGGCGACGGCGCTCCGTCGCCGCCACCGTGCGGGCGACGGCATCCAGCGCCTCGTCCCCCACCGGTCTGACGCTCTCGGGCGCGCCCCGCCCGCCCTCCTCGTCACCACGAACTGAACCGCGACCCCGACCGTCGGGGCCGCTGCTCGACCCCGTGACCAGGAGGTCCACCCGTGCCGCTTTCCCGTTCTGCCCTTCCCGTTCCCCGCTCGCTCCGGCGGCTGCGATGACCCGCGCTCCCGCCATCGACCGCGAGCTCGGGCCCACCCGGAGCTGGGCCCCCCGCTTCGTGCACCTCTGGTGGGTGCTCGCCGGCGCCGTCGCCCTGGCTGCGCTGATCCTGCTGGCCCCCCTGCTGCGCATGCCCAGCCACGTCGCCGAGATCGGCTTCGACAACCCCACCGCGTACGGCATCACGGTCGAGGCGAGCGACGGCGACGGCGTGAGCTGGACCCCGGTCGGCACCGTCGGGGCCCGCGAGTCGATCACCTTCGAGCGCGTCTACGACCAGGGCGACGACTGGATGTTCCGGTTCTCATCCCAGGGGCGTGATGCCGGCGAGATCGAGCGGTCGCGCGCCCAGCTGGAACAGGACGGCTGGCAGGTCGCGATCCCCACCTCGGTGGGCGACACCCTGCGCGCCGACGGCGCTCCCGAGCCCGGCTGACCGACCTCCCCACCCCAACCCGCCGTCCCCGCGCGGCGCGCCTCTGCCCGCGCGCCCGGCGGGGAGTTCTCCCTCATCCTCGCCACCCTCGGTGTGGCCGCCGGCCTCGACGAGCGCATCGGTCCCTTCGTGGCCCTCTACGTGCTCGTCCTGGCCCTCCTCGGGCCCATCCTGGCGGCGCAGTCGGAGCGGTTGGCCGGGCTGCTGCCCCCGCGCCTCCTGCCGGCGATCAGATGATCACCGGCGGGCGGCCGCCGATGGCCTCGTAGCAGGCCTCGGTGAGGCCCACCGTCCGGGCGTCGCCGATCATGTTGGGCATCAGCTGGTTCATCACGTAGCCGTACCCGATGCCGGCGTCGGGGTCGGCGAAGCCCATCGACCCGCCGGTTCCGGTGTGACCGAACCCCCGCGGCCCGCCGTAGCTGCTGAAGGCGGAGGACAGGAAGAAGCCGAGGCCGATCGCGGTCTCGAAGAACATCACGGCATCGGGCCCGGTGGTCTGGCGTTCGATGGCCCGCTCGACCTGCGCCTCGGACAGGAGGCGGATCCCGTCGACCTCGCCCACGCACGCCGCGTACAAGCGGGCCAGCGAGCGGGCGTTGGTCACCCCGTTGGCGGCGGGGATCTCGGCCCGCAGCACCCGGGGGTCGTTGAACATCGACAGGTCGATGGTGCCGGCGCTTCCCCCGAAGAGCTCGGGGCAGGGGGTGCGCAGCGCGCGGCCCGTGAGGCTGTCCGGGCCGAGCACCTGCTCGATCACCATGCGGATGTTCTCGTTGTCGGGCAGATCGAAGGTGAGGAGCGGCGCCACCTGGCCGAGGCGGTCCTCGGGCACGCCGATCCACAGGTCGAGCCCCAGCGGTCCGGCGATCTCCTCGGCGAGGTAGGCGCCGACCGACCGCCCGTCGACCCGCCGGATCAGCTCGCCGACGAGCCAGCCGAACGTCGTGGCGTGGTACCCGTGCTGGCTGCCGGGCTCCCAGATCGGCGCCTGGGCGGCGAGCGCCTCGACCACCGGTTCCCAGCTCAAGGTCTCGTCGAGGGTGAGGTCGACGTCGAGGACGGGCAGGCCGACCTTGTGGCTCAACAGCCACCGCACCGGCACGTCCTGCTTGCCGGCCTGGGCGAACTCGGGCCAGTAGTCGGCGACCGGGGCGTCGGGGTCGAGGCGGCCCTGGTCGATGAGGCGGTTGGCGCAGATCGCCACCACGCCCTTGGTGGTGGAGAACACGAGTTGGCAGGTGTCCTTCTCGTAGGGGCGTCCCGTGGCCGGGTCGGCCAGGCCGCCCCACAGGTCCACCACCTTCTCGCCCCGGTGGTACAGGCAGAACGAGGCGCCCACCTCGCCATGGCTCTCGAAGTTGGCCGCGAAGGCGTCTCGCACGCCGTCGAACCCGGTCGCCACGTACCCGTCGATGTCAGCCACGGCCGCCTCCCTGCCTCACCGGCGCCGATCGCCGGTCTCGTCGAATCCACCGGTGACGGTAGGCCATCGGGGGCGGGGCTCCGTTGCGGTGCCGTGTGGCACAAGGCAGGCCGTGGGAGGGTGGCGGCGCTCGGTGGCGGTGCTGGGGCGAGCGTCCTCGCGACGTTGACCTGCAACGCCGTTCAGTGGCGGCGGCCAAGGTGGGTCGGACGTTGCGAGAAGGTGCGGCCGTCGGGGGTGGTCACGGTGACGACGCCGGTGGTGGGATCCCGGCCGAGGGTCCACCCCTTGGTGTGGACGATCGAGTGGTGGCGCCGGCACAGCAGGAGTCCGTCGTCGATGTCGGTCTGGCCGTCGTCGGGCCACGCAGGGACGTGGTGTGCGTCGCAGTAGCGGGGACCCAAGTCGCAACCGGGGAAGCCGCATCCGCCGTCGCGATGCGCCATCGCCCGCCGCTGATTGCGGTTGAAGAGGCGCTGCCGCCGGCCGTAGTCGAGGACGTGACCGGTCTCGGGGTCGCGGATCACGCGGCGGACCCAGGCGGTGCACAGCCAACGGGCGATCGCTTCGGGTGGCAGGGGTGGCCCGCCCATCACGCCGCATCGAGGGACGGTCACCTCCGGTTCCCGTCGAGGGCGGTCGCGGTACCGCGCGAGCACGTCGTCGATCGGGTTCCCGGTCGACCCCGGCGCGGGCGCCTGGCGCTCGGGGTCGAAGTCGACGTCCAGGTCGAGCTGCGGGTCGTTGCCTTCCTGCCCGGCGAGGGCACGGGCGACCGTCTCGGCGTCGGCGACCAGGTCGAGGCCGTCGGCCGGACCGGTCGGGTCCTCGCCAGCCAGCTCGCGGCGGGCCATGTCGATCAGCTTGTCCCACATGCGGTCGCTCAGGCTCCGAGGGCCCTCGGGGCAGTCGGCGGCGTCGGGTGGGTTGTCCTTGAGGAGCGCCCGGCGCAGGATCGCCGCCTCCTCGGTGGACCCGTGCGCCTTGACGTATGACTTCCCGCCGAACGTGTCGGCGATGGACAGGCCCCGGTCCTTCGGATCGGCGGGCTTTCCCTGGTCGACGGCGTTGGCCCATTGGTTGGCGACCCAGTCGAACTCGACCACGGACGTCCGCTCGGCGGCGCCGAGCAGGCCTTCGACGCAGGTGGCGAACTCGTCGGCATGCCCGTGTTCGGCCTTGGCGAAGGCGGCGACGTGACCGCAGGCGATCGTGCCGGCGGCGAGCGCCGCGGCGATGCCCTCGTACTTCTGGCAGAGGACGGCAGAGTCGATCAGGACCTTGGCGCGCGGTCGGGCGATGTGGACCTGCCAGACCAGCCAGCACACCGCCGAGCGTTGCCCGTCGGCCTCCCAGCCGCCGGCGAGATCCCACCCGCTCAGGGTGCGGATGAGCTCGGCCTCGGCTCGCTCGGCGAGCGAGAACACCTCTCGCACCCGGTCCGAGTGGGCCAAGGTCGACCACCCGGCGCGATCCTCGGCGGCGACCTCTTTGAGGTTCACGTGCGCCTCGGCGACCGCGTCGAACATGCCCCCATTCTCCAGAGGGGGTCTGACAAGTCGCCCTCCGTGCCGCTGGCATCACGGATCGTGGCGCGTTTGGCCTGGT
>CAYYDZ010000157.1:0-1638 GCA_964470715.1 uncultured Microthrixaceae bacterium | reverse complement strand
TACTCCTTGCGGGCGGGACGCCAGTTGGCGAACACGACGAGGAGACCGCCGACGAGGGTCACGGCGATGCCCCGCTGCATGAGGGCCTCGGCGTCGGGACGCTGGACCACCGCCTCGAGGAACTGGACCACCAGCACGAGGACCAGCGTCGTGGCGATCTTGGCCTTGAGATCCTCGAAGGTGGTGACGGTGAGCGCCGGCGGCAGATCCAGGTCGTGGACGAAGAGCTCCCACAGGCCGAGGCCGATGATCAACAGGACCGTGCCGATGAGCAGCACGTCGACCGCCGCGAACAGCTTCACGAGGGCCTCGTCCTCCTTTGCGCTGCCACCGAACAGGGTGTCCACGAAGCGGACGGCCTTGACGATGGACCAGACGTAGGTGGCGGCGGCCAACAGGAGGGACGTCGCTGCGCCGACGACCACGAGGTACCGAGCCGCCTCGAGCGCCCGGTGGATCGGACCCGTCCTCGGGGTCTCCCGACCGGGGTGTTCGACTCGTTCGCCGTTGCCGCCCATGGCCTAGATCATACGAAGTTCAGTTCGCTCTTCAACCCAGCCGGATCCTCAACCGCGGCGCCGGCCGAGGATGCGCAGGACGCGGGCCCGGTTGTAGCGCTGGATGACCAGGCAGGGCAGGTTGGCGATGACCGCATAGGCCACCATCGCCCACCACACCAGGAACGGGTTCCACAGGAGGAACAGGGGGGTGGCCGCCATGATGCCCCAGTGCGTGTACTCGGCCCGCCGCGTCTCGAGCACGTAGCGGGGCAGGTCCGCCCGGGTGACCACGCGCTTGTCGTAGCCGTCGCGGAACAGGTCGCCGGCTTCGGGCAGGCGGTCCTTCCACCGGACGATGCGCAGGCGCCGCTCGTAGAAGCGCCCTCCCTCCTCGAACGCTCGTGGGCGGGTGAACGCAGTGTCGCGCTCGAGGCGGTCGTCGGGGAGGCGGTGGCAGGCGTAGCCCACGACGAGGCTCACCAGGAACCAGGCCGCTGCGTCGGTGAGGACGAGGACCGCGGGCGAGAGGTCGACGACCGGCACGTCCGCGGCCCCGTCAGCGGGGCGTGAGGCCGGAGAGGACGGTCTCGACGGTGGCGTCGATGAGCTGGTTCTCGGTGGCCCGGTCGAACCCGAAGGGCATGAGCAGGACGGTGGCCGCGCCGTGGGCCACGGTGAACAGCACGAGGCTGGCCTGGAGCGGGTCGAGGTCGCGGAAGGCGCCCGACTCGATGGCCTCGGTGACGGCGCTCGCGGAGAGGGCGAAGGCCCGGCTGGCCGTGGGGATCTCGGCCCCTTCGGGCGCACCGGGGGCGAAGTCCGGCGGGAAGAGGAACATCACGGGGTAGAGCTCGGGATTGTCCCGGGCGTGGTCGATGTAGGCGCGGCAGTACGCCTCGACCCGCGCCACGGGATCAGGGTCGTCCACCTGTTCGAAGCGTCCGATGAGGGCCGTCAGCTCGCCTTCGGCGACCGCGCGCAACAGGTCGCTCTTGTCCCTGACGTGGGCGTAGAGGGCCGGCGCGGTGACGTCGAGGGCCGACGCGATCCGTCGCAACGACAGCGCCTCGAGCCCCTCGGAGACGATCAGGCGGCGGGCCTCGTCCACGATGGCCGCACGGGTCAGAGCGGGGCGCAT
>CAYYDZ010000156.1:0-5887 GCA_964470715.1 uncultured Microthrixaceae bacterium | reverse complement strand
GGTCAGCCGCCGTCAGGGACGGGTTCGGGGACGATGTCCCCGCACATCGTCGGGTCGGCGCAGGTGGGGGCCGGTATGTCGCCGCACATCTCGCCATCGGCGCAGTCCCCGTCGGTCCTGATCTCGCCGCACATCCCTTCGTCGCGGCAATCGTCAGACGGCACGATGTCGCCGCACATCTCGTCGTCGGCGCAGTCCGTGGGCGCGAGGTCGGCGTTGTCGGCGCCCTCCGGCGCCGGAGCGATGGTGGTGGGCGCGACCGTGGTGACGGGGTCCTCTGGGGAGGGGACCGTTCGCGGAGGGGCGTCGGCGACGCGGGCGACGCCCTCTCCCACGGGCCGGTGCGGGGCGGGGCCGGCGACGGCGGCAACCGTGGCACCGGTGGCGACCACGACGACCACCAGCGCGGCCACGACGGCCATCGTCCGTCGGGACCGAGCGGGCCGTGTGCTCCCCTCGAGGGGGCGTCGTCGTCGGGGCGCGACGTCGTCGAGGGTCATCTCGTCCGTAGCGTCTCGGGGGGCGTCCTGGCCGGCCATGGTTCCCCATCGACCGTAGCGGTGCCGCTTGAAGATGCGCGCTCGGCAGCGGGGTCTCGCCCTGACGCTCAGCTACGCGCCTCGCCGGGTAGATTGCTGTCCGGCGTGCGCAAGCTCCTCACCCTTCTTCTCGTTGTCGCCCTCTCGGGGGCGGGACTCGCCGTGTCGGCGCTCGCTCTCGCGCCCCAAGCCCGCGACATCGTGAGCGCCACCCGGGTCGAGGACCCCCACTTCCGCCTGCGTCCCCTCGACGAGCGCTCGATCGTGTACGCCGGCGACGGCTCGGTGCTCGCTTCCCTCCACCGGGAGCAGAACCGGGAGATCGTCCCCCTGGAAGACATCCCCGACACCGTGATCCAGACGATCCTTGCGGTGGAGGACGAGAACTTCTACAACCACGGCCCGGTCGACCTGCGCTCCACGGTTCGGGCCCTGTTCGAGAACGTCTCCGCCGGTGACGTCGAACAGGGCGGCTCCACCATCACCCAGCAGCTCGTCAAGATCTCCCTGCTGAGCCCCGAGCAGAGCCTCAACCGCAAGGTCCGTGAGGCCGTGCTCGCCGTGCAACTCGAACGCGACCTCACCAAGGATCAGATCCTCCGGCGCTACCTGAACAGCGTGTACTTCGGTGGTGGCGCCTACGGCGTGCAGGCTGCGGCCGAGCTCTACTTCGACAAGGACGTCGGCGAACTGGGTTGGGGTGAGGCCGCCATGTTGGCCAGCCTCATCCAGAACCCTGTGGGCTACGACCCGGTCCTGCGGCCCGGCCAGGCCCAGGAACGTCGCCGATTGGCGTTGCAGAGGCTCGTCGAGACCGGGCACCTCACCCAGGAGGAAGCCGACTTCTACGACGCTGCGCCGTTGCCGACCGTCCGCAACCGATCGCTTCCCGAGGCCAACGACTACTTCATCGAGGAGGTGAAGCAGCGACTCCTCGACAACCCCAACCTCGGCGCCACCGAGGAGGAGCGCTACAACGCGGTGTTCCGCGGCGGCCTGCGCATCTACACGACCTACAGCCCTCAGGCGCAGTACTTCGCCCTGCTCGCTCGCAACACGCAGATGCCCGACACCGGGGGTCGCTTCACCGCGGCCCTGGTCTCGGTCGAGGCAGGTACGGGTGCCGTGCGTGCGCTCGTCGGTGGTCCCGGCTTCGACAACTACAAGTACAACCTCGCCACGCAGGGCCTCCGCCAACCCGGCTCGTCGTTCAAGATGCTCGTCCTCATGGCCGCGCTCGAGAACGGCGTGGTCCCCGACGACAACCTCGACGGCAGCAGCCCGTGCAGCTTCCCGAACCCCGGGGGTGCCCCCGACCCCTACGTCGCCCAGAACTTCGGCGGCAGCCGGGGCGGGCGCGGCACGATCATGAGTCTCACCACCTCGTCGTCGAACTGCGGGTTCCTGCGCCTCGGGCAAGTGGTCGGCCTGGACAAGGTGGTGGAGACCGCTCGCCGGCTGGGGATCACCACCCCGCTCGACCCCAATGCCCTTTCCCTGCCCATCGGGGCCTTCGAGGTGCACCCGATCGAGATGGCCGGCATGGCCGCCGCGCTCGCCAACGGGGGCCGGTACAACCAGCCGTACTTCATCGATCGCATCGAGGACCGTCAGGGCAACGTCATAGAGCAGCACGTGCCGGAGAACCGTCAGGTGGTGTCCGAGCAGAGCGCGTGCCTGGAGACCCAGATCCTCGAGGCCAACGTCCGTGGCGGCACCGGTACCGCCGCGCAGCTGCCCAACGGCCGCCCGGCGGCCGGCAAGACGGGGACGGCCCAGAGCTTCGGCGACGCCTGGTTCGTCGGCTACACCGCGCAGCTCGCCACCGCGGTGTGGATGGGAAACGCCGAGGCTCGGGTCCCGATGACCAACGTGGGAGGCAGACAGGTCACGGGTGGCTCGTACCCGGCGCAGATCTGGCACGACTTCATGGCCGCAGCACATACGCTCGCTCCCATCGAGGCCTTCCCGCAGTGCGAGCAGACCAGACCGGGCCGCGCCATCGACCGCATCCCGGACTTCTCGGGTGGTGCCAACACCGATCCGGGCGCCGTGGTGGACGACGGCAGCGTGACGCCTGACTCCGTGCCGAGCACCAGCTGCCCCGACGGGTTCCTCCCCGCCGCGGCCGGCTGCTACCGGCCGGTGCCCACCACGGCCCCTGACCCGATCACCGTGACGGTGCCGCCGTGAGCGACACCGGCGAGGAGGGGATGGAGGGGACGCCGGCCGGACCGCTCGAGCGGCTGCTCGTCGTGCAACGCCACGACACCGAGGCCGACCAGCTCCGCCACCGGTTGAACGCCCTGCCCGAGCGCGCGCGCCTCGACGCCAAGCTCGCCGAGATCGCCGCACTCGAGGCCCAGGTCGCCGACCTCAGCGAGCGTCGCGGAGCGATCGGCCGCGACCTCAAGCGCCTCGAGGACGAGGTGGCCGTGGTCGAGGCCCGGCGAGCCGAGACCGACGCCAAGCTCTACGGGGGTGCCGTCAACGCCGCCCGTGAGCTCCAAGCGCTCCAGGATGAACTGGCCTCGCTGAAGCGCCGCCAGACGAGCCTGGAGGACGACGAACTCGAGCTCATGGAGGCCGCCGAACCCCTCGACGCCGACCTCGCGCGGCTTGCCGCCGAGCAGGCCGCCGCCGACGAAGAGGCCACCGCGCTCACCGCGGCGCTGGCCGAGGCCGAGACCTCCGTCAGCGCCGACCTCCAGCGAGCGCTCGCCGCACGCGAGGCGGGTGTCGAAGGCATCGATGACGCCCTGCTGGCCGAGTACACCCGACTGCGCAGCCAGCTCGGAGGGATCGCGGTCGCCCCTCTGGTGGGCACCTCGTGCGGCGGTTGCCACCTCAGCCTGTCCGCGGTCGAAGTCGATCACATCCGCAAGACGCCTGCGGGCGCGATGGTGCACTGCGAGGAGTGCGGACGGATCCTCGTCCACTAGCGGCGTGCTGATCATCGTCCGCCATGGCCGCACCGCCGCCAACGCCGAGGGTCGCCTCCTGGGGCGTGGCGACCCGCCCCTCGATGCCGAAGGCTTGGATCAGGCCGCCAAGGTGGGTGCCGCCTTGCGTCCCGACCGTGTCGTGTCGAGCCCACTGCTGAGGGCCCGGATGACCGCCGACGCCTTCGGGTGTCCCGTCGAGATCGACCGACGTTGGATCGAACTGGACTACGGCGCCATGGAGGGCGTGCCCACCGCTGAGGTGCCCCGGGAGATCTGGGCGGCGTGGCGGGAGGACGTCTGCTACCACCCCGAAGGGGGTGAGTCCCTCCAGGAACTCCAGGCCCGGGTCGCACGGGCGTGCGACGACCTGCTCGAGGACGCGACCCGGCGCGACGTCGTGGTGGTCACCCACGTGTCGCCGGTGAAAGCGGCGGTGGCCTGGGCGCTCGGCGTCGGGTGTGAGGTCTCGTGGCGCACGTTCGTGGCGCCGGCCTCCATCACACGCATCGCCGGTGGGCCCTGGGGCCCCTCGATGCACTCGTTCAACGAGACCGCCCACCTCGCGGGCTGAAGCCGGTCGTCGCCGCCTGTGGTGACCTTGGACCCTGTCGCCAAGGGGGAGGTGGGACGACCATGTGGTGTGGAAGTTCTCTCCGAGAAGGGAGTGCCCGATGCAGGCACGAGTAGGAGATCGCATCGTGATTCGTGGCCACCACGTCGGCGAGCCGATCCGTGATGGTGAGATCCTCGAGACGCGCGGGCCCGAGGGCGGGCCGCCCTACATCGTTCGCTGGGGCGACACCGGCCATGAGACCCTCTTCTTCCCGGGTTCGGATGCGCTGATCGAACACCTCGCGCACGACGGTTCCTGACGCTCGAGGCTGCTCTCAGCAGACTCCCTCGGTGCCGCGGCGGAGGACGACCGTCCGACCGCTGTCGGTTGCCGACGCCAACACCCACGCCACGAGGACGGAGGTGCCGTCATGGATGCCCAGACGGCGAAGCGATTGCTGGAACGGGAGCAGGTGCGTCTGCACGCCCTGCAGCGGGGGCTCGGGGAAGCCCCAGATGAGGGAGCCCAGGCCGACAACGGCAGCTCCGTGTTCGAGAACGAGAAGGACCGGTCCATCCGCCACCAGGTCGAGCGCGACCTGGTGGACGTGAGCGACGCTTTGAACCGCCTCGCTGCCGACCGCTACGGCCGTTGCGAGACCTGCGGCGTCGACATCCCCACGGAACGCCTCGAAGCCGTGCCCGCCACTCGGTACTGCACCGAGCACGAGGGCATGTGGGAGGCCGACCGGCTGAGCCTGGTGGTCCCTGCGGGCAATTTCGTGGACGACGACGCCCACGCAGCCGAGCGGTCGGTTGCCCGTGAGGCCGGTCGTCATCTGGAGCTGGTTCCTGACGACGAGGCCCCCGAGTCGGTCGATCCCGGCCCCGAACAACGGGCCCTCCACCTGACCGACCCGTCTCGGCCGAACCCCGAGGCGCTCTCGGCCGACGAGCTCGCCGTCCTCGAGCAGCGGCGGGCCGAGTGGAGCGAGGACGAGGAGCAGGTCGCACGAGACGCGGCCCGCGACGAAGCAGAAGAGGAGCGATGACTGACGTGAGCGACACCACCACCCCGAACGAGCAGGTCCAGCTGAACGTCTCCGCCGGCGAGGGAGTCCCGGCGTACGTGGTCGACTACGCCACCGGCAAGCTGCAGCACCTCGTGAGCCACGAGCGTTCGCCCGTCCTCTTCGGTGAGATCCGCCTGACCTTCGAGCCGAACCCCGCACGGGATCGTCCCGCCACGGCTGAGGCGGTGCTCGTCGTCAACGGCGATCCGGTGCGAGCCCACGTCGCCGCCCACGGCCTTCCCGAGGCGGTCGACCTGCTCGAGGACCGCTTGGCCAGGCGCCTCGAGCGTCACCGCCGGCGGGGCACGGACAGGGCTCGCCGCATGCACGGCCAGGAGGGCCACGAGTGGCGCCACGGCGACGCTCCCGTTCAACGGCCCGAGTACTACGACCGGCCCGCCGACGATCGCCGGCTCGTCCGTCGCAAGAGCTTCACCATGGGGGAGATGACCTGCGACGAGGCCGCTGACACCCTGGATCTGCTCGGCCACGACTTCCTCCTGTTCGCCAACCTCGCCACGGGTGCCGATGCGGTGGTCTTCTACGGGGAGGACCAGGGCCTCGAGCTCATCGACGCTTCGGGCCGGGAGGACGCAATCGCCACCGACACGGTGGTGCCGGTGCGGTTGAGCCACCGCGGCACGCCCAGGTGCACGGTCGAGGAGGCCGCGGTGCAGCTCAACGTCGACGTCCTGCCCTTCGTGTTCCACCTGGACCCGACGACGGAGCGGGGGAGCGTGGTCTATCGCCGCTACGACGGTCACTACGGAGTGATCAC
>CAYYDZ010000155.1:0-5901 GCA_964470715.1 uncultured Microthrixaceae bacterium | reverse complement strand
TAGCTGTACTCGGCCGGGGGGCGACGGCCTCGGTCCTTCGAAACGGCGCTCGGGTCGCAGCGGTCGACCTCCTCAGGGGGTCCCGGGCAGATCACCTGGTGGCCGCGACCAGGGCCCCTGACCGGGCGGGCGCCGGCATCGTCGATGGGGCAGGCTCGGGGGATGAGCGACGCCCTGGCCCTCTTCCAGCGAGCCGCGGAGGTGGCCGGCGCCTACCGGTCGTCGGTGACCGACCTGCCGGTGACCGCCCGCGCCACCACGGACGAGTTGCGGGAGGCGTTCGCGCTGCGGCTACCGACATCGCCGCTGCCCGCCGACCAGGTGCTCGAAGAACTGGTCGCCGCCGCCGAGCCCGGCCTCGTCCACACCGCGGGCGGCCGCTTCTTCGGATTCGTGATCGGCGGCTCGTACGACCTCGCCGTCGCCGCCGAGATGGTGACCGCCGGGTGGGACCAGTGCGCCTACAACGGCGTGCTCACGCCCGCGGGCGCGATGGCCGAGCAGGTGGCCGGCGGCTGGCTGAAGGAGCTGCTGGGCCTGCCCGCCACCGCGTCGGTCGGCTTCGTGACCGGCGGGCAGGAAGCCAACACCGTGGGACTGGCCTCGGGTCGCCACCACGTCCTGGCCGAGGCGGGCTGGGACGTCGAGGCCGAGGGCATGACCGGCGCCCCCCGGGTGCGGATCGTCGCCGGCGCCGAGCGCCACGCCACCATCGACCGGGCCCTGCGCCTGCTCGGGTTCGGCACCAACGCCCTCGAGCCCGTCGACGTCGACGCCAACGGGGCCATCCGTCCCGATGCCCTGGCCGCCACGCTCGCGTCCCAGCCGCCGGGCCCGACCATCGTCTGCCTCCAGGCCGGCAACGTGAACACCGGCGCGTGCGACCCGTTGCGCGAGGCCATCGGCGTGGCCCACGACCGCGGGGCCTGGGTGCACGTCGACGGGGCCTTCGGGCTGTGGGCCGCCGCCAGCCCCACCACGCGCCCCTTGGTCGACGGGATCGAACTCGCTGACTCGTGGGGCTGCGACGGCCACAAGTGGCTGAACCTCACCTACGACTCGGGCTTCGCCATCTGCTCGCGCCCCGAGGTCCACGCCGCCGCCGTGCGGTACTCGGCGGCCTACCTCACCGGTTCCGGCGGCGCCGACCTGGGCATGTCGGACTTCACCCTGGAGTCCTCGCGCCGGGCCAAGGGCTTCGCCACCTGGGCCCTGCTGCGCCACCTCGGGCGCGACGGCGTGGCCGCCCTCGTCGACCACCTGTGCGCCATGGCCCGCCGTTTCGCGGGCGGCCTCGCCGGCGGCGGCGCCCGCATCGCCAACGACGTGGTGCTCAACATGGTGTTGGCCGACTTCGGCGACGACGACACCAACCAGGCCATCGCCGCCGCGGTCCAGGCCGAGGGGACCTGCTGGCTGGCCACCACCGAGTGGCAGGGCCGCACCCTGCTGCGCATGTCGCTGTCGAGCTGCGCCACCACCGAGGCCGACGTCGACGCGTCCGTGGCCTCCGTCCTCCGCCAAGCTGCCGCCGCCCGATGATCCGGCATCACCCTTGCCCAACGCCTTGATCGGGCGTCACCCGGCGCCGGTCGCGGGTGGCGGCGGCGACGGCAGGTCGCAGCGCCACCGCCCCGCCCGACATGAGCGCACCCCCGGCCGCCCGATCTGGCGTCACCCGCGCCCGGGTCGCGGGCGGGGGCGGGGCCAGGTCCCAGCGCCACCGAGTCCGGCGGCTCAGCGCCGGCCGAACACCCGGTCGAGGCCGACGGCGGTCGCGACGCGACTGGCGACGGGGTGAGGCAGGCCGCGGCTCAGGTCGTCGAGGTCGGCCTGCATGCGCTCGACGGTCTCGTCGTAACAGGCCTGGACGGTCTCGGGGTCGTCGGCCGCGTCGGGACCGAGGTGCGACCAGTCGATCGGCTCGCCCACCCGGGCGGTCACCTTCGCCGGTAGGGGCCACGTCGGGAGCTGCACCGGAGCGATCCCCCACGGAAGGCCCGCGACGACGGGCATCACGTTGATGCGGAGGCGGTCGAAGCCCAGGCGCTTGGCCAGCGTCTCGCCGCGGGTGAGCACGACGATGGTGTCGTGGCTGCCGTGGGCCACGAGCGGGACGACGGGCACCCCGTGGCGCAGGGCGAGGCGCACGAAGCCGGTGCGGCCCTGGAGCTCGATGCGGTGGCGCTCGCTCCACGGGCGGTAGTCCTCGGCATCGCCGCCGGGATAGACGACGACCGGATGGCCCCGATCGAGGAGGCGGTCGGCGTTCTCCTTGCTGGCGGGCACCGAACCCATCTTGCGGGCCATCGATGCCGCCCCCGGGATGGCGAAGAGGAAGTCGAAGGCCATGCTGTAGATCGGCTCGGCCGGCCCCCGTTCCTCGACCCACCGGTGGTGGAACGCCCAGAAGTCGGGCATGTAGACGCCGCCGGAGTGGTTGCCCACCACGAGGAAGGGGCCGTCGTCGGGCAGGTGCTCGAAGCCGTGGATCTCCGGATCGAAGTACCGCAACCAGGCACCGATCAGCGGGTGGAGGCGTTCGACGGTCTCGGGGTCGCGCTGGTCGATGTCGGCATGGAGCTCATGGTCGACACGGGCCCGGAGGGGATCCCAGGGCGACCACGGCGGCTGTCGATCACCACCCCGTCCCTCGATCCGCTCCCCCATGGGGCCATGGCACCACCACGATGACCCCGGCGGAAGGGGCCAAGGTCCCGAGGTCGTGACGGGCGGCGGGCCGCGCCGACGCCGCTTCTGGGCCACACCTCGGGCAGGCGGTCGGAATACGACGGCGCCGGCGCCGGTTCGGGTGCCGTGGCAGCCCGGGTCCCGCCCGGTCCCGCAGGATCATCCGACGAGCCGACGAGGTAGACCGATGTCCGAGATCAACGACTGGAACGCGCAGATCATCGAGGAGTTCCGCGCCAACGGCGGCGAGGTGGGTGGCCAGTTCGAGGGGGCGCCGCTGCTCCTCCTCCACACCACCGGCGCCAAGACCGGCAAGGAGCGCATCGCACCGATGATGTACCAGGCCGTCGACGGCGGTTGGGCCGTCTTCGCCTCCAAGGCCGGCGCCCCCGACAACCCCGACTGGTACCACAACCTCGTGGCCCACCCCGACGCCAGCATCGAGGTCGGCACGGACACCAAGGCGGTGCGGGCCGAGGTGCTCGCGGGCGACGAGCGGTCCGCGATCTGGGAGACCCAGAAGGAGCGCTACCCCGGCTTCGCCGAGTACGAGGAGCAGACCGACCGGGAGATCCCGGTCGTCCTGCTGCGTCCCGTCGACTGAGTCACCCGGGCCAAAACGACCGGAGAGGAGGGCCTTGGGGGGAAGGCCCTCCTCTCCTGGTGTTGCTGGGGTGGCCGCCGAAGCGGTCTCACCCCGTTCGGGAGTGATCTGTCGTGGGGGGAACGACGATCGAACTCCCGAGTGGGTGGGTCAGGCCGCCTTCGCGGCGGACTTGACCGGCTTCACGGGCTTGGCGTCGGGGTCGACGAACTTGGCCCGCACGGGGGCGGTGGCGGTGACCAGCTCGCCCATGAACACCTTCTGGTTCTTGACCAGGGCGTCGACGACCTTGAACCCGAAGTCGACGTACTCGTCGACGCTGCCCATGCGGTCGAGGTTCGGGACCTTGACCTCGGGGAGCTTCGCCTCGGCCCACTCAGCGGCGCTGCGGACGCCCTTGACGATGGGCTCCTGGACCGACTCGAGGAACTCGATGGCCTTGACTTCGATCTCGCTCAGCTGCTCGATGGCTGCAGACATCTCGGACTTCCTTCACTCTTCGGCGATTCGGTGGTGCCGCCGGGGCTTCGTGCTGCTCACTCCGGTGGCGTCTGTGCTCACTATTGCAAGCGTGCTTGCGAACGTCAACCCTTTTGCTAAGGAAATCAAGCAGATGTGACCCATGTCTCCCTCAACGCGAGTGGGCGGCGCGTGCGGGGGCCACCCGTGTGGCCGGCGGGCACACTGGCGGGATGCGCCACGAGCTCGACCCCGACCGATCGACGGTGACGGTCCACGCGTCCTCCAGCCTCCACCCCATCACCACGGATGCCCCGGTGACCGGTTGGATCGACGTGGCCGTCGATGCCGATGGCCGCCTCGACGCCGGCGCGCCCGTGGACGGCGCGGTCGAGGTCGCCCTCGGCACCATGCGGTCGGGCAACCCTCTCATCGACCGCGAGGCCGAGCGCCGCCTGCACATCCGGCGGCACCCGACGGTGACCGGGCGCCTCACCTCACTGTCCCCGGGACGCACCGACGCCCACGACGCTGGCGGCGCCGACGACGACGACGCAGGCTGGGCGGGCGCCGGCGCGCTGGACTTCCACGGCGTCACCCGGCCCCTCGAGGGCGTCCTGCGCCTGACCCTCCTGCCCGACGGCGAGATCGGCCTGAAGGGGTCGGCCGAGCTCGACGTCACCGACTTCGACGTCCAGCCGCCCAGCCTGCTCGTGGTGAAGGTCCACCCGCAGATCCGAGTCGAGCTCGACGCGGTCGCCTTCCCTGCTCGGAACCTGTCGTGATCACCTTCGGCATCGGCGGCGGTCACCCGAAGGATCTCGGCGCGGTGGTGGCCCTGCGCGGCCCCATCTGCGGCGCCCGCACCGGCTGACCGGCGGCGCGGGTCCGTCAGCGGGGAGTGACGCTCACGGGAACGGCATGGAAGCCCCGCAGGGTCATGCGGTGGCGGCGGACGAGCGGACCGTCCAACTCGATGGACCGGCAGCGTTCGCGCAGCGCGGCGAAGACCTCTTGGCCCTCGGCCCGGGCGAGGTTGGCGCCGAGGCAGTAGTGGATGCCCGAGGCGAAGCTCATGGGCGGGCCCTCGTCGCGGGCGACGTCGAAGCGGTCGGGATCGGTGAAGTGGGACGGGTCCCGGTTGGCCGCGCCGAGCAGGGTCACGACGTTGGTGCCGACGGCGACGGGCTCGCCGGCGAGGTCGGCCGGTTCGAGCGCGGTGCGCACGTCGAGCTGCACAGGTGAGTCCCACCGCAGCATCTCCTCGACCGCGGTGGGCAGCAGGCCGGGATCGTCCCACAGGCGGGCCATGGCGTCGGGGTTGCGCAGCAGCGCCGCGGTGCCGTTGCCGATCAGGTTGGTCGTGGTCTCGAAGCCGGCCGCGAACAGCAGCATGGCCACGACGATGACCTCGGGCTCGCTGAGGCGGTCGCCGGCGTCGTCCACCGCGAGCAGGTCGGACAGGAGGTCGTCGCGGGGCTGTGCCCGTCGCTCGTCGACGAGGCCCTGGAAGTAGCCGTAGACCTCGGCGTTGGCGGCTTCGGCGGCCTTCAGCTCGTCGACGCTGGCGCCGGCCTCGATGCCGGCCGCGGCGGCGGTGATGAGGCTGCGGAACTGGGGCCAGTCGGCCTCGGGGACGCCCACCATGGCGCCGATGACGGCCACGGGCAGGGGGAACCCGATGGCCTCGAGCAGGTCGCCGCCGCCGGACTCGACGAAGCGGTCGACCACGCCGTCGGCGAGGGTGCGGATGCGGGCACGCAGCTCCTCGACCCGCCGCGGCGTGAAGGCCCGCGAGACGAGACCGCGCTGGCGGGTGTGCTGAGGCGGGTTGAGGAACAGCAGCGACAGCGGCCGGTCGGCGCCGCGGCGGCGCGCCTGGAGCTGGCGGCGGTACTCGGCGGCGGCGGGGTCGGTGCTGGGGACCAGGCTGGTGCCGTCGCCGTCGCGGTTGGCCTTGCCGAAGCGGTTGTCCCGCAGCACCTCGCGGCAGTCGTCGTAGCGGGTGAGGAAGATGGCGCCGGTGCCGCTGTGGTGCACCGGTGCCGTCTCGCGGAGATGGCGGTAGTAGGGCGTGGGGTCGTCGAGGCCGGCGTCGCTGAAGAAGAGGGCGGCGATGGCCTCGTCCGGCGACAGCTCGCGCACCG
>CAYYDZ010000154.1:0-5939 GCA_964470715.1 uncultured Microthrixaceae bacterium | reverse complement strand
CGATCGCGCTGCGGGAGCACGGGGACCGAGAGACGTTCCTGACCCGAATGGCCCGCCGCCCGGACGCCGAGGTCGTCCCCCCGGGGGGCCCGCGCAGTCCGCACCCGCCGCCGGCCGTTCCCGACGCCATCCCCGAGGTGGCCTACCGGGCCCTCGACGGCTTCGACGGCGCCACGGGTCTCGCCCTGCTCCCCGTGTTCACCGTCGCCGCCCTGACCGCCGAGGCCAGGGTGCACGCGCCCTCCCCCACCGGTCTGGCCGGGGTGGTGGCCGAGCTCTGCCGTGCCCACGACGTGCGCACCGCCGTCGTCACCTGCGAAGCCGAGGCCCAGGCCCTCGTACCGATGCTGCTCGACGCCGGCGTGGCCGTGAGCGACCACTCGCTGCGAAGCGCGGCCGACGCCGACCTCGGCGTCACCGGGGCGGTGGCCGCCATCGCGGCCACGGGCAGCCTCGTGGTGGACGCCGACCGCGCCGGCGGACGGGGTGCCAGCCTCCTCCCCCGGGTCCACCTCGCCGTCCTCCCCATCGACCGACTCGTCGCCACGCCCTCGGACGTCCTGCGCCGAGGACCCCGGCCGCTGCCCTCCAACCGGGTCCTCGTCACGGGCCCGTCGCGCACCGGCGACATCGAGCAGATCCTCACCCTGGGGGTACACGGGCCCACCGCGCTGGAGATCCTGGTCCTGACCGACGCGGGGTAGCGTCGCGGCCGATGACCGTCACCGACGCCTCCGTGGGCACCTCGGCCGTCGACCCGCTGGTCGACGAGCTGCTCGAGGGCTTCGACCCCGCCACCAGCGACCCGATCGAGTTCCGGGGCCGCCAGTACGACCTCGGCCTCGCGTGGGTCCACTTCCCCGAGGGCTGGGGGGGCCTCGACCTGCCACCCAAGGTCCAGACCCACATCGACCGCCGCCTGCGCGAGGCCCGCGCCCCACAGGCGGGCGAGCAGCACTTCTTCGGCCTCACCATGGCGGGCCCGACGGTCGTCACCCACGGCTCCGAGGAGCTGAAGGGCCGCCTGCTGCGGCGCATGTTCACCGGCGAGGACGCGTGGTGCCAGCTCTTCAGCGAGCCTGGCGCCGGCTCCGACCTCGCCGGCCTCGCCTGCAAGGCCGTGCGCGACGGCGACGAGTGGGTCATCAACGGCCAGAAGGTGTGGAACACCCTCGCCCACATCGCCCACCGGGGGATGCTCGTCACCCGCAGCGACCCCGAGCAGCCCAAGCACAAGGGCCTCACCTACTTCGCCCTCGACATGCACGCCCCCGGCGTCGAGGTACGGCCCCTGCGCCAGATCACCGGCGAGGCCGAGTTCAACGAGGTGTACCTCACCGACGTCCGGGTGCCCGACGCCGACCGCATCGGCGACGTCGGCGAGGGGTGGCGAGTGGCCATGTCCACCCTCATGAACGAGCGCACCACCATCGGTGGCGGCAGCGGCCCTCCGGGGCGGGGCACCGGTGCCATCGCCGAAGCGATGCGCATCTGGAACGAGGAGGCCCTCGACAAGAGCGCGGTGGCCAAGGACCGGCTGATGCAGCTCTGGATCGACGCCGAGACCCTCCGCCTCACCAACATCCGGGCCTCGCAGAACCGCAAGGCCGGCAACCCCGGCCCCGAGGGCTCGATCGCGAAGCTGCGCTTCGCCGAGGTCAACACCGAGATCTACGAGTTCTGCGTCGAACTGCTCGGCCTCGCCGGCCAGGTCGACTACGACTACGCGCTCAAGCGGGCCAGCTTCGGCCTCGTCGGCCCTCCGGGGTCCAGCCGCAAGATGTTCCTTCGCTCACGGGCCAACTCCATCGAGGGCGGCACGTCGGAGATACAGCGCAACATCATCGGCGAGCGTGTGCTCGGCCTCCCCGGGGACGTCCGCGTCGACAAGGACGTCCCTTGGTCCCAGGTCCCCCGTTGACCTGACCACAGGCGACCCGTCACGGCGGCCGGTCACACCGCCGAGTTCGTGAAGGTGCAGGTGGTCGACTCGCCGGCGGTGAGGACGATCGTGGCGACGCCAGCGCCGAGGTCGCTCGACTCCCCAGTCGTGCAACCGAGCGCGGTGAGGGCCCATCCGCTCACCGCGGTGCGCGTGATCGTGTAGGACCCGGGCACGAGATCGGCGAAGACCGCGGTCGCCGAGCGCGAGGCGTTGGTGTCGTCGTCGAGGATGGCGTTGGAACACGAGCCTGTGCTCACCCGGCAGAACCGGTAGGTGACGTCCACACCCGAGTTGGGTACGGCATCGTGCGCCACGGTGATCGACGGGACCCGATTGACGAAGGTGCACGTGGTCTGTTGCCCGGCCAGGAGGGTGACGGTGGCCGTTCGGCTCGTAGGGTCGACCATCACACCGGGGCCACAGCTCAGGCTCGTGATCACCGCGTCCTCCACCGGGTCTTGGGTCACCGTGTAGGTCCCGGGGTCCAGGCCCGCGAACGTCTGCTGGTTCGGGAGCGTCGCGTTCGCGTCGTCGTCCAGTTGGAAGGTGGTGCACGCCCCTGGGGCAGCGGGGCAGAACGAGAACCCGAGGTTCCTCGGGGCGTCGGCCACGGTGTCCTCGACCACGGTGACCCGCGTCTGCTGATTGGTGAACGAGCACCAGATCTGGTGGCCGTCCCGGAGCTCGACGGTGAGCCTCCGTTGGGCGAGGTCGTCCTGCTCCTCGTCGTGGCAGGTGATCGAGACGAGGCCCCAGCCCGCGGGGACGGGGTCCTGCGTGATCGTGTACTCGCCTGAAGGCGCAGCGTAGAAGACCGCGGTCGACGGCACCGCGGCGTCGGCGAGGTCGTTGTCGACGAGGTGATGGGAACAGCCGAGGGGCCCGCAGACGGTGTACCCGAAGTCCTGGGTCGTACCCGTGGGGACGTCGGCGCGAACCGTGAGTTGATTCGCCCAGGACCGGAACGTGCACGTCGCCTGTCGACCCGGGACGAGGTGCACGACGGCCCGCCCCGGGGAGGTGGAGGTGTCGCCGGTGGTGCACGTGACCCCCACGAGGCCGTAGCCCGGCACGGCGTCGGTGGTGACCGTGTAGGTGGCGGCGTCGAGGGATCGCAGCACCCGAGCGGAGGGCAGCGTCGGATCGCCGTCGTCATCGAGGCCGAACGACTCGCAGGGCTCGCTCGCGAGGCACGCGGTGAAGGTGAAGTCCTGGCCTCCGTCGTTCACGAGGTCGTGCACGACGGTGAGGGAGGTCTCGGTGGCCGTGAACGTGCACGTCAGCTGGTCGCCGGGCTCGAGGGTGAAGCTCACCCGCCGCGCCGATCGGTCCAACTGGACCTCGCCCTGGGTGCAGGTCAGCTCGGTGAGGCCGAACCCGGGGGTCGCCGCCTGGGTGACCACGTACTCACTGCCCGAGATGAGACCGGTGAACGTCACCGACGCCTGGAGGGTCGGGTCGGCGTCGTCGTCGAGCACGAACGCGCCGCACCCCAAGGCGCCTCCCGGGCCCGAGCACCCCGTGAACGAGAAGTCCTGCGCCGACGCCGGCGACGTGTCCTGCACGATCGTCACCGAGGTCGCTCGCACGACGAACGTGCAGGTCACCTGCTCGCCGGGCGCGAGCACGATGGTCACCCGCCGCGCGGCCACGTCGACCTGCCCGTTGTCGCAGGTCAGCGACGAGAGACCGAAGCCAGGAACGGCCTCTTGCGTGACCGAGTACTCGGTTCCGGGCGACAGCCCTTCGTACCGCTCCGAACTGCCGAGCGTGGGGTCGGTGTCGTCATCGAGGGCGAAGGTCCCACACCCCCACGCATCGTTCGGCCCCGAGCACGCCGTGAACGAGAAGTCCTGCGGCGACGCCGGCGACGTGTCCTGCACGATCGTGAGGGAGGTCGAGCGCACGGTGTAGGTGCAGGTGACCCGGTCCCCCGGGTTCAGTGCGATCGTCGCGCGGCGCGCCTCGAGCTCGACCATGCCCTTCGTGCAGACGATCGCGCTCACGTGGTAGCCCGCCTCGGCGTCCTGGCCCAGGACGTAGGTCCGGCCCGCCGTGACCGGCAGCGCCA
The DNA here is from genome assembly GCA_964470715.1 of uncultured Microthrixaceae bacterium. Lineage (GTDB taxonomy): Bacteria > Actinomycetota > Acidimicrobiia > Acidimicrobiales > DATDAH01 > JAEUJM01. Next base: position 1,923 of record CAYYDZ010000154.1, on the reverse strand, counting down.
CCGACCCAGGCCGTGCGGGATCGCTGTCGTCGTCGAGGACCACCGCCGTGCACGGGCTTCCCACCGAGCAGGACCGCACCGTGAAGTCCTGGGGGCCGTTGGGCACCGTGTTCTGCACGACGGTGAGCGAGGTGACGACGTCGGTGAACGTGCAGGTGACCTGGTCACCGGCCGCCAGCACGAACGTCGCGCGCCGAGCGGCGAGGTCGACCTGGCCCGCCGTGCACGTGAGAGAGGAGAGCCCGTACCCGTCCACCTCCCCCTGGGTGATCGTGTAGGTCGTGCCGGGGTCCAGGCCCGAGAACGTGTCGGACGCCGGGAGGGTCGCATCGGAGTCGTCGTCGAAGGTGAAGGTCCCGCACCCGGACGCGCCGTTGGGGCCGGCGCACCCCGTGTAGGAGAAGTCCTGGGCCGAGTTCGGCGACGTGTCCTGGACGATGCGGATCGACGTGACCCGGTCGCTGAAGGTGCAGGTCACCTGGTCGCCGGCGCTGACGACGATGGTCGCCCGCCGATCGGCCAGATCCGCGAGGCCGTTGGTGCACGTGAGTCCGACGAGGCCGTACCCGGGTACCGCCGCCTGTGCGACCGAGTACTGGGTCCCGGCCACGAGGCCGGTGAAGGTCGTCGAAGACGGGAGGGTTGGATCGGCGTCGTCGTCGAGCAGGAAGGACGCGCACCCGGCGGCACCACCGGGTCCGGCGCACCCCGTGAAGGTGAAGTCCTGCGCCGCGTTCGGCACGGTGTCCTGCACGATCGTGAGCGAGGTCAGGCGAGAGCCGAAGGAGCAGGTCACCTGATCCCCTGGCTGCAGCGCGACCGTGACGGTGCCGTGCGCCGTGTCGGTCGTTCCGCTGGAGCACGCGAGGTTGGTGAGTCCGTAGCCCGCGACCGCATGCTGGCGGACGGAGTAGGTGCCCGGCGAGAGCCCGACGTACGAGCGGGACGACGCCAACGTGGGGTCGGCGTCGTCGTCCAGGACGAACGACGCGCAGCCGAGGGCGCCCCCGGGTCCGGCGCATCCCGTGAAGGTGAAGTCCTGGGCGCCATCGGGGGACGTGTTCTGGACGATGGTCAGCGACGTCCGGCGGTAGACCACGTCGCAGTTCACCTGCTCGCTCACCTCGAGGTCGAAGGTCACCCGTCTCGCGTCCAGGTCCACATCCGCATCGCCACACGACACCGAGCCCAGCCCCCAGCCTGCGACCTGCGGCAACTCGATCACCCACGGGCCGGCGTCGATGGCGTCGAGGTAGACCGTGTTCGCGTTCGTGGGATCCCCGTCGTCATCGAGGATCGCCGTGCGACAGGGGTCCTCGGCGTGGCACAGCGAGATCCCGAAGTCCTGGGCATCGTCCGGGGCCGCGTCCAGGTTGACCCGGATGGTGGGCGAACGGTTCACGAACACGCAGGTCGTCGTCTCCCCCTGCGCGAGGTGGATGGTGGCCCGACGGTTGGCGAGGTCGACCACGTCGCCGAGGTCGCAGGTGATGCGCTCGATGAGCCAGCCCGACACCGCGCTCTGGTCGACGGTGTAGGTGCCGGGACTCGTGGGCTGCAGCACCAGCGTCGTCCCCGTCGGGGGACCGAGGTCATCGTCGAGGTCCGCCTCGGTGCACTCGCCGCCCTCGCGGCACGCCGTGAAGTGGAAGTCCTGGGTGGTGTGCGGAACCGTGTCGACGGTGATGGCCAGGGTGGTCGCCTGGTTCGTGAAGGTGCACGCGACCTGGGCGCCCTCCGTCACGGTGACGGTCACGCGACGTGCCTCGAGGTCCACGCTGCCGCTGTTGCAGATCACCGAACCCAACCCGTACTGGGTCTCGTCGGACTGGGTCAGGGTGTAGACGCCGGGCTCGAGATCGTCGAAGGAACCGGTCGACGAACGGCCAGGGTCGTCGTCGTCGTCGAGTATCAGCTGCCGGC
>CAYYDZ010000153.1:0-5941 GCA_964470715.1 uncultured Microthrixaceae bacterium | reverse complement strand
ATCTTCAACTACGGCCGCAACGAGGTGCGCAGCTTCCTCATCTCGAGCGCGGTGTACTGGCTCGACCGCTTCCACGGCGACGGCCTGCGCGTCGACGGCGTCGCCTCGATGCTCTACCTCGACTACTCCCGCAAGGCGGGGGAGTGGATCCCCAACGAGCACGGCGGGCGCGAGAACCTCGCCGCCATCGCCTTCCTGCGCCAGCTCAACGAGACCGTCTACCGGGAGTGCCCTGGCATCCAGACCATCGCCGAGGAGTCCACCGCCTGGCCGATGGTGTCGCGCCCGACCTACCTCGGCGGCCTGGGCTTCGGCTTCAAGTGGGACATGGGCTGGATGCACGACACCCTCGAGTACTTCGGGCGGGACCCGGTCCACCGCCGCTGGCACCAGCACGACCTGACGTTCCGCATGGTCTACGCCTTCACCGAGAACTTCGAGCTGCCCCTCTCCCACGACGAGGTGGTGCACGGCAAGGGCTCGCTCCTCGGCCGCATGCCCGGCGACGAATGGCAGCGCTTCGCCAACCTTCGCCTGCTGCTGGCCGAGATGGTCGGTCAGCCCGGCAAGAAACTGCTGTTCATGGGCAGCGAGATCGCCCAACAGCGCGAGTGGGATCACGACTCGGAGCTCGATTGGTGGTTGCTCGACCAGCCCGCCCACGCCGGCGTGAGCCGCCTGGTGGCCGATGCCAACGCCCTCTATCGGTCGACCCCAGCCCTGTACGAGCTCGACTGCGACGCCGCCGGCTTCGAGTGGCTGGTGGTCGACGCGGCCGAGGACTCGGTGCTGGCCTTCCTGCGCAAGGGCGCCCCCGGTGACGACGGCTCGGTGGACCAGGTGCTGGTCGTGGCCAATCACACGCCCACCCCTCACACCAACTACCGCATCGGGGTGCCAGGTGCCGGCCGCTGGGACGAGGTGCTCAACAGCGACGCCGAGGTCTACGGCGGGAGCGGCTGGGGCAACCTCGGCGGCGTCGAGGCGGCCCCCGTGGCCAGCCACGGCCACCCCTTCTCGGTGAACCTGACCCTGCCGCCCCTCGCCGCCGTCTTCCTCCGTCGGAGCGTCTGACCATCCGTTCTGGCGTCGCCGCCGCCCGTAGGGCGGGTGGGGATGACGCCAGTTCGCAGGATCAGGGGGTGCGCCGGAGGATGAGGCTGGCGCGGCCCTCGACCGCGAAGGTGTCGCCGGGCTTCACCGGGGGGAGGTCGCGGCCCGGGTCGTAGGTGTCGATCTCGACCACCCACCGGCCGTCGTGGAGCGCCTCGGGGAGACGGACGTCGAGTCGCTGGTCGTGGGCGTTGAAGACGCAGAAGAAGTCGTCGTCGGAGATCCTTTCGCCACGAGGGCCGGGGGAGGGGATCAATTCGCCGCTCAGGGCGACCCCGATGGTGCGGGCGAAGCCCACGTTCCAGTCGTCGTGGGTCATCTGGTTGCCGTCCGGGCGAAACCAGCCGATGTCGCGGATCGTGCCGTGGTCGCCATCCACGAGGGGGCGGCCGTCGAACCAGCGCCTGCGGTGGAACACCGGATGGCTGCGGCGCAGGTCGATGAGGCGCCGGGTGAAGTCCAGCAGGTCGGCATCGACTGCCGACCAGTCGAGCCACGACAACTCGTTGTCCTGGCAGTAGGCGTTGTTGTTGCCGCCCTGCGTGCGGCCGAGCTCGTCGCCCGACAGCAACATGGGCACGCCCTGGGACAGGAAGAGGGTGGTCAGGAAGTTGCGCCGCTGACGGGCGCGCAGCTCGAGCACCGCCGGGTCGTCCGTGGGACCCTCGACCCCGCAGTTCCAGGACCGGTTGTGAGACTCGCCGTCGCGGTTGTCCTCGAGGTTGGCCTCGTTGTGGCGCTCGTTGTAGGAGACGAGGTCGGTGAGGGTGAACCCGTCGTGGGCGGTGACGAAGTTGATCGACGCGTAGGGCCGCCGGCCGGTGGTTGCGTAGAGGTCGGACGAGCCCGTGAAGCGGTAGGCGAACTCGGCGAGCGTCTGGTCGCGGCCCCGCCAGTAGTCCCGCACGGTGTCGCGGTACTGCCCGTTCCACTCGGACCACAGGGGCGGGAAGTTCCCCACCTGGTAGCCGCCCTCGCCCACATCCCACGGCTCGGCGATGAGCTTCACCTGGCTGACCACCGGGTCCTGCTGGATGAGGTCGAAGAACGCCGACAGCCGATCGACGTCGTGGAGCTCGCGGGCGAGCGTGGCGGCGAGGTCGAATCGGAAGCCGTCGACGTGCATCTCGGTCACCCAGTACCGGAGGCTGTCCATGATGAGCTGCAACACGTGCGGGTGGCGCATGTTGAGGGTGTTTCCCGTGCCCGTGTAGTCGACGTAGCGACTCGGGTCGTCGGGCTTCAACCGGTAGTAGGCCTCGTTGTCGATGCCCTTGAGCGCCAGTGTGGGCCCCAGGTGGTTCCCCTCTGCGGTGTGGTTGTAGACGACGTCGAGGATCACCTCGATGCCCTCGGCGTGCAGGGCCTTCACCATCTGCTTGAACTCGCGGACCTGGCCGCCGGTGTCGCCGCTCGCGGAGTACCCGTTGTGGGGCGCGAGGTAGGCGATCGAGTTGTAGCCCCAGTAGTTGCGCAGGCCGGCGTCGACGAGGGCGTGCTCGTCCACGAACTGGTGCACGGGCTGCAGTTCGACCGCGCTCACGCCGAGGAGTTGGAGGTGCTCGATGGCCGCGGGGTGGGCCAGGCCGGCGTAGGTGCCCCGCTGCTCCTCGGGGATGCCGGCGTGGGTGTTGGTGAAGCCCTTGGTGTGGAGCTCGTAGACCACGGTCTCGTGCCAGGGCGTGCGGGGGTGGCGGTCGTCGCCCCAGTCGAAGTACGGGTTCGTGACGACCGACAGGGGCACCGAACCCCGGCTGTCGAGCTCGCTGGGGCGTCCTGCCCCGCCCTCCTCCTCCTCCTCGTCGACTCGGTGGGAGAACACGGACTCGTTCCACTTGAGCTTCCCGCAGACGGCCTTGGCGTAGGGGTCGAGGAGCAGCTTGTTGGCGTTGCAGCGAAGGCCCTCAGCCGGGTCCCATGGGCCGTGGACCCGGTAGCCGTAGCGCTGCCCCGGCTCGACCGCGGGCACGTAGGCGTGCCAGCAGAGCGCGGTGACCTCCTCGAGCTCGACGCGGGTCTCCTGGCCCTTCTTGCCGAGCAGGCACAGCTCGACGCGCTCGGCCACCTCCGAGAACAGCGAGAAGTTGGTCCCCGAGCCGTCGTAGGTGGCCCCCAGCGGGTAGGCGTTGCCCGGCCACACGTCCATCAACGGCAGGGTAGACGAGGCCCGGCCCGCAATCGCCGGGAGACGGAGCCGTGACGTGGTCGTGGCCCGGGAACGGTCTGCTCGCGTCCCCACTCGCCACGGGCCTCGTCGGCCCGCCGCCGGTGTGCCCGCGATCGTGCTCCGCGGCCATGATCGGGGCATGGGCGAGCAGCAGAGTCGGGTGGTCGTGGGCGTGGCGCTGGCCGTCGGCCTGGCCCTCGGGGCGGTGGCGTGCTCCTCGGATGGCGGGTCGGCGTCCGACGAGGGCGCCTCGGCCACCACCGCGGGCACTGCCACGACCGTGGCCCGGTCCGGCTCGAGCTGCTTCTGGTCGGACCCCGTCACCGTCGACACCAACAACACCCAGTACCCCGACAGCGGGGCGGCCTACTGGTACAGCGGCTACACCCTGCCGGAGGGCGCCAGCCTGCGGGTGACGGGCGCCTACCCGCACGCGCGCTACGCCTCGTTCAACGCCTACGGGCCGGACCCCGAGACCGGGGTGGCCGGCGTGCCCGTCGATGCGCTCGCCGACGTGGCCATCGCTCCGGACGACGGATCGACGAATCCCTTCGAGGTGGGCGCCGATCGCACCGCCTCCGCCCGGGACTACACGGTGCGGGTGGTCGCCCGCGACGTCCCCGGAGCCGGGGCCGACCGGGTGGGCAACCTGCTGTACGGCGGCGGCGCCGACCAGCAGCTGATCTACCGGGTGTACGTGCCCGACGAGGGGCGGGACCTGCTGGGGGACGCCGGCGTGCCGCAGGTCGAGGTCGAGCTCGCTGACGGCACCGTGCTCGACGGTGACGAGGCCTGCGCCGCCCTCGACGTGACCACCACCATCGACACCGAGGGCCTGCCCTCGATCGACGAGACGGCGTACCGGTCCCTCGTCGCCCTCGGCGACCCGGCCACCCACCCGGCCTTCGACCCCGTCGAGTGGCACGCCTTCTTCAACACCCGCCACGCCCTCCTCAGCACCTTCTACGCCCACACCGACCAGGAGGCGGCGCTCGCCGACGTGGACGCCACCAAGGTCGGGGGCTTCTACAGCAACGCCGACAACGCCTACGTGGTCGCCGCGGTCAACCGGGGCCTCGGGCCCGACCCGAACGGGCACAACCTCCTCGTGCTGACGGGCACCGCGCCGTCGACGCCGGCCACGCAAGACGGTGAGGCGACCATGGCCGACGGCGACCTGCGCTACTGGTCGCTCTGCCAGAACGAGAGCCCGGTCACCACCCGCGTCTCGGGCTGCCTCCACGACGAGCAGGTGCCCGTGGACGACGAAGGTCGGTACACCATCGTCCTCGGCCTGCCCGAGGACCGGCCCGACAACGCGGTCGACGACTGCGGGGTGGCCTGGCTGGACTGGGGGCCCGGCGACGGCGTGAGCCGTCCGGAGGCGGGCACGCTGCTGTTGCGCAACCTGTTGCCGAGCGCCGACTTCCACCAGGCCATCCAGCGCATCGAAGCGCCCGGCGACGAGGCGGCGGTGCTGGGCGACCACCTGCCCGAAGGCACGTACACCACGCCCGACGACTTCGCCGACCGCGGCTGCCCCGCCGGCTGAGCGGCGGGGCAGCCCGGCTCACATCGGCATGGCCTCGTAGACGTCGACGCTGCCGCCGGAGCCGAGCACGGGGCACCCGCCGGCGACCTCGGTGGCCTCGGCGAGGTCGGCCGCCTCGACGATGGAGTAGCCCGTGAGGCCGGACGGGGCGCCGTCCGCGGGGGCGCCGTCGGCCGTGCGGGTCATCGAGGCGCCGAAGGGCGCGCCGCCGTCGACGACCTTGTCCCCCAGGGTGCCGAACCAGCCCATCCAGGCCTCCATCACGGCCTGCTGGTCGGCCTCGGTCTCGGGAACGCTGCCGCCGCGGTAGGTGAAGACGAACTTGGCCATGGGAGCTCCTCAGGATGCTGTTTCGGTAGGAGCCGAATTAGAGCACAACCGAAATGCTGCGGTCAACGGGCTAGGGTTGGTCCCATGCCCGCCGAGCCACAGCGGCTCCTCGACGCCTTGTCCTCGCCCGTGCGGCGAGAGATCCTCTGGCTGGTCTGGGATCGGGAACTGGCGGCCGGCGACATCGCCGACGCGTTCGAGGTGACGCCACCCACCATCTCCCAGCACCTGGCCGTGCTGCGCGACGCCGGTCTGGTGGACATGCGGGTCGATGGCAGCTTCCGCCGCTACCGGGCCCGCCAGGACGCCTTCCGGGGTCTCGAGGCGCTGCTCGCACATACGGGGCGATGGAAGGGCCGTCCCGGTGATCCCGACGCGGCCAGCTCGACCGTCGAGGTAGGGGTCGAGCGCACCATCGTGCTCACCGTCGACGTGGACGAGTCCGTCGAGGACACCTTCTCCTGCCTCGTCGACCCCGAGCGCTACTCCCGCTGGGTGGGGGTGCCCGTCAGCATCGAGGACGGGCGGTTCTCCTGCACGACCTCGCGCGGCATCCGGGTGCGCGGCGTGTACGACGTCGTGGCGGCGCCCCAGCTCATCGCCATGCGCTGGGCTTCCGAGGACGACGCAGTGCCGGTCCCCGAGCGCGAGCGCACGGCCTACCTGCGGGTCGCGCCCACCAGCAGAGGTGCTCGGGTCGAGGTGCACCAATACGCCGAGACCGACGCCGAGGTGCAGGAGCTGACCGCGTTCTGGCGCACGGTCCTCGACCGGCTGCG
>CAYYDZ010000152.1:0-6003 GCA_964470715.1 uncultured Microthrixaceae bacterium | reverse complement strand
GGACCCGGAGCTTCTAGACGGCGATGAGCAGGAGGGGGACGCCGAAGAGCACGGCCACGAAGGCGACGAGGCGCTGGGGCGACTCGAGCGCCCGGCGGGCCACGCCGAGGCAGAAGCGGCGCACCGCCGGATAGCAGAAGGTCAGGAGGAACAGGGTCCAGACCGTGACGCAGAGGGTGACCGCAACGACCACACGCACCGCGTCCTGGTTGCCGAGCAGGATGGCGGCCACGAGGGTGTCGGCCAGCGTCGTGATGTTGGCGCCGGCGATGTACGGCAGGGTGTTGGCCCGGCGGATCTGGCCCTTGGCCACGAGCGGCACCAGCACGGTGAGGGCCACCGACACCGACAGGGTCAGCAGGCACACGCCACAGCCGAGCAGGAACATCGGCCACTTGCCCTCGTACCACTGCTCCGGGCGGTGCTCGAGCTCGGCGTCCCCGACGCTGGGCAGCACCTTGTCGAAGAGCCAGAAACCCACGAGGAGCGTGGCGAGGCCGAGAGGGAAGAGCACCCAGCCGGGCAGGTGCTCCACCGCGAGGTCGACGGGCCAGCCGAAGAGGGTGTCGGTGAGGGAGGTGAGGCTCGGCGAGGTGCCGATGTCCATGCCGTCGAAGGCACCCCGGTCGAGGAGCAGGTAGCCGGCGATCGCGGCCGGCACGTAGGTGATCATCGTCATCAGCAACGACAGCACCCCGATGGAGATGGGGGCCCGCCGGCCGGCACTGCCGGTGTTGCGCAACGCGTAGATGGTGCCGACCACGAGGACCACGAAGGCGGCGCCGAGCCGCGAGCCGGTCAGCATCGTGAAGGCCTGGGTCATGTCGATGGCGCCGCCGTCGAGCAGGGTCAGCGCGGAGGCCGCCACCGGCGAGCCCGACAGCACGATGCAGGCACCCAACCAGCCGAGGCCGAGCGTGCTCCAGGCGTTGTCCGTGAAGATCGAGCCCTCGAGCGCGGGGATGAGCTCGGCGGCGCCCTTCTTCATGAGGCCGAGGGCCACTACGAACAAGCCGATTCCCACCACCAGGTAGACGAGCTTCAGCAGCAGCCCGAGCGCCGTCGTCGAGCGAGGGACGACGACGTCCTCGTCGGGCAGCTCGATGCCGTGGATGTGGGCGACGGTGGCCTCGTCGGATTCGACCATCCCTCCATTGAAGCTTTCCTAGCTGAGAGATTGCAAATATCGACAAGGTGGACAGGCTCCTCCGTCGGTCGCGGACCGCTCCGGCCGGTGAGTTGGCGGGAACCGATGCCGTCCCGATAGAGTGATCCGGCTTCGCAACTGACGTCCGCGTGCGCCTGCTCGCAGGAACCACGTGGCACAACCTGAACCGCGCTCCGCCGGGGGTCTGACCTCCTGCGGAGCGTTCGCGTGAACGGGCACCCTCGCCCGTCCGAGAAAGAGACACCCCGATGGCGACAAAGGCAATCGTCGGCGAGAAAGTCGGCATGACCCAGGTCTGGGACGAGAACAACCGCGTCGTGCCCGTGACCATGGTCAAGGTCGCGCCGTGCCGCATCGTGCAGATCAAGACCCCCGAGACCGACGGCTACAGCGCGCTGCAGGTGACCTTCGGCCACCGCGACCCCGCCAAGCTCACCCAGCCCAAGGCCGGTCACTTCGCCAAGGCCGGCGTCGACCCCGGCGCTCGCCTCGTCGAGCTCCGCCTCGACGACGTCAGCGCCTACGAGGTCGGCCAGGAGATCAAGGTCGACGTGCTGGCCCAGGGCGACCTCATCGACGTGACCGCGGTCAGCAAAGGCAAGGGCTACGCCGGCGTCATGAAGCGTCACGGCTTCAAGGGCCAGCGCGCCTCCCACGGTGCCCACCGAGTCCACCGCATGCCCGGTTCGATCGGCGCCTGCGCCACCCCGGCCCGGGTGTTCAAGGGCACCCGCATGGCCGGCCGCACCGGCGGTGAGCGCGTCACCACGCTGAACCTGACCGTGGTCGAGGCCGACGCCGAGCGTGACCTGCTGCTCGTCCGTGGCGCGGTCCCCGGCCCCAAGGGCGGGATCGTGCTCATCCGCAACGCCGTGAAAGCCGGGGTGAAGAGCTGATGGCCGTGAAGGCGAAGAAGGCGACGCTCGACGAGGCCGTCTTCGGCATCGAGCCCAACCAGGCCGTGCTCCACCAGGTGGTCACCGCGCAGCTGGCGGCCCGCCGGGCCGGCACCCAGAGCACCAAGACCCGCGCCGACGTGCGTGGCGGTGGGGCCAAGCCCTGGAAGCAGAAGGGCACCGGTCGTGCCCGCCAGGGCTCGATCCGCTCGCCCCAGTGGCGCGGCGGCGGCGTGGCCCTCGGCCCGAAGCCCCGCTCCTACAAGCAGCGGACCCCCAAGAAGATGGTGAAGCTCGCCCTGCACTCCGCGCTGTCGGATCGGGCGGCCGAGGACAAGGTCCTCGTCATCGACTCGTGGGGCTTCGACGCCCCGTCGACCAAGGCCGCCGTGGCCGCCCTCGCCGACCTCGGCGTCGACGGCCGGGTCCTCGTGGTCCTCGACGCCGGCGACGAGATCGCCTGGAAGAGCTTCCGCAACCTGGGCGGCGTGCACACGCTGCTCGCCAGCGAGCTCAACGCCTACGACGTGCTCGTGTGCGACTGGGTGGTCTTCACCGAAGCCACCCTCCCCTCCAGCGCCCCGGCGCCGGCCGCCGAGGCCCCCGCCGCGGCTGAGGCCGACGCCGCCGAGGCCGACACCGAGGAGCAGGAATCGTGAAGGACCCCCGCGACGTCATCCTCGAGCCCGTGGTCAGCGAGAAGTCCTACGGGCTGCTCGAGGACAACGTCTACACGTTCAAGGTGCACACCGCCGCCTCGAAGCCCGAGATCCGCGATGCGGTCCAGGCGATCTTCGGGGTGAAGGTGGTCAAGGTCAACACGCTCAACCGCAAGGGCAAGCGCAAGCGCAACCGCAAGTCGTTCACCTACGGCACGCGGCCGAACACCAAGCGCGCCCTCGTCACCCTGGCCGAGGGTGACTCGATCGACCTGTTCGAGGGATAGGACACCGATGGCCATCCGCAAACGCAAGCCCACGAGCGCCGGCCGGCGCTTCCAGACGTCCTCGGACTTCTCGGAGATCACCAAGACGACGCCTGAGCGCTCGCTGCTCGCGCCCAAGCCGAAGACCGGCGGCCGCAACAACGTGGGCCGCAAGACCGCCCGCCACAAGGGCGGCGGTCACAAGCAGCGCTACCGCGTCATCGACTTCAAGCGCACGAAGGACGGCGTCCCCGCGAAGGTGGCGGCGGTCGAGTACGACCCCAACCGCAACTGCCGCATCCTGCTGCTCCACTACGTGGACGGCGAGAAGCGCTACATCATCGCCCCCGACAAGGTCACCGTCGGCGACGTGCTGCAGAGCGGCCACGGCTCGGAGATCCGGCCCGGCAACGCCCTGCCGATGCGCTACATCCCGGTCGGCACCACCGTGCACAACGTCGAGCTCAAGCCCGGCGGCGGCGCGAAGATGGCCCGCAGCGCCGGCGCCAGCGTGCAGCTCGTGGCCAAGGAGGGCGACTTCGCCACCCTGCGCCTGCCCAGCACCGAGATGCGCCGCGTGCCCATCGACTGCCGCGCCACCGTCGGCGAGGTCGGCAACAGCGAGGCCGAACTGGTCAAGATCGGCAAGGCCGGCCGCAACCGCTGGAAGGGCGTGCGCCCCCAGACCCGTGGTGTGGCCATGAACCCCGTCGACCACCCGCTCGGTGGCGGCGAGGGCAAGACCTCGGGTGGTCGCCACCCGGTGTCGCCGTGGGGCAAGCCCGAGGGCCGCACGCGTGACCAGAACAAGGAATCCCAGAAGCTGATCGTCCGCCGCCGACGTACCCGCGGCTCCCGGAGGTAGTTGGCATGCCACGCAGCCTGAAGAAGGGCCCGTTCGTCGACGATCACCTGTTGAAGAAGGTCGACGCCCTCAACGTCAAGAACGAAAAGAGCGTGATCAAGACCTGGTCGCGCCGTTCCACCGTGATCCCGGAGATGGTGGGTCACACCATTGCCGTGCACGACGGGCGCAAGCACGTGCCGGTGTACATCACCGAGTCCATGGTGGGCCACAAGCTCGGCGAGTTCGCTCCCACGCGGACCTTCCGCTTCCACGCGGGCCAGGAACGGTCGGGTCGCTGATGGCCTTCGGCGTCAAGACCAACGAGCGCCCGGGCACCCGGGCCCAGGTGCGCCACGCGCGCTTCTCGGCCTACAAGGCCCGTGAGGTGCTCGACCTCATCCGCGACGAGCCCGTCGGGCGCGCCCTCGAGATCCTCCAGTTCTCCGAGCGCGATCCCGCGATCGTCATCGGCAAGTGCCTCGCCTCGGCCGTGGCCAACGCCGAGCACAACGACGCGCTGCCCGCCGACGAGCTGTACGTCTCGTCCTGCTACGCCGACGAGGGCCCGACCCTCAAGCGCTGGCGTCCCCGGGCCCGCGGCCGCGCCACCCGCATCCGCAAGCGCACCTGCCACATCACCGTGATCGTGAGCCGCTACTCCGACGAGCAGCTGGCCACCATCCGCCGCCGAGACGAGGCGAAGGCCGCCTCCTCCGGTGGTCGCAGCCGCACCCGTGACGCCGCCGCCTCGCGCCGGCGCCGCGTCGCCCGCAGCCGGGGCGAGGACGTCGCCACCGAGGCGAAGGCCGCCGATGCCGAGGCGACCGACGAGGTCCTCGAGGACGAGGTGCCCGCCGAGGCGGTCGAGGAGACCACCACCGAGGTCACCGACGCCGAGGGCGCGGCGGACGACACCGCGGCCGACGAGGAGGCCGTCGAAGAGGCGGTCGCCGAGGCCGGCACCGACGACACCGCCGCTGATGAGCAGGTCGTCGAAGAGGCTGCGGCTGAGGCCGACGCCGACGATGCAACCGAGGAGCAGGACTGATGGGCCAGAAAGTCAACCCGTACGGCTTCCGCCTCGGTGTCACCACCGACTGGAAGTCGCGTTGGTTCGCCAACCGCAACGAGTACGCGGACTACGTCATCGAGGATTGGAAGATCCGCGACTACCTGATGACGCAGCTCCCCCACGCCGCCATCAGCCGCATCGAGGTCGAGCGTTCGCGTGACCGCCTGCGCATCGACGTGCACACCGCTCGCCCGGGCATCGTCATCGGCCGCCGTGGCGCCGAAGCCGACCGCCTCCGCGCCGGCCTCACCGCCATCTCGGGCAACGCCCAGGTGCAGCTCAACATCCAGGAGATCAAGCAGCCCGAGCTCGACGCGGCGCTGATCGCCCAGGGCGTCGCCGATCAGCTCGCCGGCCGCGTCGCGTTCCGCCGGGCCATGAAGCGCGCCGTCCAGAGCGCCCAGAAGGCAGGCGCCCTCGGCATCCGCGTCCAGTGCTCGGGTCGCCTCGGCGGCTCCGAGATGGCCCGCACCGAGTGGTACCGCGAGGGTCGGGTGCCGCTGCACACGCTCCGCGCCGACATCGACTACGGCTTCCGCGAGGCCCGCACCACCTACGGCCGCATCGGCGTGAAGGTGTGGATCTACAAGGGCGACATCCTGCCCTACAAGACCGTGGTCGAGGACAAGATCTCCCGGGAGGCCGCCCTCGCTGTCGGCGACTCCGCCGCTCCCGGCGAGGCCCGCAAGGTCGTGTCCTCCTCGGCGGCCCGCCGCCGCACCGAGGAGACCGAGGCCCCGGCGCCCGAGGAGGTCACCCCCCTCGTCAAGGAGGCCGACCCCGAGCTCGAGCGACTGCTCGCCGAGGAGGAGGAGATCGAGCGCTCCACCCGCGAGCACCACGAGACCCCGCACTTCCGGCCGGGAGACGAGTGACATGTTGATGCCCAGGAAGGTCAAGCACCGCAAGCAGCACCGCGGGCGCACCAAGGGCGTGGCCAAGGGTGCCACCACCGTCAGCTACGGCGACTACGGCATCATGGCCCTCGAGCCCGGGTGGATCACCGCCCGCCAGATCGAGGCCGCCCGTATCGCGATGACCCGCCACATCAAGCGTGGCGGCAAGGTCTGGATCAACATCTTCCCGGACAAGCCC
>CAYYDZ010000151.1:3690-6026 GCA_964470715.1 uncultured Microthrixaceae bacterium | reverse complement strand
GGGGGGGCGGTGGTGGCCGTGATCGTCGGGTCGGACGACGGCGGCGTCGACGGCTGGGCGAGCGCACCCACGGGGACCATCGCTACGACGAGGACGACGCCTGCGGCGACCGTGCGGAGGAAGGGAAGCCCGACCCCTGCACGGCGAGCACGGCGGTGGACGGCCGATGGCGGGCGCACGAGGTCGGATGGCACCGCATCAGTCTGCCAGGCGACGTCCAGGGTGGCCGAGCGGCCCTGGCCCGTCCGGTCGCCCATGGGTCATGCTGGCGAGGACGAACGTCCACCCCGGGAGGACAGGGACTTGACCACGTCGGCTGCGCCACCCGCCGCCACACAGCGCCTCGCCGCCGCCGCGTCCTTCGTGCTCCTCGCCGTGGTGGCGGTGGTCACCGTGGTGCGGGTGGTCGACGACCTCGGGCGGGTGACCCTGGAGCTGGTCCTGTTGACCGTCCTGCTGGTGGCCGGCTGGTTGGCGCTGACCCGATCGGGTCGGGCCCGTGCGGTCGCCGCCGTCGCGGCCGTCGCGGTCCTGATCGCGCTCGGCGTCTCCGTCGCCGTCGCCGATGCGCCGATCGTGCTCTCGCTGGCCCTTCGCGTCGTGGCACTGGTCGCGGCCATCGGCCTCGCTCGCTACGCCCTCGGCACCTCCCGCACCGCCCTGGTGCAGGCGGACACCCCGGGGAAGCCCGTGCCCGCCGCCCAGCGGGGCGTGCTCTTCATGAACCTCAAGTCCGGCGGCGGCAAGGCCGAGCGGTTCCACCTGGTCGACGAGTGCCGTCGACGGGGGATCGACCCCGTCGTCCTCGAGCCCGGGCAGGACTGGCTGCAGGTCGTGCGGGACAAGGCCGCCGACGGGGTCGACGTGCTGGGCATGGCCGGCGGCGACGGCTCGCAGGCCATGGTGGGTACCGTGGCCGCCGAGCTCGGTCTGCCGATGGTGGTGGTGCCCGCCGGCACGCGCAACCACCTGGCCCTCGACCTCGGCCTGGATCGCGACGACGTGGTGGGTGCGCTCGACGCCTACGGCGATGCCGTCGAGCGCGAGATGGACCTCGCCGACCTCAACGGCCACGTCTTCGTCAACAACGTGTCGCTCGGCCTCTACGCGTCGATCGTGCAGTCGCCCGAGTACCGCGACAACAAGCGTGACACCACGCTCGCCGCCCTGCCGCAGGTCCTCGGCCCCGACGCCGAGCCCTTCGATCTGCGCTTCACGGGCCCGGGCGGGGTGGAGCACCGCGGTGCCCACGTGATCCAGATCTCCAACAACCCCTACGGCGAGACCATGGCGGCGCGCACCGGACGGCCCCGCCTCGACACCCACCAGCTCGGGGTCGTGTCGTTGGTCCTGGACTCGGGCGGAGCCGCCGCGGCCTTCCTGGCCGCGCTGGCCACCGGCCATCCCGAGCATTTCGAGGGCTTCGACGAGTGGTCGTGCCCGACCTTCACCGTGACCTCGGACGGCCCCATCGAGATCGGCCTCGACGGCGAGTCCCTGACGATGGACCCGCCGCTCGAGTTCGCCATCCGCCCCGTGCCGGTGCGGGTGCGCCTCCCGCACCATGCCTTCGGCTACTCGCCGTCGGCCCGCTCCCTCGGGTGGCGGGGCAGCCTGACCGGCCTCTGGGGCGTCCTCCGCGGCCACCCCGTCGAGTTGCCGCGCTGAGCCCGCCCCGGCGGCCCCGGGGCAGAACCTCAGCCGGTCCGCGGTCCGGCGAACTCCCGGTAGGCCTCGAGGGCGCGGGGCGCCCACACGCTGGCCGGCCCGCCTTCCATCAGCAGGGCCACACCGAGCGCTTCGACGACCTCCTCCTCGGTGGCGCCGGCGGCGGCCGCACCACGAGCGTGGTAGGCCACGCAGCCGTCGCAGTGCTTGACGACGCCCACCACCAGTGCCATCAACTCCTTGACCTTGGTGGGCAGAACGCCCTCGGCCATCGCCGACTTGTGCATCTGGGCGAAGCCCGCCCACGTGTCGGGGATGGCGTGGCGCAGGTCGCGGGTCGGGGCCCGCAGGTCGGCCGCGACCTGGTGGTAGTGGTCGGCGGCTTCCGTGGTGGCGCTCATGGCGTCAGGCCGCGGGCTCGTGCTTGCCGGTGTTGACGTGGAAGGGCAGGTACAAGGGGCACGAGCCGACGGCGGCGGTGCCGAGCATGACCACGGCGAGCACCGTGGCGATGATGCCGGCGACCGTGCCGAAGCCGACGACGGCGGCGACCACCAGCAGGACCGGCGCCACCACGAAGGCCCGGATGACCCGGTCTGCGGTTCCCATGTTCAATCTCATCTCGTGACCTCCCGGTCGTTGTCGGATGGGAGCATCATCACTTGCAG
>CAYYDZ010000151.1:0-3590 GCA_964470715.1 uncultured Microthrixaceae bacterium | reverse complement strand
ACGGCCACGACGAGCTCGTCCGTGAGGGCCACCCGGGTCAGCTGATCTCCGCGGCCGCCGCCGCGAATTGCGCCTGGTAGAGGTCGTGGTAGGCGCCGCCGGCGGCCAGCAGCTGGTCGTGGTCGCCCTGCTCGACGATCTGGCCGTGCTCCATCACGAGGATGATGTCGGCGTCGCGGATGGTCGAGAGGCGGTGGGCGATGACGAAGCTGGTGCGGTTGGAGCGCAGCGCGGCCATGGCCCGCTGGATGAGCACCTCGGTGCGGGTGTCGACCGAGCTGGTGGCCTCGTCGAGGATGAGGATGGTCGGGTCGGCGAGGAAGGCCCGGGCGATGGTGAGCAGCTGCTTCTCGCCGGTGCTCACCGAGGCACCTTCATCGTCGAGGACGGTGTCGTAGCCGTCGGGCAGCGAGTGCACGAAGCGGTCGACGTAGGTGGCCTTGGCCGCCTCGATGATCTGCTCCTCGGTGGCCTCGAGGTTGCCGTAGGCGATGTTGTCCCGGATGGTGCCGCCGAAGAGCCACGTGTCCTGGAGCACCATGCCGATGTTGCTGCGCAGCTCGCGACGGGTCATGTGGGCGATGTCGTTGCCGTCGAGGCGGATCTGGCCGCCGCGGAGCTCGTAGAACCGCATGATCAGGTTCACCAGCGTGGTCTTGCCGGCGCCCGTGGGGCCGACGATGGCCACGGTCTCGCCGGGCTCGGCGGTGAAGGTGAGGTCCTCGATCAGCGGCCTGACCGGATCGTAGGAGAAGTGGACGTGGTCGAACTCGACCCGGCCCCGCGGCTCGGGGTCCACCAGCGGGTGGACGTCGTCGGGCGACTCCTCCTCTGCGTCGAGGAGCTCGAAGACCCGCTCGGCCGAGGCGATGCCGGACTGCATCACGTTGGCCATCGAGGCCAGCTGGGTGAGCGGCTGGGTGAACTGGCGGGTGTACTGGATGAAGGCCTGGATGTCGCCGATGCTCATGGTCCCGCTGGCGACCTTCATGCCGCCCACCACGGCGATGGCCACGTAGTTCAGGTTCCCGAAGAACATCATCGCCGGCTGGATCGTGCCCGAGATGAACTGGGCGCCGAAGCTCGCCTTGAAGAGCTGCTCGTTCTCCTCGTCGAACCGGCGCCGCACGTCCTCCTGGCGCCCGAGGACCCGGATCAGGGTGTGCCCGGTGAAGGCCTCCTCGACCTGGGCGTTGAGGGCGCCGGTGTGGCGCCACTGGGCGATGAAGCGGGGCTTCGAGCGACGGGCGATGGCCCGCACCGTCCAGAGCGACAGCGGCACCGTCACCAGGGCGATGAGGGCCAGCTCCCACGAGATGGTGAACATCATCACCAACACGCCCACGATCGTGAGCGTGCTCGTCAGCATCTGGCTCAGGGTCTGCTGGAGGCTCTGGGCGACGTTGTCGATGTCGTTGGTGACCCGGCTGAGCAGGTCGCCACGGGCGTGGCGGTCGACGTAGGAGAGCGGGAGGCGGTGGAGCTTCGCTTCGACGTCGGAGCGAAGCTGGAACATCGTCCGCTGGACCACGCCGGCGAGGACGTAGGACTGGAGGAACGACAAGAGGGCCGATGCGGCGTAGACGGCGGCGGCGAACAGCAGCAGGCGGTGGAGCTGCCCGTAGTCGATCCCCGTCCCGCTGAACACCCCGGCCACGATCACGTTGGTGGCTCGACCGAGGATGCGGGGGCCGCTCACCGAGAGGGCGACGCTGGCCAGCGCCAGCACGACGACGAGCAGGGCCCAGAAGCGGTCGGGGCCCATGCGGCGGAGCAACCGGCGGGTGGAGGCACCGAAGTTGGCCGAGCGCTCGACCGGCATGCCGGCGGCCGACCAGCGGCCGGCGGCCCGCGCCTCGCCGATCGGGGGCTTCAGCGCCTGCTGGTCGGCCTCGAGCTCGGCCTCGCCCTCGGAGGCGCCCGGCGGGATCGGACCGGTCACGCTCGGCTCCCGTCGCCCCTGGCCGTCACGCCACGGCCTCTTCGGTGCGCTGGGACTCGATGATCTCGGCGTAGGTCGGGCACGACGCCAGCAGGTCGCGGTGGGTGCCGAGGCCGACGGCCTGGCCGTCCTCGAGCACCAGGATCTGGTCGGCGTCGACGATGGTCGAGACCCGTTGGGCCACGATCAGCACCGTGGCGTTCGCGGTGATGGGCGCCAGCGCCGCCCGCAGCCGGGCGTCGGTGGCGAGGTCCAGGGCCGAGAACGAGTCGTCGAAGAGGAAGATGCCCGGCTTGCGCACGATGGCCCGCGCGATGGCGAGGCGCTGGCGCTGGCCGCCCGAGACGTTGGTACCGCCCTGGCTGATGCGGGCGTCGAGGCCGCCGTCCATGGCCTCGACGAAGTCCCGGGCCTGGGCGATCTCGAGCGCCGCCCAGAGCTCGTCGTCGGTGGCGTCGGGGTCGGCCTGGCGCAGGTTCGAGGCCACCGTGCCCGTGAACAGGTAGGGCTTCTGGGGGACGAGGCCGACGCGGCTCCAGAGCAACTCGAGGTCGAGGTCGCGGACGTCGACGCCGTCGATGGTCACCGAGCCCCCGGTGACGTCGAAGAGCCGGGGGATCAGGTTCACCAGGGTCGTCTTGCCGGCGCCGGTGCTGCCGATGATGGCCGTCTTCGTCCCGGGCTCGGCCCGCAGGTCGATGTCGCACAGCACCGGGTGCTCGGCGCCCGGGTAGCAGAAGGCCACACCTTTGAGCTCGAGGGTGTTGCGCTCGGGCAGGGACGTCACCGGGTCGGCGGGCTGCGCCACCGACGACTCGGTGTCGAGCACCTCCTCGATGCGCTCGGCACACACCGACGCACGCGGGACCATCATCGCCACGAACGAGGCCATCATCACCGACATCAGGATCTGGATGAGGTAGCTGAGGAAGGCGATCAGGGCGCCGATCTGCATCTCGCCGGCGCCGATGCGGTTCCCGCCGAACCACACCGCGGCGATGCTCGACATGTTCAGCACGATCATCACGGTCGGGAACATGTAGGCCATGAGCCGCCCCGCCCGCAGCGACGTGAGGGTGAGGTCGTCGTTGGCGAGCCCGAACCGGGCGGACTCCTCGGGCTCACGGACGAAGGCCCGCACCACCCGGATGCCGGTGATCTGCTCGCGCAGCACCTCGTTCACCCGGTCGATGCGGGTCTGCATGGCCTGGAACTGCGGCACCATGCGCACGATGATGTTGCCGACGCCGAACAGCAGCGCGGGGACGCTGACCAGCAGGAGCAGCGAGAGCGGCCCGTCCTCACGCACGGCCATGATGACGCCGCCGACGATGGTGATGGGGGCGGCGATGAGCATCGTGCAGCACATGACGACGAGCACCTGCACCTGGGTCACGTCGTTGGTGATCCGCGTGATCAGTGACGGGGCACCGAGGCGGCCGACCTCCTGTGCCGAGAACGCGGTGACCCGCTCGAACAGGCCGCCGCGCACGTCCCGGCCGAAGGCCATGGCCGCCTTCGACCCGAAGTAGGTGGCGCCGACCGCGAAGAAGACCTGGACCGCGGTGACGACGAGCATGATCGCGCCGACCCGCCAGATGTAGGCGGTGTCGCCGGTGACCACGCCGTTGTCGATGATGTCGGCGTT
>CAYYDZ010000150.1:0-6041 GCA_964470715.1 uncultured Microthrixaceae bacterium | reverse complement strand
GTCACCCGAACCGACCCACCGGCCCGGCCGACGATGGAAGCCCAGCGGGCAGCACCCGGCGTGAACGACGTGGTGTTGCGCGCCACGGTGGCGAAGAGGAGCGCGCCCCCGGCGTCGCGGAACTTGACCGAGAAGCGGTTGTTGGCATGGGTGCCACCGTTGCCCCGCTTCCAGGTCAGCGTCGGGGGCGTCGAAGGGATCGGCTGGCTGGTCGCGCCCTTCAGCTTCGGGGCCACGTTCATCTGGGTGAAGATGCAGTTGGTGCTCTCCGTGCGCTGGCCGGGGCTGAAGAGCCGGTAGGCCTCCGACAGCGTCGTGGGGTCGCCGTCGTCGAGCTTGTCCCAGATCACGGCGGACCCGAGGCTGACCGTGTCGCGACCGTCGTTCACCGCGTCGTAGAGGTCCCAGAAGACGTTCATCACCGTGAGCTCGTTGTCCTCCCCCAGGGTGGCGTTCACCTCGAGGTCGTCGGAGATCGACAGGTCCTCGGTGTCCTGGTACTTCGTGTCCCCCACGTTGGGCACGCCGGCGCCGGCGGCAAGGTCCTGGAGGGCCGACACGGCGAAGAACGTGGGCCATCCCTCACCGAAGGCGAGGGGCACACCGATGGCCTTGCTGCCCCTCGAGTCCGAGAGGTTGTCCTCGCCGCTGTGCGGGCCCCCGGGGTTGTTCTCGATGTTCAGCTCGTCGGCCACGTAGTGGCCGAACTCGTGGAGGGCGACGTCCCAGTCGAAACGATCGAGCGCGAGGAGGTTGAACGCGGTGCCGTCGTAGTAGGAGCCGTCCGACGGGAAGATCACCGGGACCGTGGGAAGCGGTCCGCCGTTCTGGGCGACGATGAAGTCTGATGCGTACACCAGCGCCGCGTGGACGGAGAACGCCGTGTTGTTGTCTGCCGTGTTGTTCGCGGTCAGGTTCTTGGTGACCGCCGAACCGCTGGGCACGTCGACGCTCACCGCGCTGTCGATGTGCTGATCGAGGGTGAAGGTGGGGCCATCAGCCGACACCCGCACGTACACGTCGCGTCCCGTCGCGTCACCGTCGTCGTTGTCGATGGTGGCGTTGAAGAAGCCCGAGCCGTCGGTCGTGACCGTGGCCACCACCTGGTCGGCGCCGGTCTCTTCGTCGCGGATCTGCACCGGCGAACGGTCGACCGGATGGGTTCCGCCCGCGGAGTCGGTCCACTGCACCGTCCCGCTCACGCAGACGCTCGCGGCCGGGCAAACGGCCTCGGTGACGGCTTCTGTCGACTCCGTCGCGCCGAGGATGGTCTCGTCGAGCGCTTCCGCCTCGGCCGCCGTGACGGCGCCTGAGCGAAGCAGCGTGTCCACCCGCTGCAGGCGCAGGTCCTGCTCGCCGAGCTCGCTGGCGAGGGTCTCACCGCCGAAGTGGTCCACCCATACGGTGTCGGACGACGACAGCGTCGAGCCGTCGGCGGCCGTCCCGGTCAGCGTGGCCGTGACCGTGGAACCGGTGGCGTCGGCAACCGCGGCTGCGGCATCCGACGACGAGGCGCCCGCTTCGCCGACGACCACCCTCGCCGACGTGGTCGACCGCTCGGAGGGAACCGGACTCGCTTCATCGCCACCGAGGACGCTGGCCTCGCCCGAGGCCACCACGGTCACGGATGCTTCGGCGAGGCCCGCGATCGGGTCGGTCACGACTCGGGCGACACCGGAGGCGAGGGCCTCGGCGTCGATCACCACCTCACCGGCCGAGAAGGGCTTCGGGTCGGCGCCCGACGCGGCCAGCGCGGACGCCCCTGGTGCCGATGGCGCCGGCACCAGGGCGCCGACCGACGAAAGCGTGAGGGCACCGGCAGCAATGGCCGCCAGTCCAGCGGTCAGGCTGCATCGAGGCATCGTCGCTCCAGGTCTTGTCGCCACAGTTGGACGGAGGGGACACCGTACCAGTGGGCCGGTGGACGGGAGCCTGCGGTCGGGTCGCACGGCGGGCCGTTCGGGAGCGATCACACCGGGGCGATCGGGTGCACCTCCCCGCCATCGCGAGGGTCGAGACCGCGCGGACGCCGCCCCTGCCCGAGCGGACGGCGGAAGCCGTCAGCCGGTGATTCGAATCGGTAGGCGACGCGGCCCACGGACCTGGCCGCCGGACCAGGTGACCGCGGCGGAGTCGGCCAGTTCGAAGCCATCGCCGAAGTGCGCCATCCACACCTCGAGCGCCACCCGCAACTCCATGCGGGCCAGATGCGACCCGGCACAGCGGTGGATGCCCAGCCCGAAGGCGGCGTGGCGGTTGACCTCGCGGTCGAGGACGATCTCATCGGCTCGATCGAAGGCGCGGGGATCGCGGTTGGCCGCGGGGAACGACAGCAGGATCCAGTCGTCGGACTTCATGGGGCAGCCCTCGTAGTCCATGTCCTCGCGCACGAGGCGGGCCATCGTGACGGGGGCGAAGGCCCGGAGGAACTCCTCCATGGCCACCGGCAGGAGGCCGGGCTCCGCGGCCAGGCGACGCCGGTCCTCGGGGTGGCCGGCGAGGTGCCAGATCGACGCGCCGATGGCGCTCCAAGTGGTGTCGATCCCGGCGATGAGGATGAGGCCGATGGTGCGCACCACGTGCTCGGCGGTGAGGCGCTGGCCGTCCATCTCCGTGGTCAGGAGGTACGAGGTGAGGTCATCACGGGGGTTGGCGATGTGGTCCTTGACCTGGTCCTCGAGGTAGCCGAAGAGCTTCTGGAAGCCGGCCTCGCGCTCCTCGGGAGGCAGATCCACGCCCTCGAGGGTGTGCTGGACGAACCCTCGGAAGGTGTCGGCGTCCTCCTGGGGGAAGCCCAACATGTTGGCGATGACACGCACCGGGATGTGCTGGGCGTAGTCGACGGCACCGTCGACCACGTCGCGGTCGCCCATCTCGGCGATGAGGTGCTCGCAGAAGTCGCGGGTGGACTGCTCGAGCTTGGCGATCGCCTGGGGCGCGAACGCCGGCAGCAGGACGCGGCGGGCGCCCTGGTGGAAGGGCGGGTCGGAGGAGATGGGGGGCGCCACGCCGGCAGGCGCCATGTCCAACGGCGGCCGGTGCTCGGACATCACGATGCTGCGCGAGGTGAAGCGCTCGGTGTCGTGGGCGATGGCGTCGATGTCGGCGAAGCGGGTGGGCAACCAGCCGCCGCCGTAACGGTCCGTGTGGGCGAAGGGGCAGGACTCTCGCAGCTCGGACCAGATGGGGAAGGGGTCCGCGACCCACTCGTCGTCGGTGTGGTCGAAGTCCGTGGCCCAGTCGTCGACGGGCTCGTGGAGGCCCATCAGGATCCCTCGATCACGGTGATGGCGAGCTCGGGGCAGTTGGCCGCGGCGAGACGGGCCTTCTCCTCGTCTTCGGGGGCGACCGTGCCGTCACCGATGACCGTCCCCTGGCCGAGGTCGTCGGGGTCGAACACCGTCGGAGCCAGCGCGTAGCAGCGCCCGTGCCCTTGGCACTTCTCGTCGTCGATCACTACCTGCATGGGACTCGCCTCCTGGCCGGCGCATCGTGGGCACCTTCCCCGAAAGATACGGGACGCGACGGGCCACCCCCTACGTGGGCGCCGTCCGCCCTGGTTGCGGGAGGGCGGAGCGTCCGCGAGGGTGAGCGGCGTGAGCGATCCGTTGTGGGTGCCTGACGACGCACGCGCGGCCGCCAGCGCCATGACCTCGCTGCGCCTCGCCGTCAACGAGCGCCGAGGGCTCGACCTGGCCGACAGCCTCGCACTGCACGCCTGGTCGGTCGCCGACCCGGGGGCCTTCTGGCGTGAGATCTGGGATTGGGGCGAGGTGCTGGGCGACCCCGGCGACGTCGCCCTCGTCGCCGCCGGACCCGGCGGGCATCCCGTCACCGGGGTGGGGTGGTTCCCCGAAGCCCGGATCTCGTTCGCCGAGAACCTGCTCGACGGCCGGGGCGCCGCCCCCGAGGCGCTGGCCGTGCTGTTCGAGGGCGAGGACGGGGCCGGCCGGACCCTCACCTGGGGCGAGCTGCGCGCCGAGGTCGGCGCCGCCGCGGCCGCGCTGCGTGAGGCGGGCGTCGAGCCAGGGCACCGGGTGGCGGCGTGGATGCCGAACGTGCCCGAGACGCTCGTGCTCATGCTGGCCACGCTGTCGCTCGGCGCGGTCTTCTCCTCGACCTCTCCGGACTTCGGGGTCAACGGCGTGCTCGACCGCTTCGCCCAGATCGAACCGACGGTGCTGGTCGCCGCGGACGGCTACCGCTACGGGGGCCAGCCCTTCGACTGCCTGGGCCGCCTCGCCGAGATCACCGCCGCCCTGCCGACCCTGCGCGCCACGTTCGTGGTCCCCTTCGTGGACGGGGATCCCGCCGGCGTGCCTGCGGGCGCCCGCCTCTGGGCCGACGTGCTCGCCCCCCACCGCGGCACCCCCGTCCCGACCGAGCGCTTCGCCTTCGATACGGCCGGGTTCATCCTCTACTCCTCCGGCACCACCGGGAAGCCGAAGTGCATCGTCCATCGCGCCGGTGGCCTGGTGCTCAAGCACCTGACCGAGCACCGCCTGCACGGCGACGTGCGCCCGGGCGACCGCGAGTTCTACTTCACGACCTGCGGCTGGATGATGTGGAACTGGCTGATGTCCGGGCTGGCCGCCGGCGCCACCCTCGTCCTCTACGACGGCAACCCCTTCCACCCGGGGCCCGAGGCGCTCTTCTCGCTGGCCGAGCGCCACCGGGTGCAGCTGCTGGGCGTGTCGGCCAAGTTCATCGACTCGTGCCGCAAGGCGGGCATCCGTCCCGGCGACACCCACGACCTGAGCGGGGTGCGCACCATCTGCTCGACCGGCTCACCCCTCGGGGTCGAGGGCTTCGAGTGGGTCTACGCCGCCGTCAGTGCCGACGTGCACCTGGCCTCCATCTCCGGCGGCACCGACCTCTGCGGCTGCTTCGTGGCCGGCGACCCCACCCGGCCGGTGTGGGCGGGCGAGATCCAGGGGCCGGGCCTGGGCATGGACGTCGACGTCTACGGCGAGGCGGGCGCATCCGTCGGTGCCGGCGTGAAGGGTGAGCTGGTCTGTCGGAGCCCCTTCCCCACGGTGCCGCTCGGGTTCCTCGGCGACGACGACGGGTCCCGCTTCACCTCCGCCTACTTCTCACGCTTCCCGGACGTCTGGGCCCAGGGCGACTTCGCCAGCTGGACCGACCACGGCGGCATGGTCATCCACGGCCGCAGCGACGCCACCCTGAACGCCGGCGGCGTGCGCATCGGCACCGCCGAGCTGTACCGGGTGGTGGAGAACTTCGCCGAGGTGGCCGAGGCCCTCGCCGTCGGCCAGGAGTGGGACGACGACACCCGCATCGTGCTCTTCGTGCGCCTCGCCGACGGCCACGCCCTCGACGACGACCTGGTGGCCGAGATCCGGCGCCGGGTGCGCACGGACTGCTCGCCCCGCCACGTCCCCGCGAAGATCGTGGCCGTGGCCGACATCCCCCGCACCCGCAGCGGCAAGCTCGTCGAGCTGGCCGTCACCGACGTCGTCAACGGCCGCGAGGTGCGCAACCTCGAGGCGATCGCCAACCCCGACGCATTGTTGCTCTTCGCCGACCGCCCGGAGCTGGCGTCGTGAGCACCCGCAGGCTCCGGGAGGCGCACCAGCTCGAAGCGATCGCCGCCCATCCGATGGCCCTGTCCCTCTTCGCCGACCGCCCGGAGCAGGCCTCATGAGCGCGCTCGCCCGGCCATCGGCCGTCACCCTCCGCGAGGTCGGCGCCCGGGACGGACTCCAGGGCGAGGACCCCGTCACCGTCGAGCAGCGCGTCGCCCTCATCGAGGCCCTGCTGGCGGCCGGCGTCACCCACCTCGAGGTCGGCGCGTTCGTCAGCCCGAAGGCCGTCCCCGCCATGGCGGGGAGCGACGAGGTCATCGCCTCGATGGGCGCCCCCGAGGGTGTCACCCGCACGGCGCTGGTCCCCAACGCTCGGGGCGCCGAGATGGCCCTCTCCGCCGGCGTGGACGAGCTGACCGTCACCATCTCCGCCTCCGCCACCTACAACGAGCGCAACGTGCGCATGAGCATCGACGAGTCCGTCGCCGCCATCGC
>CAYYDZ010000149.1:4729-6147 GCA_964470715.1 uncultured Microthrixaceae bacterium | reverse complement strand
GTAGGCGCCGGCCGCTGGGCGGGAATCGAGGGGGAGGGGCGGGGGTTGGGCGGATCATGGAACTGGACCAGGCGCTGGAGTACGTGCGACCGAAGCATCGGGGGGTGCTCGTGACCCTCAAGGCGGACGGGCGGCCGCAGCTGTCGAACATCGCCTACGGGCTCGGCGACGACGGCGTGATCAGGATCTCGGTCACCGCCGACCGGGCCAAGACGAAGAACGCCGGCCGGGATCCTCGGGTCTCCCTGCACGTCACGGCGGACGACTTCTGGTCCTATGTCGTCGTCGAGGGTGTCGCCGAGTTGGCCCCGGGGGCGAGCTCACCGACCGATGCCACGGTGGACGAGCTGGTCGAGCTCTATCGAGCGCTCCAGGGTGAGCACCCGGACTGGGACGAGTACCGCGCCGCGATGGTCGCGGACCGTCGCCTGGTCCTGCGGCTCCGCCCCACCCACGCGTACGGCATGGCCTGACGTCGGCGCCGGGCGGACCGGCGGTGAACAATCGACACAGCAACTGACAGAACCTAGGCTCGGGGGAACGCCGCCGAGCTCAGGAGAACCACGATGGCCGACGCTCCCACCTCGACCGAGGACGCCCGCCCGCGAGTTGCCGTCGTTGCCGACGCCGGCTTCTATGTCGGGCCGGCGCTGGCTCGAGCGCTGGCGGCCCGGGGCCACGATCTCGTCCTCGGTGATCCCGCAGAGGGCCTGGCCGAGGAGCTCGAGGCGGGCGGCGCCGCCGTCGAGGTCGTCACCGGGGTGCGCGACCTCGCCGACCCGGCGTCTGCCCCGGCGTTGATCACCGCCGGCATCGAGCGCTTCGGCAAGGTCGACGCCGCGGTCGCCTTCTCGGGACAGATCGTGGTCGGCCGTTTCGTCAACTCCACCATCGACGACCTCCACAAGGTTCTGCGAGGGTGCCTCGAGGCGCCGTACCACTTCCTCAAGGCCGCGGTGGATCCGATGGTCGCCGCCGGCAGCGGGCAGATCCTGATCATCACCAGCGCCTCCGCCGCCCGACCCACGCCCGGCGCGCCGCTGTACTCCTCGGCCCGAGCGGCGGCGACCCACCTGGTCCGCAACGTCGCCGACGAAGTGGCCCGCACCGGCGTTCAGGTGAACGCCGTCGGCACCAACTTCATGGACTTCCCTGAGTTCCTCCGGGCCACCGGCGCGGTCGACCCGGAGGTCCGCAAGAAGGTGGAGGCGCAGGTCCCCATGCGACGCCTCGGCACCATGGAGGAGTTCGCCTCCTTCTGCCTGCCCTACGTCGACGGCACCAGCGGTTTCACCACGGGCCAGTTCACGGCCTACGCCGGCGGCTGGGCCTGAATTCCGGCGGCGTGCGGCCGCCATCGGGACCGACACCCGGGCGACGAGTGGGGAGATCCGTCGGCCTCGTGGTTGGCGGCCGCG
>CAYYDZ010000149.1:0-4629 GCA_964470715.1 uncultured Microthrixaceae bacterium | reverse complement strand
CGGGACCCGTCGGGCGCTCTCCCGGTCGGGCCGCCAACCGGTCGCCGCAGGGTCGTCCCTTGCCTCTGGGCCGCCGGCCGGAGCCACGTGAGCCGAGGGTCAGCCGGGGGCCGGCGGCGCCACCAGCTCGACGTGGATGCCGTCGGGGTCGACGAGCTGCAGCGAGTGGTTGCCCAACTCGTCGATGACGCCGGGGTGCTCGATGCCGAGCTCGTCGAGGTGGTCGACCCAGGTGTCGAGGGTGGCCCGGTCGGCCACGGCGAAGGCCACGTGGTCGAGGCGGTCCCCGGGGCCGACGGACCCAGCGGCTCGGGCCGACAGCACGATCACCACCTTGCTGGGACGGTGGCGCAGGGCCACCACGTCTCCCGCCTCCCCCTCGTAGAGGGTCTGCATGCCGAGGACCAGCGTCCACCAGTCGCGGCTCGCGGCGACGTCGCCCACCACGAGTTGCAGGTGGGACACACCGCTGACCGGCGCCGGCGGCGGGGGGTCCGACGCCGTGGCGTCCGGAGCAGGCACGGTCATGAGAGGAGTATCGCCGGTGCACCCCGGTCGCTGCCGGTGCCGTCGCCGACCGTTCAATGACGGATCGACCGCTCTGGGCGCCGTCGATCCGTCGAAAAGGCGTCGACGGCGGCGCAACCCAGCGCCAGGGACCACCGCCGCCGCAGCCCTACCAGACCAGGCGAAGAGGGTCGCCGGAGAAATCGAAGAGGGGGTGTCCTTTTGTCGACACCCCGATCGTCTCTGCGATGAGACTGGCGATCAGCGCCGGTCGCAACCGAGGAGACAGCCCCATGCCGCAGTACGCCGCCATCATCTACAGCCGTGACGCCGACTGGTCGTCGCCCGAAGAGGCCGGGACCACCGCCGACTACACGAAGTTCGGTGAGATCGCCGCCGACCACATCCGGGGCGGCGCCGCCCTCTTCCCGACCGCCACCGCCACCACGGTCCGCGTCGTCGGGGCCCGTGGCGGCGAGGTCGTCACCAGTGATGGCCCCTACGCCGAGACCAAGGAGGTCCTCGGCGGCTTCTACCTGCTCGAGTGCGAGGACCTCGACGAGGCCATCGCCCTCGCCGCCCAGATCCCGGCGGCGTGGGACGGCGCTGTCGAGGTGCGCCCCGTCGTCCCGATGATGGGCTGACGGCGACGACGAGCGAGCCAGGCGCCGCGGGCCGACGGGGAGGATCACCGTGACCGTCGACCCGTCGCGCCCGAGCATCGCAACGGACGGCGCGTTGCCGTTGAGTGCGGAGGAGACGACCGTCGGTCGCGCTCAGCGCACTCACGGATCGCCCGGCCGGACCGCCCTCGAGGCGTCGTCTCGGATCGGACACGCCGCGCCGGACGAGGCGATCGCCGCGGTGCTGCGCGAGGACGGCCGCCGCATCGTGGCCGTCCTCGCCCGGAGCCTGGGCGATCTCGAGGTCGCCGAGGAGGCGGTGCAGGACGCCGCCGTCGCCGCCCTCGAGGTCTGGGAACGCCTCGGCGTCCCCGATGACCCGGCGGCCTGGCTCTACGTGGCCGCTCGGCGCAAGGCCCTCGACCTGGTGCGTCGCGAAGGGGCCCGCCGAGCCAAGGAGGAGGAGGCCGCCGCCCTCGCCGCGCAGCTCGCCCCCGAACTGCCGCCGCCGTCGGTCCTGCGCGACGACCTCCTGCGGCTGATCTTCACCTGCTGCCACCCCGCCCTCGAGCTCGACGCCCGGGTGGCGCTCGCCCTGCGCACCCTCTGCGGCCTCCCGACCTCCGAGGTGGCACGGGTCCTGCTCGTGCCGGAAGCCACCATGACCAAGCGCCTCACCCGGGCCAAGAAGAAGATCGCCGTCGCCCAGATCCCCTTCCGCATCCCCGACGCCGCCGATCTGCCCGGCCGCCTCAGCGGGGTCGGGGCGGTGATCCACCTCGTCTACACCGCCGGGCACTCGGCCGGCGGCGGCGACCCGGTCCGTGCCGACCTCTGCGACGAGGCCATCCGCCTCGGTCGCCTCGTCGCCGAGCTGTTGCCCGACGAGCCCTCCGCCCTCGGCCTGCTCGCCCTCCTGTTGTTGACCGATGCCCGCCGCGACAGCCGCTTCGACACCGCCGGCGACCTGGTCCTGCTCGCCGACCAGGACCGGGCCCGCTGGGACCACGACGCCGTGGCCGAGGGACTGCGCCTGCTCGAGCGCTCGCTCGACCTCTCCGACGGCGTGGCCGACCCCTACCAACTGCAGGCCGCCATCGCCGCCTGCCACGCCACCGCGCCCTCGTCGGCGGACACCGACTGGGTCGAGATCGACCGGCTCTACCGGCTGCTCGCCGAGGTGTACCCCAACCCGGTCGTGCAGCTGAACGCCGCCGTGGCACGGGCGGAGGTCGACGGGCCCGCGGCCGGTCTGGCCGCCCTCGACGAGGTCGACCTCGCCGCCCGCTCGTACCTCTGGCACGCCGCCCGGGCCGAGATGTTCCGCCGCCTCCAGCGCACCGACGAGGCCCGGGCCGCCCTCGACCTCGCCATCGATGCGGCGCCGACCGAGGCCGAGCGCCGCCTCCTCGACCGCCGGGCCGCCGCCCTCGGCTGATGACGCCGGTCCGCCGGCCGTGGCCCCTACGGCTGGCCGAGGATGAGGGCGCTGGTGGGGACGCCGGTGCCGGCCGTGACGAGGACGTGCTCGACGTCGGGCACCTGGTTGGGGGAGGTGCCGCGGATCTGGCGGACGCTCTCGACGATGCCGTTCATGCCGTGGATGTAGGCCTCCCCGAGGAGGCCGCCGTTGGTGTTGAGGGGCAGCCGCCCGCCGACGGTCAGGTTCTCGACGGTGGCGAAGTCCTTGGCCTCGCCGGGGCCGCAGAACCCGAGCTCCTCCAACTGCATGAAGACCAGTGGCGTGAAGTGGTCGTAGAGGAACGCGGTGGAGATGTCGGCGGCGGTGAGGCCCGACGCCCGCCACAGCCGGTCGGCGGCGACGGCCATGTCGGGCAGGCCGGTGAGGTCGTCGCGGTAGTAGGCGGTGGTGGTCTCGGTGTCGTAGGCGGCGCCCTGGACGGCGGCGGTGATGAGCGCCGGCCGCTGCTTCAGGTCGCGGGCCCGCTCGGCCGAGGTGATGACGAGGGCCACGCCGCCGTCGCTCTCCTGGCAGCAGTCGAGCAGGCGCAGCACCGGCTCGATGATCCAGCGCGAGGCCTGGTGCTCCTCGATGGTGATGGGCTTCTCGTAGAACCAGGCGTCGGGGTTGGTGGCGGCGTGGAGGCGGTCGACCACGGAGATCACGCCGAAGTCGGCGTTGGTCACGCCGTAGCGGTGCATGTAGCGCCGGGCATGGAGCGCCACCCAGGACGCCGGGGTCATCAGCCCGAACGGCGCGTACCAGGACAGCCACGGGGGGAGGCCCCCACCGCCCAGGCCGGCGGCGCCGCCGAAGCGCATGCCCGAGCGCTCGTTGAAGGCCCGGTAGCAGACGACCACGTCGGCGGTCCCGGTGGCCACGGCCAGCGCGGCCTGCAGGACGGTGCCGCAGGCGGCGCCCCCGCCGTAGGGCACGTGGGTGAACACCGACAGCGCGGGGATGCCCAGGTTGCGGGCCACCTCGGTCTCGTCGCTGGTGTCCATGGTGAAGGTGATGAGCCCGTCGACATCGGCGGGCGTGAGGCCGCAGTCGTCGAGGGCGGCCTTGACCGACTCGCACGCCAGCTGCAGCTCGCTGCGACCCGACTCCTTGGAGAACTCGGTCTGGCCGACGCCGGCGATGGCGGTGCGGTCCTTGAGCCAGCCGAGGCGCTCGGGCGCTGTGCTCACGGGGTGCCTTCGCCGCCGGGGTCGGCGTCGGCGTCGCGGCGGGGGAGGTCCACCACGGCGGTGCCGCTGACGTGGTCGCCGAGGTCGCCCGCAGCCCGGAACTCGATGTCGACGAGGCCGGCGCCGTCCTCGACCCGGGTGCCCACGACCGTGCCTTCGTAGGTGAGGGTGTGGCCCGGGAAGACGGGCACCCCGAGGCGGATCGACAGCTGCTTGACCATGGCCTCGGGCCCCGCCCAGTCGGTGAGGAAGCGGCTGCAGTAGCCGGTGTCCGAGAGGATGTTCATGAAGATGTCCGGGGCACCCTGGGCGTTCGCGTAGTTGCGGTCGTGGTGCACGGGCATGAAGTCCCGGGTGGCGATGGCGCCGGCGACGATGCGGGTGGCGTCCACCTCGATCGCCATCGTGGTGACCTCGTCGCCGACGGCGACGTCCTCGAAGACGAGGGTCTCGGTCGGTTCGCGGGTCACGACGTCTCCTCGGCGGGGGAAGGGCGGAACAGGGGCAGCACGAGCCCGTCGTCGAAGGCCTCGTAGACCACCTCGACGGCCATGCCGATCTCCGCGTCGGCGCCGTCGATGCCGACGAGGTTGGAGACCAGGCGGGTCCCCTCCTCCAGCTCGACCAGGGCGACGACGTAGCCCGGCTCGAACCACGGCAGCGGCGGGTGCTGCGGCAGCACGAAGCTGAAGACCTCGCCGCGGCCGGACGACTCGAGCGTGTCCCACTCGAGCGAGTTGCACCGGGGGCACATCGGGCGGGGCGGGTGGCGCAGGGCGCCGCAGGCGGCACAGCGCTGGATCAGCAGCTTGTGCTCCTTCACCCCGTCCCAGAAGAACTGGGTGTC
>CAYYDZ010000148.1:0-6294 GCA_964470715.1 uncultured Microthrixaceae bacterium | reverse complement strand
CGTCCCTCCACCTGAGGGCGCCGTCGGCGCCCCCGATCGCCGGTGCACGTTAGGTTCCGGCCATGGCACGCGAGGTGGTGACGGGGTACTGCTGGCCGCAGTCGGTCGCGACGGGGGAGCAGGTCGGCCTGCACCTGTCGTCGTCGGGCGGTCGGCCGGTGCGGGTCGAGGTGGCCCGCGTCGGCGGGTCGCGCGAGGTGGTGTTCCGCGACGAAGCCGTCGCCGCCGGCGAGCACGCCACGCCCCCCGACGCGTCGTCGCAGGGCTGCCGGTGGCCCACCGCCCTGACCCTCGACGTCGATCTGACGTGGCGATCCGGGTACTACGAGGTGGTCCTCGAGATCGACGTGGGGGAGAAGGTGCGGCGCTCCCACGCCTTCTTCGTGGTGCGCCCGCCGTCCGGCACGCGCATCGTGCTCGCCCTGTCCACCAACACCTGGCACGCCTACAACGACTTCGGCGGCCCGAACCTGTACACGGGCGGCACCCAGGTGGCCCTGCAGCGGCCGATGGCCCCCGGCTACCTGTACAAGCCGCCGGGCAAGGGCCGACGGGTGACGGGGACGGGCGCGCCCGACCCCCAGAACGCCGCCCACGTCGGGTACCTCACCCTCAACCACCTGTCTGGCTACGCCGGCTCGGCGGGCTGGCCCGACTGGGAGCTGCCCTTCCTCGCCTGGGCCGAGCGCGAAGGCTTCACGATCGGCGTGTGCACCAACGCCGACCTCGAGGAGCACCCCGAGGTGCTCGACGACGCCGCGCTGTACCTGTCGGTGGGCCACGACGAGTACTGGTCCGCGGGCATGCGCGACACGGTCGAGGACTTCATCACCCGAGGCGGCAACGCCGCGTTCTTCTCGGGCAACACCTCCCTCTGGCAGGTGCGCCTCGAAGGGGACGACCGCGACGTGATGGTCGGGTACAAGGGCTTCTACAAGCGGGATCCGCTGATGGGGACCGACCGCCAGGCCGAGGTCACCACCCTCTGGTCCGACGTGCTCCTCGAGCGCCCGGAGAACCACATGACCGGTGTGTCGTTCACCCGCGGCGGCTATCACCGCATCGGTCGCAACGTCACGTCCGGCCTCGGTGGCTACACCGTGCACCGGGCCGGCCACTGGCTCTTCCATGGCACCGGCCTCGGCTACGGCGACGTCCTCGGTGCCGGCGCGACCGTGGTGGGCTACGAGTGCGACGGCTGCACCTTCACCTACCGCGACGGGTTGCCGTACCCGACCGGCGAGGACGGGACGCCGGCCAGCTTCGAGATCCTCGGCACCTGCCCGACGCAGCACTTCACCCGGGAGACCGCGCCGCGACCGCCGGCGCCCGGCGAACCCAGCGAGCTCGAGTACCTCGCGTCGCGCGTCTTCGGGACCCGCGACCCGGCGGCGATGGAGCGCATCCGCCACGGCCACGCCGTGCTGGGGGCCTACACGAACGAGGCCGGCGCCACCGTGATCACGTCGGGGTCGACCGACTGGGCCCACGGCCTCGCCGAGCGCGACGCGCAGATCGAGCAGATCACCGGCAACGTCCTCACCCGCCTGGGGGAGTGACGGCGATCGGGTACATCGTGACGGGCGGAATGGCAGTACGTTCCCTCTCATGGTCAAACCGCCCAATCGGACGAGCGAAGCCGGCCGCCCGCGGCTTTCGAGAGCGGTCTACGAAGAGAACCTCCAACGCCTGCAGCGTGAGCTGGTCAAGCTGCAGGGCTGGGTTCGAGCCGAGGGACTGAAGGTCTGCGTGCTCTTCGAGGGCCGGGACGCCGCCGGGAAGGGCGGGACCATCAAGCGGATCGCCGAGCGCACGAACCCCCGCATCGTCCGGGTGGTCGCGCTGGGCACACCGACCGAGCGCGAGAAGAGCCAGTGGTACTTCCAGCGCTACGTCGCGCAGCTGCCCGCAGGTGGTGAGATCGTGCTGTTCGATCGCTCCTGGTACAACCGCGCGGGCGTCGAACACGTCATGGGCTTCTGCACCGAAGAGGAGTACACGGAGTTCCTGCGGTCGTGCCCCGAGTTCGAACAGATCATCATCCGTTCGGGCGTCATCTTGATCAAGTACTGGTTCTCGGTGAGCGACCAGGAACAAGAGCGGCGCTTCCAGGATCGCATCAACCGGCCCGAGAAGCGCTGGAAGCTCAGCCCGATGGACCTCGAGTCCCGCGCTCGTTGGGCGGACTACTCGCGTGCCAAGGACGAGATGTTCCGCTTCACCGACACCAAGTTCTCACCGTGGTGGGTGGTGGATGCCGACGACAAGCGTCGCGCTCGGCTCAACTGCATCAGTCACCTGCTCAGCCAGGTTCCCTATGAGGACGTCACCTCGGCGCCGCTCGAGCTCCCGCCTCGGGGCCCCGAGAACTACGTCCGCCCTCCCGTCGAGGACCAGACCTTCGTGCCCGGGGTGTTCTGACGGCACGGTTGGGCACCTCACCGCCCCTGGTCACGGTGGGTCTCGGTCCGACCGCGCCGGCGTCATCGGCTTCCGGCGTGGTCCCGCCTGCGCCTCCGTTGGCTCGCCGGGAACAGGGTGCCAGGCGAGGGGGTTGCGCGTGACCGTGACGACGCTGTTCGAGTTCGACAACACCTACCGCCGCGACCTGGCCGAGCTCGGGATCGAGTGGAAGGCGGCACCGGCGCCCGAGCCCCACCTCGTGGTGCTGAACGACGCCCTGGCCGTCGAGTTGGGCGTCGACCCCGCCGCCCTGCGCTCCGACGAGGGCGTGGCGGTGCTGGCGGGCAACGCCGAGCCGGCCGGGTCCGAGCCGATCGCCATGGCCTACGCCGGCCACCAGTTCGGCGGGTACTCCCCGCGACTCGGCGACGGTCGTGCGCTCCTGCTCGGCGAGACCGTCGACCGCTCCGGCGCCCGCCGTGACGTGCACCTCAAGGGCTCCGGGCGCACGCCCTTCGCCCGTGGCGGCGACGGCAAGGCCGTCCTCGGGCCGATGCTGCGCGAGTACCTCTTCGCGGAGGCCATGCACGCCCTCGGGGTGCCCACCACTCGGGCCCTCGCCGTGGTCACCACGGGCGAGCAGGTGTTCCGGGACGGCCCTGAGCCCGGCGCGGTCCTGACCCGGGTGGCGTCCAGCCACCTGCGGGTCGGCACCTTCGAGTACGCCGCCCGCCTCGACGACCCGACCCTGGTGCCCCGCCTGCTCGACCACGCCATCGCCCGCCACCACCCCGAGGCCGCAGAGGCCGAGCGGCCCGCGCTGGCCTTCCTCGACGCGGTGGTGGAGGTGCAGGCCGCGCTCGTCGCCCGGTGGATGCTGGTGGGCTTCATCCACGGTGTGATGAACACGGACAACACCACCATCTCGGGCGAGACCATCGACTACGGCCCGTGCGCCTTCCTGGACCGCTTCGACCCGGCCACGGTGTTCAGCTCGATCGACCACAGCGGGCGCTACGCCTACGCCAACCAGCCCCCGATCGTGCAGTGGAACCTGGCCCGCCTCGCCGAGACCCTGCTGCCCCTCATCGACGACGACGCCCAGGCCGCCACCGACGCGGCCATGGCGGTGCTGCTCGCCTTCCCCGACCGCTACGAGCAGCACTGGACGACGGGCATGGCCGCGAAGCTCGGGCTCGAAGGGGCCGCGGGCGGCGACCTCCACCCGGCCGACGGCGAGCTGTTCCGGGACCTCCTCGCCCTGCTGCACCAGCGACGGGTCGACTACACCTCGGCCTTCCGGGCCCTCGCCGAGGTGCTCCGGGGCGACGACGGCCCCGCCCGGGCGCTCCTCGCCGACCCAGCGCCCGTCGCCGCAGGGGACGAGGTGCCCTCGGACGCCGTCCTGGACGGATGGCTGGCCCGCTGGCGCCGCCGGGTGGACGAGGGCGCCGGCGGTCGGGACGTGCACGCGGTGGCCGACGCAATGGACGCCACCAACCCGCTCTACATCCCCCGGAACCACCTGGTGGACGAGGCGCTCGCGGCGGCCACGGCCGGCGACCTGGCTCCCTTCGAGGCCCTCCTGGCCCGGGTGACCGACCCGTTCGTCGAGCAGCCGGGCGCGGCGCGCTACGCCCAGCCGGCACCCGAGGGCTTCACCGAGACGTTCCAGACCTTCTGCGGCACCTGAGCGCCGGCGCGCCCGTGCTCAGGTGAAGTCCGAGCCGCCGTCGACGTTGATGTTGGCGCCGGTCATGTACGTGTTGCGGGCCGAGGCGGCGAAGGCGATCACGGGCCCGATCTCGGACGGGTCCGCGGCCCGGTCGAGGAAGACGTGGTGGCCGAAGCCCTCGCCGATGAAGCGCATGACGTCGTGCAGGTCGTCCACGTCGACCCCGCCCATGGCCCGCAGAGCGTCCTTGAACGACTCGGACGCGAAGGTCCCGGGGCTCACCGTGTTCACGAGGATGCCCTCGGGGGCCAGGGTCTGGGCCAGGTTCTTGGTGAGGCTGGTGAGGGCCGACTTCGCCGCGGTGTAGGCGATGAGCGGCGGTGACTGCCGCTTGGTCGACATCGCCGACACGTTGACGATGCGCGCCCACTCGGCGCGGCGCAGGTAGGGGAGCGCGGCGCGCACCGTCCGCACCGAGCTGAGGGTCACGCCGTTGACGACCTCCAGCCAGTCCTCGTCGGTGGCGGTCTCGAAGCTCTTCAGGCCGGCGAAGGGACCGGCCGCGTTGACCAGGGCGTTGAGGTGGCCCCACCGCTCGCCGAGCTGCTCGACGGCGGCGGTCACCGAGGCGCCGTCGAGGAGGTCGGTCGAGATGCCGACCGCGTCGGGTGAGCCCAGTGCGGTCAGCGCCGCGACGGCATCGTCGAGGGCGCCCTGCGATCGGGCCAGCACCGCGACACGGGCGCCGTCGGCGGCGAAGCAGTCGGCCGCGGCCCGGCCCATGCCGGTGGTCCCGCCGGCGACGACGACGGTGGCGTTGGTGAGTCCGAGGTCCATGGGTGGGTGCTCCTTTTCGTTCAGGTCGAGGGGGGTCAGGCCGTCGGCGAGGGGGCGAAGCGGTCGTTGTAGAACGCGAACTGCGCCCGCAGCTCGTCGAGGTCGATGCCGTACTGCTCGGGGGTGTAGTCGTGGGTGCCGTGCTTGTCGGCCGGGTTCGCCTCCCACCAGGCCCGCATCCGGTCGGCGACCTCGTCGGTGAGGTCCTCGCCCAGCCACGCGTAGAGGCGCTCGACGGCGGGGATCGGATCGGGGCGCATCTCGGCGAAGCCGATGTCGAAGAAGCGGTCCTCCCCGCCGGCGTCCCGGTAAGCCAGGGCCTTGCGCAGGGCGCGCTCCCAGTAGGCGGCCTGGTTGGACGCGAAGTCCGGCGCCAGCGGCCCCGTGCGCAGGTACTCCGAGGTGGCGTCGAGGAGGCTGACCACCGAGGGGATCACCTGGGCGATGTCGCGGTGGGTCATCACGAAGCGGGCGTCCGGGTACACCTCGAGCAGCGCGGGGAGCGAGTCCATGTGCGGCGGCGCCTTCAGTCGCCACGGCCGGGTGGGGAACTTCCACTGCAGCAGCTTCAGGACCCGC
The DNA here is from genome assembly GCA_964470715.1 of uncultured Microthrixaceae bacterium. Taxonomy (GTDB): domain Bacteria; phylum Actinomycetota; class Acidimicrobiia; order Acidimicrobiales; family DATDAH01; genus JAEUJM01. Next base: position 800 of record CAYYDZ010000148.1, on the reverse strand, counting down.
TCGTGGTAGCGGTAGGCCGAGCCCATGTCGCAGGTCGCCAACCAGGCCTCGTAGTGCCGGTTGTCGCCGAGGGCGCCGAACATGACCGTGCGGAAGTCGAGGGCCAGGAGCTGGAGGCACTCGGTCGGGCCCGTCGGCGACGTCGGCAGCATCGTCTTGAACTTCGGGGCCATCTGATCGATCAGGGCCATCGCCGCTGCCGTCGCGGCGATGCGCGGGTCCGTCTCGTACGTGGCGGGGTCGGGCGGCGGCGTGGGTGAGCCGCTCTCCCAGGCGAGGAGCGAGCGGGCCCGTGGGTCCTCGCCGAGGAGGCAGCCGAGGGCGGTCGAGCCGGTGCGGGGCAGTCCCAGCCCGAACAGCGGCGGCAGGATCTCCTGCTCGCCGATCTCGGGGTGGTGGGCGTACCAGTCTTCGACCTCGAGCCGGGTGACGAGCAGACCCACGGCCTGGTCCCGGAGCACGGCCGTGCCCAGCTCGTTGAAGGTGCCGGCGGCTTCGGCGCCGTCGAGCAGGGCCACCAGCCCCTCGTGGAAGGACTCGTCGCCGAGGTCCGTGAGCCCGGCCTTCGCGCGCGCCTCGGCGATCACCTCATCGGCTGTCGACATCGATTCCCCCCGTTGGTCTCGTGCGGCGTGGATGGCCGGGCGTCAGCCCGTGGCGGTGGTGATGGAGCGAGCGGAGATCCCGGCGAAGCTGCGCAGATCCGCCAGCAGGACCTCGGGCTCGGGATGCGGGAACAGGAAGTGCGAGTAGGCGAGGCGCAGGAAGAGCTCGGCGGCGCCGCTGGGCGACAGGTGCCC
>CAYYDZ010000147.1:0-6302 GCA_964470715.1 uncultured Microthrixaceae bacterium | reverse complement strand
CGGCCTTCGCTCGTTCCTCGTCGGCAAGCTTCTGTCGAGCATCGGCGAGCGATGGATTCCTGTCGTCTCCCATGGGACCCACCTCCCGTCCAACGGTCCACCAGCACGGCCGTGCGACCGACGTCCTGGTCGCCATAGCCTGTAGACGACTCATCCAGCGCGGCACGAGGGACCTGGCCAAGACTGGCCGAGTTCCTCGGCTCGTGCTCCCCCCTGTTGCAGACACCCAGCCAGGTGCGGTTCGCTACCGAGTTCGCGATCACGACATTCGAAAGCGTCGCCAAGGCGGTGGCGGCCCGTCCCGACGCCCTCGCGGTCAACCGCGAGTGGGCCGATGCCCTCTCGGACATGCTGGCCGACCACCTCGACCGCGCCGCCGAAACCCGGACGTGAGTCCCACGTCCGGAGGAGAGGACCAGAAGGCCCACCAGCGGTACGTCCGTGGCCTCATCCGACGTGACCACGGTCCCGAACCGCTCGGCCCGGAGCTCACACGACACGGGGTTTGCCGGATGCGACCGCATCGTTCTTCACCGATACTGCAAACACAGTCGTCCAGGGACCATCGCGGGACCGAAGCGACGGTGGAGGAGCCATGGGGATCTGGGACGCAGGTGGCAAGCGGGCCAAGCACCGATTCGGCGGGACCCGGTTGCCGTGGGCGCTGGGACTCGCCCTGAGCGCGATCCTGGTGGCCCCGTCGTGCGGCCAGGGCAGCGACAGTGAGTCGTCCGACACCTCGATCACGGGACCACGGGTCGACGGTCCCGGTGAGGTCGTAGCCACCATCGAGGTCGACTGGGCCCCCCACCAAGCGGTGGCATCAGACGACGAGGTGTGGCTCGCAGGTTCGACGGACGTCCACCGCATAGATCCCGCGACGGACGAGGTGACCGACAGCATCGACATGCACGGTCTGACCGAAGGAGTCGCGTTGACGCAGGGCGCGGTGTGGGTTTCGCTGCTCGGCGGTTCGAGCATCCCCTCTGGGTCCCTCGTCCAGATCGACCCGGCCACGAAGGCGGTCGTCGACACGATCGACCTCGGCGACGGCTTCGAGCCCGCAGGGGTGGCAGCTGACGACGAGACGCTGTGGGTAAACGGCTACCTCCTCACCGCGGCGCAGATGATCCACGTGGACGTACCCACCCGACGGGCCCGCCTGATCGGGTTCGGCGTGACCGCATTGGGGGGCGTCGCGGCCACGAGCGACGCCGTGTGGGCCACCACTGAATCGGGCGTCGCCCGCATCGATCCCGCGACCGACGACGTGACCGCGACGGTCGAGATCGAGGGGCTGCTCACAGGAGTGGCGGTAACACGCCGGGCGGTGTGGGTGACGAACCAGACCGACCGGACCATCGTGCGCATCGATCCGGCGACGAATCGGATCGTGACCACGATCGACCTGGGTGTTCGAGCAAATGCGGTGGCCGCAGCTGGCGGCGCCGTCTGGGTGACGAACCTCGACAACGGCGTGGTCACGCGGATCGACGAAGCGACCAACGAGATCGCCGACACTGTCGACGCCGCTCCCGGAGCGGAAAGGCTGCGTGGCGTAGCCGCCACGAGGAGCGCCGTCTGGGCGTTCCACGAAGATGCGGTGATCCACATCGACCCCGGCGAAACCTGATCCTGAGCGGCCTGCGCGCCGTATGAGGTTGCCTGTTCTCGGGCGGAGTTGGCGGTCGTCGCCGGACCTCGCTCGCACCGCGACCGGGACCAATGTCGAGTGGGCGATACTGGTTTCGAACCAGTGGCCTCTGCCGTGTGAAGGCACGAGGACGGATTCCCAGATCCCCGTGAATCCGGACTTTTGCCAGGTCAGCGACGGTTTCCGACCGACCCTCAGTGACCGCCACTTACCATGATTGACTACCATTTCGTGGTCTATTCGTGGTCTGGGCGACACTCGCCGACGTGGTCCTGTGCTCGCGTTCGGAGGCGGTGCGTGGGAGGATGGACCTATGGAACTGACCCGGGGGATCACCCTTGACGACGACGTGCTCGCTGAGCTCTGCCGTCGCCACGGGATCCGCCGTCTCGCCCTCTTCGGTTCTGCACTGCACGACGAGCTGCGGCCCGACAGCGACATCGATCTGCTCGTCGAGTTCGCACCCGGCCACACACCCGGCCTCCTCGGCATCGCCGCCATCGAGCTCGAGCTCGAGCGTCTCGTCGAGCGCCGTGTCGATCTCCGCACCCCTGGCGACCTCAGCCGGTACTTCCGGGACACCGTCACGGCCGAAGCGCGCCCGCTCTATGACGCCGCCTGACGATCTCATCCGCCTGCAGCACCTGCGTGACGCCGCAGACAAGGCGATCGCGTTCAGCGAGGGCCGCGACCGGGCCGCCCTCGACACCGACGAAATGCTTCGCCTGGCACTCACCAAGCTGGTGGAGATCGTCGGCGAAGCCGCCAAACAGGTCAGTCCCGCCACCCAAGGTGAGTTCCCGGATGTGCCATGGTCAGAAGCCGCCAAGATGCGTGACCGGCTCGTCCACCACTACTTCGACATTGACCTCGATGTCCTCTGGATCACCATCCAAGACGATCTGCCAGCCCTGCTCGCGTTGCTGCCCAATCCCACCGAAGGCGACCAGGAGAGCATCGACGAGCGGCTCGAGGGTGCGATCGAGCGGGAGGATCTGGACGGACTCCGGTCCCTCGCCGACACCGGCAGCCAGGATGCCGTCGACGCGCTCGTCGAGCTCGCCGGCGAGCGGGGCGACCTCGAGGAGCTCCGGCGCCTCGCCGACACTGGTCACCGCGATGCGGTCGACCAGCTCGTGGAGCTCGCCGCCAAGCGGGATGATCGCGACGAGCTTCGACGCCTCGCCGGCCGTGGCAGCCAGGACGCAGCGGACGTGTTGGCGGATCTGGAAGCGGAGTAGGCGTACCGGGCGAGCGGTCACCGGCTCCCCACATCGCTCCGACCAGACATCGGATCCGGTCAGCCGGTGAAGGCCGGGCTCAGCGACACAGGCGGCGCCGGAGGAGCGGGCGGCGGTCCGGGGAGAGGCGGAGGGTCACAACCCGGGTCCTCCTCCCAGGAAAGGTCGACCTCGCCATCACCGGCACGCACCGCGCCCTGGCGTCCGGACCCGTCGGGCGTGTAGGAGGACCCTCCACCACCACCGGCTCCGATGTCGCCGGCACCGCCGCTGTAGAGTCGAAAACTCACCGGGCGGGGCGCCCCCCGGCCGAGACCGCGGACATTTCGCGGACAAACGTGGCTTCGGTGGGGCTGGCGCCCAAGGGTCTTCGCAGCGCCGGGGTACGCCAGGGACTCCGCCCCAGCGACCGTCAAGTCGTAGCGCGTTGACGTCGGCCGGGCGGTGGGAGAGGAAGGTCTGCTCAGCCATCTGGGGTGGTAGCCCCCTGGGAGACAGGGGTGGTGGCCCGACTGTGGTCGAGTCGGCGCGGTGCGACACTGTCGCTCGAGGGTTCTTACCGGCGACAACGGGCGGGACGAAGGTGCCGAACACGACGGGCATGTGGATGGTGGCCCGTCGTCGCCTGCGGAGCCGCTGGCGCAGCGTGCTCGGCGTCACGTTGCTCGTGGGTGTCGTCGGCGGCCTGGTCCTCGGCACGGTCGCCGGGGCCAGGCGGACAGGGTCGGCCCTGGCTCGCTTCGAGGAGACGACGCGGTCCGCTCAGCTGCAGATCTCGACCGGTGAGCCGACCCCGGCCCAGCTCGAGGAGTTCGCCTCCCTCCCCGACGTCGAGGCCATTGCGGTCCTGCCGCAGTACCTGGTCATCCCGGACGGCACGCAGCTGGTCAACGTGCCGGCGGCGGCCGACGACCGCTTCGGCACGGTGATCGACCGGGCGCGGGTCGTCGAAGGTCGCCAGCCGGATCCGGACGCGGTCGACGAGATCGCCATCGGCGAAGGACTGGCCGACCTGCTCGACATCGGTGTCGGCGGGCACCTCCACGCCGTTTCGGCGACTCCGGAGGAGGTCGCGATGGCTCTTGCCGGCGAGGACCTCACCGGCCCGCCGACGGGACCGGACCTCGACTTCGAGGTCGTGGGGATCGTCCGACGGCCCCTCGATCTCAGCGAGCTGGGCAGCTCCACTGGGCTCTTCGTCCTGACCCCGGCCTTCAACCAGGCGTACGCCGATCGAATCGGCGTGTACCTCACGACCCTCCGCGTCCGCACCGTCCACGGCGAGGCCGATCTGGCGGGCTTGCAGGCCGAGGCCGAACGGATCTTCGGGGAGTCACCGCTGTTCAGCGTGGTGAGCCTGGAGCCCGAGATCGCCGGAGCCAGGAACGCCATCGACGTCCTCGAACTGGCCCTGTGGATCTTCGCCGGGGTGGCTGCCCTCGCCGGGGGTGTTGCCGTCGGCATCGTCCTCAGCAGGGAGATCTCTCAGCTGGATGCCTACCAGCCGACCCTGAGCGCGTTGGGTCTCACCCGTGGGCAACGGGCCGCCCTCCACGCCCCGATGGCAGTGGTCGTGGCCGTCGGGGGCGGGTGCCTCGCCGTACTGGGAGCGATCGCGCTCTCCCCCCGCTTCCCGATCGACGTCGCCCGACGGGCCGAGCCCGCGCCCGGCGTCGAGCTCGACTTCCTCGTGCTGAGCTCAGGGCTGCTCCTGATCGCCGTCCTCGTCCTCGGCGGCGCCGCCCTCGCCGCCGTCCGCAGCAGCCACCGAGCGGCTGTCGCGCCCCTCGCCACCGAGGCCCGGCTCGGTGCGGGGGTCGTCGGGATGGCTGCTCGATCGGGTCTCCCCCCGACCGTGAGCAACGGCGTCCGGATGGCGTTCCATCGGGGCCATGGGCGTTCGGCGGTGCCCGTGCGCTCGGCGATCGTCGGCGGGGTGTTCGGGGTGCTGGGGGTGACCGCCGGTCTGGTCTTCGCCGCCAGCCTCCAGTCGGTGATCGACGCCCCCCAGCGCTACGGCTGGACCTGGGACGTCACCACGGAGGACCAGATCGTCAACACGTTCTGCGGAGATGACATGCGGGGGGTCGAGCAGCTGCCCGGTGTCGAGGCCGTCGCCGAGCTCTGCTACGGCCCGGGGCTCCAGGTCGACGGGCTGACCGTGCCGAGCATGGCCTTCCGGTCGTTGCGGGGCACGGTGGAGGCCGAGGTCGTCGAGGGGCGGGCGCCGAGCGGGCCCGACGAGATCGCCCTCGGCGCCGAGACCCTCGACCGGCTGGGCAAGGGGATCGGCGACACGGTGAACGTCGCCGGTCCCGAGGTCACCCGGGACCTCGAGGTCGTCGGACAGGTCGTCCTCCCGCCGATCGGCTACGGCCAGCCGCTGGCGGACGGGGCGGTGCTGACCGGAGAGGGCAACGACCCGTTCTTCGACGTGAACAACTACTACCGGTACTTCGTCGCCCGCTACGCCCCGGACGCCGATCGGGCGGCGGTCGATCGGGCCATCGAGGACAACCCCGACCTGTTGCGCCGCCCGGCGGGAACGGTGCCCGCCGACATCGATCACCTCCGTCAGGTCGGCTGGGTCCCGGTGGCCCTCGCCACCCTCCTCGCCGCCCTCAGTCTCCTGGCCATCGGGCACGCGCTCGTCAGCTCGGTGCGCCGGCGCCGGGCCGAGCTGGCCCTGCTGAAGACCTTCGGGTTCAGTCGCCGGCAGGTACGGGCCACGGTCGCGTGGCAGGCCACGGCGCTGGCGGCGGTCAGCCTCGCCCTCGGGATCCCGCTCGGGTTGGCCCTGGGCAACGTGATCTGCCGGACGGTGGCCGAGGGGGTGGGGATCGCGACGATCACCACCATGCCGGTTCCCGCCCTGCTCCTCATGGTCCCGGCGGCGCTGCTGGCGGTCGGCCTCGTGGCCGTTCTGCCCGCCCGATCGGCGGCGCACACCCTCCCCTCCGTCGCCCTGCGCGCCGACTGACGACCGGTCCTCGGCCGGGGAAAGAAGCTCGGGACGGGCCGGTAGCCACCGCGGCCCGGACCCCTCACGGCCGCTGACGAGGTGGCACCAAAACTGCCGGAACCCCCGCCGAGACGGGGGTTCCACCGGGTGGGCGATACTGGTTTCGAACCAGTGGCCTCTGCCGTGTGAAGGCAATCCAGGGGCATCCGGGCACTTCCGGTCGCTACTGGAAACCCCCGAGAAGCCCGGTATTGCAGGGATCTGAGGACCGGACGCTACGGAGCCGGTCCGGGCACTTCTGGAAATCTCGCGGCCTGGCCGCGGCCTGAGGCTCTCGACGCGACGTGCGGGTCGCGCCACCCGCTCGCCATCCCCCGGGGCGGCGCCTGGTCGGCATTGCTCGGTGGGAGTGACCTTCGGCACTACCTGGTCGGTCACCTCGGCG
>CAYYDZ010000146.1:4734-6669 GCA_964470715.1 uncultured Microthrixaceae bacterium | reverse complement strand
GAGCTCGGTCGCAAGATGCAGGGCTTTTCCAACATGGCCGTGTCGTTCTCGATCATCTGCATCCTGGCGGGCTGCCTGACCACCTTCTACCTGGTGCTCTACGCGGGTGGCGGTCCCGCCGTGGTCTGGGGCTGGCCCCTGGTCACGGTCATGTCGCTCTTCGTGGCCATGTCGATGGGCGAGGTCTGCTCGGCGTACCCGACCGCCGGTGGCCTGTACTACTGGTCGGCGAAGCTGGCCAAGAAGAACGCTCCGCTGTGGAGCTGGACGACGGGCTGGTTCAACCTGATCGGCCAGATCGCCATCACCGCCAGCGTGGACTTCGCGCTGGCCAACTTCATCGGCGGCTTCCTGAGCCTGGTGTCCGACTACGAGCCGACGAAGTACTCGATCCTGTTCATCTACGCCGTGATGCTGTTGATCCACGGGGTGCTGAACAGCCTCGGCATCCGCCTCATCGCCCTGATCAACGACATCAGCGTCTGGTGGCAGCTCGCCGGCGTCGCGGTGTTCCTCGTCGTGCTGGTGCTGCTGCCGGACGAGCACGCCTCGGCCGAGTACGTGTTCACGACCTTCCAGAACAACACAGGCTGGAGCGGTCCGATGTCGGGGATCTACGTGTTCTTCATCGGGTGCCTGCTGGCCCAGTACACGATCACCGGCTTCGACGCCTCGGCCCACATGACCGAGGAGACCGAGAACGCCGCCGTGGCCGGGCCCAAGGGCATGGTCACCGCGGTGTGGCTGTCGGGCATCGCCGGCTACATCCTGCTGCTGGCGCTGTTCTTCGCCATCCCGGCCGGCTACGACACGCTCACGGCGGCCGGCTCGCTGATCACCGCACCCCTCCCGATCATCGTCGACTCCATCGGCGCCGGCGGGGCCAAGCTGCTCATCGGCATCGCCTGCGTGGCCCAGTTCTTCTGCGGCAACGCCTGCCTCACCGCCAACTCCCGGATGCTCTACGCCTTCTCCCGTGACGGCGCCGTGCCCGGACACAAGCTGTGGCACCGCATCAACCCCCGCACCCGGACGCCCACGAACTCCATCTGGTTCTGTGCGGCGGCCGCCTTCATCGCCGGCCTCTTCTCGCTGCGCGACGCCGGCGGCTTCCCGGCCACCTTCTTCGCCATCGTCTCGATCGGCGTGGTGGGGCTGTACGTCGCCTACGTGATCCCGGTGTTCCTCCGGTTGCGCCAGGGCGAGGCCTTCGAGCGGGGGCCCTGGCACCTGGGGCGCTGGAGCTACCTCGTGGGGTGGATCGCCGTGGTCTGGGTGGTCTTCATCAGCATCTACTTCATGCTCCCGCAGTTCAGTCCCATCACCTGGGCCAGCTTCAACTACGCGCCGGTGGCCTTCGGGCTGCTGTTGCTCTTCGTGTACGGCTACTGGCTGCTCTCGGCCCGCAAGTGGTTCAAGGGCCCGCAGGTCATGGGTACCCCCGAAGAGCTCGCCGCCCTCGAAGCGGAACTCGAAGCGGTCATCGCCGGCACGGCGCCCGCCTCCGAGTTCACCGCGATGGAGGACGAGATGGAGCGGCGTCCCGACGAGCGGTAGCGCCTCGTCCGACGTGGCAGGGTGGGGACCGGCCGTGGCCGGCCCCCACCCGGCCCACGACCTCCCGACGGGCGGAGGGTGACACGTGCACGACGAACCGGACGACCTCACGGCACTGCTCGACCGGGTGCCTGGCTGGGCGGGTGAGCGCCGATCGGTGCGCCCCCTCGTCGGCGGCATCACCAACCGGAATTGGCTGGTCTCGCTGGGCGACGAGCGCTTCGTCGTGCGCTGCCCCGGCGAGGGCACTGAGCTTCTGGGCATCGATCGCGCCGACGAATGGGAGGCCGCCACCCGGGCCGCCTCCCTCGGCGTGGGGCCCGAGGTCGTCGCCTTCGTCGACGGCTCACTCGTCACCCGCTACGTCGACGACGCTCG
>CAYYDZ010000146.1:0-4634 GCA_964470715.1 uncultured Microthrixaceae bacterium | reverse complement strand
TGGGAGTACGCCGGCATGAACGACCGCTTCTTCGACCTCGGCAACTTCGCGGTGAACAACGGTCTCGACGACGCCGGCGAGGAGGCCCTGCTCGAGGGCTACTTCGGCGACGTCACCAACGGCCGGCTGGCTCGCCTGCGCCTGATGAAGGTGATGAGCGACCTCCGCGAGGCCATGTGGGGGGTCGTGCAGCAGGCGGTCAGCACCCTCGACGTCGACTTCGAGGCCTACGCCAACGAGCACTTCGACCGGCTCCTCGGCAACGCCGAGCGGCGGGGGTGGTCCCGCCTGCTGGCCGACGCCGCCACGGGATGCGGCCTCGATGGCTGAGCGCGCCCGGGTGGTCGTCATCGGCGGCGGGGTCGGCGGGGCCTCCATCGCCTACCACCTCGCCGAGGCGGGGTGCACCGATGTGGTGCTCGTCGAGCGCTCGGAGCTCACCAGCGGCAGCACGTTCCACTCCGCCGGGTTGGTGGGGCAGCTGCGCAGCTCGCTGCCCCTGACCCGGATGATGATGCACAGCGTCGACGTGTACCGCCGGCTCGAGGCCGAGTCGGCGGAGACCGGCCGGTCGCCAGGCTGGCGTGAGGTCGGCTCGCTGCGCCTGGCCGCCACCCCGGAGCGCCTCGAGGAGCTGCGCCGCCAACAGGGATGGGCCACCACCTTCGGCCTGCCCATGGAGCTGCTCGGTCCGGCCGAGGCCCACGACCTTTTCCCGCTCATGGACCCCACCGGTGTGCTCGGCGCCGCGTGGCTGCCGACCGACGGCTACCTCGACCCGAGCGGCCTCACCCTCGCACTCGCCGGCGCGGCGAAGGCCAAGGGCGTGCGGGTGCAGACCGGCACCCGCGTCGTCGACCTGGTCGTGCGCGACGGCCGCATCGCCGAGGTGGTCACCGACCACGGCACCATCGAGGCCGAGGCCGTGGTGGCCGCGTGCGGCATGTACACCCCGAAGGTCGCCGCGATGGCCGGCGTCCACGTGCCCATCATCCCCATGGCCCACCAGTACCTCATCACCAAGTCGGTGGACGGGGTCACCGACGACCTCCCACAGCTGCGCGACCCCGACAACCTGGTCTACTTCCGGCGCGACGGATCCGGGCTGGTCCTCGGTGGCTACGAGCGCGACCCGGCACCGTGGGCGCTCGACGGCGTCCCCGAGGACTTCAACAACCGCCTGCTCTCCGAGGACTGGGACCGCTTCGCTCCCCTGATGGCCAACGCCTGCAAGCGAGTGCCCGCGGTCGAGGACGCCGACATCGTCCAGCTCCTCAACGGCCCGGAGGCCTTCACCCCCGACAACGAGTTCATCCTCGGGGAGAGCGAGGTCGCGGGTTTCTTCGTGGCCGCCGGATTCTGCGCCCACGGGATCGCCGGCGCCGGTGGGGTCGGACGGGTGCTCGCCGAGTGGATCGTCGACGGACGACCCAGCTTCGACACCTGGAAGATGGACATCCGCCGCTTCGGTCCCCAGTACCGGAGCCAGGCCCACACCCTCGCCCGGACCGTCGAGGTGTACGCGACCTACTACGACATCCACTACCCCAACGAGGAGCGCCGGGCCGGACGTCCGCTGCGCCGCTCCCCCGCCTACCCCGCGCTGGTCGCCCTCGGCTGCTCGTTCGGGGAGAAGAGCAGCTGGGAGCGCCCCAACTGGTTCGAGCCCAACGCCGCCGCCGGCGACCCTGCGGGCCGCCCACGTGGCTGGGCGGGCCAGCACTGGAGCCCCGCCATCGGCGCCGAGGCCCTCGCCTGCCGGGACGCCGCCGCCCTCTTCGACGAGACCAGCTTCTCCAAGGTGGAGGTCGCCGGGCCCGGCGCCACGGCCTTCCTCGAGCGGATCTGCGCCAACCGCGTCGACCGGCCCGTCGGCTCGGTGACCTACACGCAGCTCACCAACGAGGAGGGCGGGATCGAGTGCGACCTCACCGTCACCCGCCTCGACCACGACCGCCACCTGCTGGTCACCGGCACGGCCTTCGGCAACCACGACCTCAGCTGGATCCACCACCAGCAGCGCCGGCTGCCCGAGGGCGACCGGTGCGAGGCACGCGACGTCACCTCGGCGTGGGCCTGCTTCGGGCTGTGGGGGCCGTCGGCACGGACGATCCTGCAGCGCCTCACGCAGACCTCGCTCGCCAACGACGACTTCCCCTACCTCACCGCCCAGCGGCTCTCGGTCGGGGCGGTGCCCGTGCTGGCCGTGCGGGTCACCTTCGTCGGCGAGCTCGGGTGGGAGCTCTACTGCCCCACCGAGTACGGCGCCACCCTCTGGGAGTCTCTGTGGGAGGCGGGACAGCCCGACGGGCTCGTCGCCGGCGGCTACCGCGCCATCGACTCGCTGCGGGTGGAGAAGGGCTACCGGGTCTGGGGCCTCGACCTGTCCCCCGAGGACAACCCGTTCGAGGCCGGCCTGGGCTTCGCCGTGGCCCTCGACAAGGACGTCGACTTCGTGGGACGTGCGGCTCTTCGCGCGGTGAAGGACACCGGCGTGCGTCGGCGCCTGCGCACCCTCGTGCTCGCCGACCCCTTGGCGGTGCCCCTCGGTTCCGAGCCCGTGCGGGTCGACGGCGAGCTGGTGGGCCGCGTCACGAGCGGCAACCAGGGGTTCCGCACGGGTACCGCGCTGGCCTTCGCCTACCTCGACGTCGACCACGCCGACCTCGGCCGCGCCGTCGAGGTGCAGGTCTTCGGCGAGTGGATCCCCGCGCAGGTGGTCGCCGCCGCCGTCTACGACCCCGCCGGCACCCGCATCCGCGCCTGAGGGAGCGGTTCGGCCACCGGCAGGCGCACCTCCACCCAGGCCCCACCGGCGGCACCGTTGCCCAGGGCGATCTGTCCGCCGTGGGCTTGGACGATGGCCGCCACGATGGCCAGGCCGAGCCCGTTGCTGGCCCCGGCACGGGAACGAACGGCATCGGCGCGGCGAAAGCGCTCGAAGGCGTGGGCGAGGTAGCTCGGTGCGAAGCCCGGACCGTCATCGCTGACGCGCACGAGCGCCATCCGGCCTCCCTCGCTCAGGCACTCGCAGCGCACGGCGCTGGTTGCCCACCGTGCGGCGTTGGCCACGAGGTTGGTCACCACCTGCTCGAGGGCCACCTCGTCGATCGCGACGGACGTGTCGGCATCATCCACCACGACCTGGACGTCGTGGCTCCCGGCCCGCCCGACCCCCCGGTGGACCACCTCGGCGAGCGAGGACGAGGCCCCCTCGACCGCGAGCATCCCGGCATCGGCCCGGGCGAGGACCAACAGCTGGTCCGACAGTCGGACCAGGCGGTCGGTCTCGTCGAGGGCGTTGGCCACCGCACGGCGCACGTCGTCGCTGAGGTCGGCCGGGTGCTCCAGGAGCGCGAGCTCGAGCTCGCCGCGCACCACCGCCAGCGGCGCGCGCAGCTCGTGGCTCGCGTCATCGATGAAGGTGCGCTCCCGGGCCCGGGCCTCGGCGATGCGGTCGAGCATCTGGTTGAGGGTCACCCCGAGCTCGGCCACCTCGTCCTGCCCGGGCGGCACCGGAAGCCGTTCGTCGGGATCCTGAGTCGACAACGAACGCGCCCGCCGGCTCATCGAACGGACGGGTCGCAGGGCGCCCCTGGTCACGACCCACGCGGCGGCCGCGGTGAAGGCGACCAGCACTCCGCCGGCGAGGAGCAACCGGCCCAGCAGGCGTTGTTCGGTGGCGTCGATGGTCGCCGTGCTGCCCGCGACCACCACCACCTGCCCTCCACCCGAGGTCGGCGCCGGCACCGCCACGATCCGGAGGTGACGCCCCGACGCGGTGCGATCGACGACGAGCCCACCCTCGGCCGCCCGGGCGCGCTCCGCGACGTCGAGCAAGGGCTGCTCGGAACCGGGAGCGACGTCGTCCACGTCGGGCCCGAGGACCTGGGTCTCGACCCCGGTGTCCAACGACGGAGTGGCGCCGACCGCGAGCTCGGCGGCGACGTCTTGGGCGTGCGAGCGCAGCTCCTCGGTCAGTGCACCGCTGAGGGTCGCCGTGACACTGCGGTAGAGGAACGCGCCCCCGATGACGACGGCGACGAGCGCTGCTCCGCTGGCCAGCGCGCAGAGACGAGCCCGAACGCCCAGGCCGCGACGGCCGGGGCTCATCGCACCCAGGTGGCAGGGCCTGGTTCGTGCTCGGCCGCGGGGTCCAGGTGGTCGGGCGCCGACACGGGAGCCGGGCGCACCCCTGCCAGCGTGGCCACCAGCTCCGGGAGGCGGAACGGCTTCGGCAGGAACGCGTCGGCGCCGGCCGCGAGCGCGCGCCGCCGGTCGTCGGGGGAGCTGCGGGCGCTCATCACCACGAGCGTGCCGGGCCAGGAGTCCCGCCGGAACTTCCGGCACACCTCGATGCCGTCGGGGTGGGCGATCATGATGTCGACCACGGCGGCCACCGGCTCCCGGTCGCGCATCGCCCGCAAGGCGTCGTCACCCGTGGTGGCCAGCACGTGGTCGTAGCCCGACCGCTCGAGCATGCGCCCGACGATGGGACCGAGCCGCTCGTCGTCCTCGACGACGAGCACGAGGGGCCGGGCGGCGTGCGCAGCGCTGGCGGCGAGGTCCACGGGCCCAGCGTGGACCCGGCGAGGTAACGCCGAGGTAAGCCCTCAGGCTCGGCACCGCCTGCG
>CAYYDZ010000145.1:4916-6693 GCA_964470715.1 uncultured Microthrixaceae bacterium | reverse complement strand
CTAGAGTGACCTTCACGGCGGTAGGGGTCCTGGCGATCGGGCGACTTGACTGATCAGGCGGAGACAACCCTCATCGGCGGAAGGAGGGAATCATGACCAAGGAGCGCGACGAGTTGCCCACGGGGTTCTTCCGTGCCCTCGTCGACCACCTGAGCGACCTGGTCATCGTCATCGACGCACGGGGTGGCATCCGCTTTGCGTCAGACGCAGGGATCACCGGCGCCCCCCGCGCCGCGTCCGACCCCGCGGACCAGGCCGCGTCGTTCTTCGACCTCATCCATCCCGACGACCGCCGCCTGGTCGACGAGGCCATCACCGAGGCGCTCGGCCAACCGGGTCCCGCGGTGCCGATCGAACTGCGCGCGGCGGGGCGGACGGGGTGGCGGACGCTCGAGCTCGTGGCCGGCAACCTCCTTGATGACCCTGAGGTCCATGGCGTGCTCGTGGCCGTGCGTGATCTCAGCCGCCGCCGCCACCTCGTCAGCGAGGAGAGCGCGGGGGCCGAGCGGTTGCGCGCGCTGCTCGATGCAGCCGGCGACCTCACCCTGCTCACCGACGCCCAGCAGGTGATCCGGTACTCCTCCATCGTCAGCACCCGCATCCTGGGGGTCGAAGCGGATCGGCTCGTGGGCCAGCCCCTCGGGTCCATGATCCAGATCGAGTCCCAGCCCGTGCTGGCCGACGCCTGGGACCGTCTGCTGCGAGCGCCCGAAGACCGGGTGGCGTGTGACCTCAAGGTCACCCGGGCCGACGGCACCTCGGGCATCCTGGCCGCGAGCCTCACCAACTTCCTCGGCGACCCCGCGGTGGCAGGCGTGGCCGTGGCCGCCCGAGACGTCACCGAGGCGCGCCGGGCGGAGTCCCTGCTCGAGGAGTTCGGCCAGCAGTTCGAGCACTCCCCCCACGGCTTGGCTCGCGTCGACGACGAGGGCCGCTTCCACGAAGTGAACCAGACCCTGCGCTCCCTGACCGGCCGCGACGATGCGGCCCTGGCAGCGAGCACCCTCGCGGGCATCGTGCACCCCGCCGACGTCGAGGTCGTGCGCGACTTCCTGCTCGCCCCCAACGAGACCGCGCCCGTCGACGTGCGCGTGGTGCGCCCCGATGGCCAGGAGATCTGGACCCGGTTGACCGCGACGATGGTGCGGTTGGCCCCGAACGGGCAGCACATGCTCTCCGTCCAGATCGACGACATCAACGACCACCGCCGCCTTGCGGAGACCCTGCGCGAGCGAAACACCGCCCTCGCCTACCGGGCAACCCATGACGGCCTCACCGGCCTGCCCAACCGGCAGCTCTTCGTCGACCGGCTGGGGCACGCGCTCGACCGCTCCCTCCGTCACCGATCCACCGTCGCCGTCCTCTTCTGTGACCTCGACCACTTCAAGGTCATCAATGACTCCTTCGGCCATGCGGTGGGCGACCAACTGCTGATGGCCGTCGCCGACGAGATGGGACGAGCGGTGCGCCCGGGCGACACCATCAGCCGCTTCGGCGGCGACGAGTTCGTGGTGCTGGCCGAGGACCTCGAGGGACCGGCGGCCGCCGAGGTGCTCGCCACCCGGCTGCTCTCGACGATGACGCAGCCCCTCGTGGTCGAGGGACAGCAGGTGGACATGACCATGTCCATCGGGGTGGCGGTGGCCTCAGGAGTCGACGAACCCTCCGCGCTCATCGACGCGGCCGATACCGCCATGTACCGGGCCAAGCGGGCAGGCCGGTCCTGCTATCGCGTGGCATCCACCGAGGACCGGGACGGCGCCTGAACGACCACGCT
>CAYYDZ010000145.1:0-4816 GCA_964470715.1 uncultured Microthrixaceae bacterium | reverse complement strand
CGACACGATCCGGGAGATCTGGGACGGGGCTCGGACGCAGGCGCTGCGGACGGCGATGACCCACGAGGACTGGTCGCTCGGGTGCCAGCAGTGCGGGGAGGCCATCGCCGCCGGCAACCGCGAGTTCACCGTGGCCGCGCAGTTCGATCGCTACGCCGACCTGCCCGTCCCGGAGTACCCCCGGCGGATGGACTTCGTCCTGTCGAACACCTGCAACCTGCAGTGCGAGATGTGCCAGGGTGAGCTCTCCTCTTCGATCCGGGCCAAGCGCGAGCACCTGCCCCCCATGCCGAAGTACTACGGAGACGCGTTCTTCGAGGAACTCAGAGAGTTCCTGCCCCACCTCGAACAGGCGATGTTCCTCGGCGGCGAGCCGTTTCTGGCTCGGGAGCCGCGGCGAGTGTGGGACCTCATGCTCGAGCTCGGACTCCAGATCCCAGGCGCGGTCGTCACCAACGGCACCCAGTGGAACGAACGGGTGGAGCACTACCTCCGAGAGCTCCCCATGGACGTCGCTGTCTCGATCGATGGCGCTTCGGCGCCCACCGTCGAATCCCTGCGCCTCGGCGTCGACCACCCGCAGCTCCTCCACAACCTCGATCAGATCCAGCGGGTGGTCGAGGGCCGCGGTGGGGTCGTGACGCTGCATTACTGCTTCATGGTGCAGAACTGGCAGGAACTCGGCGCCTTCCTCCTCGACGCCGACCGCCGCGACCTTCCGGTCGTGGTGATCACCGTCACGCTGCCGTCCCGGTTCAGCATCTTTCGGCTCCCCGTCGACGAGATCCGAGGTGTGGTCGAGGCCCTCGAGCGCGAAGACGCTGCCATCGGATCGCGCCTGGGCCGCAACCGCCATGTGTGGGATCACGAGCTCGACCGCCTCCGTCGCCACCTCGATGAGCTCGAACAGGGCCACAAGCCCGTGTGGGTTCGGAGTGTGTCACGGCCACCTGACCGCCTGACCGAGGACGAGCAGAACCGCGTCGCCCAGGACGCCAGCGCCGAGTTGGAGGAGTGGGCGGGACAACCACCCCTGGTCGTGCACTCGCACGAGGGCACCATCACCGACGTCGAGGTGCCGCAGTGGGCCCGCCAACTGGCCCCTGACCGGCTCGTGGGCACCGCCGTCGACACGATCGCCACCTGGATCACCGGCGCGCTGGGCGCGATCACCGCCTACGAGACCGAGGAGATCGCCGATGGCATCCTCCGCACGCAGGCGAGCTTCGGCGAGGACGGGCCCAACGTCCACTCGCTCTCGATCGCCAGCCAGGACGGCAACGACGAGGTGAAGGTCACCGTGCGCTACTACTGCGAGCGGACGCGCTCGCCGGCGGCGTCCGCCTGACGATCGGCGGAGCGACCGCTACTGGATGCGCACGCCGGAGATGGCTCGTGCGATGACGAGCTCCTGGATCTGCTCGGCACCTTCGAAGATGTCGTAGATCTTGGCGTCGCGGTGCCAGCGCTCGACCGGGTACTCCCGGACGTAGCCGTAGCCGCCCAGGATCTGGATGGCCCGCTCGGTGACCCAGACCGCGGTGCGGCCCGCCTTGAGCTTCGACATCGAGCCCTCGGCGGCGGTGAACTCCTTGCCGTTGCGGCCCATCCATGCGGCCCGCCACACGAGGAGGCGGGAGGCGTCGATCTCGGTCTTCATGTTGGCCAGCATGAAGGCGATCGACTGGTTCTCGATGATGGGCTTGCCGAACTGCTTGCGCTCCTTGGCGTACTCGAGCGCGTACTCGTAGGCGGCACGGGCCACGCCGACGGCCTGGGCGCCCACCGACGGGCGGGTGGCCTCGAAGGTGGCCATGGCGGCCTGGACCTTGCTGCTCTTGCCCTCACGGGCCCGGGCGAGGCGCTCGTCGAGCTTGTCCTTGCCGCCGAGCAGGCACGAGCCGGGCACGCGGCAGTCGTCGAGGATGACCTCGGCGGTGTGGCTGGCGCGGATGCCGTGCTTCTTGAACTTGGTGCCCTGGCTGAGCCCCGGCGTCCCCGGGGGCACGATGAACGACGCCTGGCCGCGGCCCTTGAGGTCCCGGTCGACCGAGGCGACGACGACGTGGATGTCCGCGATGCCGCCGTTGGTGATCCAGGTCTTCTGTCCGTTGAGGACCCACTCGTCCTTGGCCTCGTCGTACACCGCGGTGGTGCGCAGCGAGCTGACGTCCGAGCCGGCGTCGGGCTCGCTGACGCAGAAGGCGGACATCATCAACTTCTCGGGCGTGCCGAAGCACTGCGGCACCCACTCACCGATCTGCTCGGGGGTGCCGTTGGCCATGATCCCGGCCACACCCAACACGGTGCCCACGATGGACAGGCCGATGCCGGCATCGCCCCAGAAGAGCTCCTCCAAGGCGATCGGGATGGTCAGGCCACTCTCGTCGGCGAAGCCGTTGGCGAAGAAGTCGAAGCTGTACAGGCCGATGTTGGCGGCCTCTTCGATGACGGGCCAGGGGGTCTCCTCGCGCTCGTCCCACTCGGCGGCGACCGGGCGCACCACCCCCTCGGCGAAGTCGTGGATCCACTGCTGGATCTGCTGCTGATCCTCGTTCAGCTCCAGCGAGAACTGGGACATGGCACACCTCTGCGGGTCGGTACGACGAGACGGAGCGAAAGTTACCCATGGGTAACAAGCCAACCGTAAACCGAGCGTTGCGGCGACGACAAACCCCGGAGGGCACCGACTGGCCCGAAGGTGGAGCTCGCAGCCCGACGGCCCTCGTTCTTTCACTTTGCGTGACTTCAGATCTCACTGCGAGTGGTCAAGTCTCTCGCCTATCCTCCGATCATGACTGCACGGGCATCCGACCTTCATCGAACCGACGGGGGACCGAAACGTGCAGCGCATATCTCGCAGGATGGTTGTCATCCTGCTCCTGGCATCCGTCGGGGCAACCACCCTCGTCGTCCCCAGCCTGGCGTCGATCGCCCTCGGCACTGAGTCCGGGCCCACCTTCGCCAGTTCGCCCGACGACGGACTGACCGGCACCCCCATCGAGGCGTCCGGCACCGGATGCACCCTCCCCGAGACGACGACTGCCGGCGATGGCGTCATCATCGACCTCCATGCCGACCACGGGCCCGTCGTGGCCAGCGCCACCATCCCCGTGCGCCGCGACGGGCAATGGGACGGCACGCTGATGGTGCCCGCGGGCACGCCGCCCGCCGACTACGTCCTTGCCGCCCGCTGCGTCTACCCGGGCTTCGACGAGTTCGACCCCGTGGTCTACACGGCCCGCTCGTTCACCGTCACCGGCGAGGGCGAGGCGGCCCCCACCGCCCACGGCTCGGCCCTCACCGCGGAGGCCGGGAGCATCGAACCCCTGCCCAGCTACGACGGCCAGTCCACGTGCAGCCCCACGGCCAAGACCGGGACGGTCAAGTTCCGCAGCATGGTCATGGCCGCGTTCGGCGGGGCCGACTACGGCATCACCCGGGCGTGCAACATCGGCGGCACCTCCGAGCACAAGGAAGGCCGAGCCTGGGACTGGGGCATGAACGCCAACAGCAGCGCCGACCGGGCCGAGGTCGGCCAACTCATGACCTGGCTGTTCGCCACCGACGCTGCCGGAAACCGCTACGCCATGGCTCGTCGCCTCGGGATCATGTACATCATCTGGAACCGCAAGATGTTCCGGCTCTACGACACGAGCCGCGGCTGGGCCTCGTACTCGGGTCCCAGCCCGCACACCGACCACGTGCACTTCAGCTTCACCCGGGCCGGCGGCGGCGGCACCACCAGCTTCTGGCAGGGTGACTACCCACGGCCGGGCAGCGGTGGCGGGACGACCACCACGACGACCACGCCGCCGCCGACCACGACCCCTCCGACCACCACCCCGCGCCCCCCCACGGGAACGGTGCGCTCCGAGAAGGTCGTCGTGGGCGGGACCTACGACGCCCCCGTGAGCGGGGACTTCAACGGCGACGGCGACGCCGACGTGCTCTGGTACGGCGCCGGGTCCCGACCCGACTACCTCTGGTTCGGCGACGGCGGCGCGTTCCAGGCACGGGCGGTGACCGTCCGCGGCGAGTACCAGCCCCTCGTCGGCGACTTCAACGGTGACCACCGCGACGACATCTTGTGGTACGGCACCGGCGCCAATCCCGACTACCTCTGGCTGGGCCAGACCAACGGCTCGTTTGCCGGACGCGACATCGCGATCGGACGCTCCTACGAGCGCCCCATCGTGGGCAACTTCAACGGCGACCGCTACGACGACGTCTTGTGGTACCAGCCGGGCACCGGCTTCGACTACCTGTGGCACGGCAGCGCCTACGGGTTCGCCGGCAGCAACATCGTGGCCAGCGGTGAGTACCGGGCCTTCACCGGCGACTTCGACGGCGACCGCCGCGACGACATCTTCTGGTACGGGCCCGGAGCCGACCTCGACTACCTCTGGTTCGGCGACGCCGGCGGCGGCTTCACCGGCAAGGGGGTCAACCAGACCGGCAACACGACCCCCGTGGTCGGGGACTACGACGACGACGGCCGAGACGATGTCATCTGGTATGGCGCGGGATCCCGCGCGGACGGCGTCTGGTACGGACGCGGCAGCCGGACCTTCCACGCCGGCAACGTCACCGTCACCGGCAACTACGACGCCCCGTTGCCCGGCGACTACGACGGCAACGGCCACGACGACGTCATCTGGTACGGCCGCGGCGCCAAGCCCGACTACCTCTGGCGGTACTGAGGTTCGCTCCGGCCAAGAGGTGGGCGGCGAGCTGGACCTCCTCCGGCTGAGCGAAAGTCAAAGGCGGCCTTTCAAGGCGGCGCCGGTCTTCTCAGGACTCATCTGTGGGAGCG
>CAYYDZ010000144.1:5445-6840 GCA_964470715.1 uncultured Microthrixaceae bacterium | reverse complement strand
TCCATGTCGCCGGTCGCCGGGACGCCGTCGGCGAGGGCGTAGCGGAGGCAGACGACGCCGTTGGGGCTCGCGGCGGGCGGCGCGACGAGGGTGAGGTTCGAGGGGACGGCGCCGCCGGCGAAGACCTGCTTGCCCTGGCCCAGCACGATGGGGTGGATCCAGAGATCGAGGCGGTCGAAGAGCTTCTCCCGCAGCAGGGTCTGCACGAAGTTCATGCTGCCGACGACGGAGACGTGCTCGTGGCGGTCACGGATCTCCCATACCTCGGCGGGCAGGTCGTCGCCCACCCGGTACGAGCCCGCCCACGGGAGGTCGGGCGTTCCCCGGGACGCCACGTACTTGGGGACGCGGTTGAACAGTCCCGCGAAAGGGTTGGCCTCGGGGTCTTGATGCGGCCAGTAGGCGGCGAAGATGTCGAAGGTGCGCCGGCCGAGCAGCAGGGCGTCGGTGTGCTCGTAGGCGGCGGCGATCTGCTCGCCGCTGGCCTCGTCGATCAGCGGGGCCTGCCAGCCGCCGAACGCGAAGTCGTCGTCCGGGTCCTCGTCGGGCCCGCCGGGCGCCTGCCCGACGAGGTCGAGGGTGGCGAACAGCTCGATCTGGATGATGCCCATGGCGGTGCTCCCGTGCGTCGGCGATCTCGGTCGCACGGAGGACGGCGGCACGCCGCCGGACTCATCGGCGGAGCACCCCCAACGGGATTCGAACCCGTGTTACCGGCGTGAAAGGCCGGCGTCCTAGGCCACTGGACGATGGGGGCCTGCCCCCGAGGGGGCGCTGCAATCTACCAGTCGACCGCCTCCCCGCCGCCCGTCGGGCGTCAGGTGACGACGGGCGCGTTCCAGCGGCGGATGACGGGGTCGCCGCGCTTGGCGTCGAGCTCGCTCAGGGTGCCGGTGTCGAGCAGGAGGTGCAGGCCGGCCTCGACGGGCCACCCCACCCAGCGGGAGGCGAGCACCCGCAGGAAGTGGCCGTGGGAGAACAGCACGACGTCGCCCTCACTCGGCTCGCCGGACACGGCCCGGATGCGGTTGATGACAGCGTCGGCCCGGGCGCCGACCTGCGCCGGCGACTCGCCGCCGGGGCAGCCGTCGCGGAACAGCTCCCACCCCGGGCGGTCCACCTGGATGTCGGCGGTGGTGATGCCCTCGTAGTCGCCGTAGTCCCACTCGACGAGCTCGTCCCAGACCTCGGCACCCTGGTCGAGGCCCGCCAGCCGGCAGGTGTCGAGGGCCCGAGCGCGTGGACTGGAGGCAACGAGCGCGAAGGCGCGCCGGCCGAGCACCGGGGCGAGGGCGAGGCCGTCGGCCCGGCCCTGCTCGGTGAGGGGCAGGTCGGTGGTGCTCGTGTGTCGGCCGTCCTCGCTCCACTCGGTGGCCCCGTGGCGGGCCAGCACGA
>CAYYDZ010000144.1:1545-5345 GCA_964470715.1 uncultured Microthrixaceae bacterium | reverse complement strand
ACGTCGAGGCGGGTGCCGAGCACGAGGCGCAGGTCGTTCACCGCGCCCATCCAGGCGAGGAGCTGCTCCTCGGTCACGACGTCGGCGTCGAGAGTCTCCTCCACGAGGTCGAGGGCGGCGAGGTGGCCCTCGAGCAGGTCGTCGCGCACCAGGGACTGGTATTCGGCGTCGAGCGCGGCGTCGTCGACGTAGGCGGTCGGGAACAGCCGCTTGAGGGTGGGGTCGACGCCGGCGCCGCCAGCCCCGCCCCCCGAGCCCGCGGTCAGCATCTCGCGCAGCTGGGGCACGAGCGACGAGAGCAGGTCGCGCTCCCAGCCGCGGAGGCGCACGTCGAACGCGCCGTCGCGCCGCCGGCGCACCAGGGCGCCGCGCTTGCCGAGGGCCACGCCTACTCGTCTTTCTGCATGGTGGCCCAGAGGCCTTTCTCGTGCAGCCGGAAGACGTCGAGCTCGGCCTTCTCGCGGGTGCCGCTCGACACCACGGCCTTCCCCTTGTGGTGCACGTCCAACATGAGCTCGGTGGCCTTCTCGAGGCTGTACCCGAAGAGCTGCTGGAACACGAAGGTCACGTACGACATCAGGTTGATCGGGTCGTTCCAGACCAGCACGATCCACGGGACGTCGGGCTCGGCGACGTCGTCGAGGCCGGGCTCGTCGACCTCGATCGGAGCGGGGGCCACGGGGGTGACGGGCACCGCGCGCTCCTACCCCCGCGCCGCAGCGGCCGGCTCGGGCGCGTCCGATGTGGGGTCCGCGCCGGCGTCGGCCTCGGCCGGGTGGGTGTGCAGCCCGAGCTCGAAGGTGAGCACGGCGATCCAGACGCACACCGAGCCGAGCAGGTGGATGGCCACCAGCCCGACGGGGACGCCGGTGAAGTACTGCGCGTAGCCCACGGCGGCCTGGGCCACGAGCACGACGAGGAGGATCTCGCCCCGCTTGAGGATGTCGGGGGCGAGCTCATTGCGCTTGCGCAGCATCCAGAGGGTGGTGAGGGTGATGATGCCGAAGAGGATGACCGAGCCGCCGTGGAAGCGGACGACGTCACCCACCACGAGGTCGAGGCGCTCGACGTCGGCGTCGCCCCCGTGGGGGCCGGCGCCGGTGACGATGGTGCCGAGGAAGATGGCCAGCGAAGCGGACGCGACCATGAGGCGCCCCATCCAGCGCACCTCGGGCGAGACCGAGGACCGCGCCGGGGTGTGGGGCTGGCCGGCGAGGTGGTGCAGCACCACGGCGTTCCAGATGATGGCGATGGACAGCAGGAAGTGGGCCATCACGAACGGCGGGGACAGCTCGACGAGCACCGTGATGCCGCCGAGGACGATCTGGCCGATCATCCCGGCCACGAGGCCGAGCGACCACCAGGTGAGGTCGCGCCGGCGGGGGGTGCGCACCAGCGACCCGAGGACCGCGAGCATCACCGCCACGGAGAGCAGGCCGGTGAACGTGCGGTTCACGAACTCGACCATGGCGTGGTACTCGACGGGCGCCACGATTCGGTTGTTCTCGCAGGTCGGCCAGTCGGTGCATCCGAGGCCCGATCCGGTGAGGCGCACGGCGCCGCCCGTGACCACGATCACCGAGAGCAGGAACAGCGCGACCAGGGTGATCTTCTTGTAGGTGCGGGGCGAGCACCGGGGGAGCTGCATCGCCCACGATCCTACGGAGCGGGCCACTTGGGTCCGAATCGGCCCGAGGTCCTACCCTGGGTCGCGTCATGCACCTCATCGCCCGGCGCTCGCTCGTGCACCAGGTCGGCGCCTACGTGGCGCTGACCAAGCCGCGCATCATCGAGCTGCTCCTGGTGACGACCCTGCCCACGATGGTGGTGGCCGAGCAGGGCATGCCGTCGGTCGGTCTGATGGTCGCCACGCTCGTCGGGGGCACCCTCGCCGCCGGCGGGGCCAACGCCATCAACATGTACGTCGACCGCGACATCGACGCGGTCATGGAGCGCACCAAGGGCCGTCCGCTGGTCACCGGCGAGATGTCACCCCAGGCCGCCCTCACCTTCGCCATCGGCCTCGAGGTGGTCGCGTTCGTCGAGCTGTGGGCGCTGGTCAACCTGCTGAGCGCGGTGCTCGCGGTGTCGGCCTGCCTCTTCTACGTCTTCGTCTACACGCTCTGGCTGAAGCGCACCTCGAAGCAGAACATCGTCATCGGCGGCGCCGCCGGCGCGGTCCCCGTCCTCGTGGGCTGGGCCGCGGTCACCGACAGCCTGGCCCTCGCGCCGTGGCTGATGTTCGCCATCATCTTCATCTGGACCCCGCCGCACTTCTGGGCCCTCGCCATCCGCTACCGCGAGGACTACGCCGCCGCCGACGTCCCCATGCTCCCGGCGGTCGAGACCCTGCGCCACACCGCGGTGCAGATCCTCGTCTACACGGTGGTGCTGTGGGCCACGACGCTCGTCCTGGCCCCCGTCGCCGACCTCGGGTGGATCTACCTGGGCAGCGCGATCGTGCTCGGCGCGGTGTTCACCTGGATGTCCGTGCGCCTGCTCCGGGACCCGACCCCGCCGTTGGCGATGCGCCTGTTCACCTACTCGATCACGTACCTCACGTTGCTGTGGGCGGCCATGGCCGTCGACGTCCTCGTCGAGCACGGTCTGTGACCGATGGCGGCCGTCCCGGCCGTTTTTCTGGCACTCGCGCCGCGTGACTAGAGTTCGCCACCGAGCCGAGCCATGACTGTCACCGAGACCCGACCCGACACCGCGGCCGCACCTGAGGCCGAGGCACCCCCCGAACACGCGCCCACCTCGCGCGGCCTGCCTGCCCTCCTCGGCAGCGGCGACCACAAGGTCGTCGGCCGCCTCTGGATCGCGTTCTCCTTCCTCTACCTGCTCGTCGGCCTGGGCACCGCGGTGCTCCTCGGCCTCGAGGACGCCGACCTGGCGTCGTACAAGGTGCTGGGGTCGGACACCTACCTCCAGGTCTTCAGCCTGTATCGCGTCGCCGCCGTGTTCCTGGTGGTCATCCCGCTGTTCATCGGCCTCGCCACCTACGTCGTGCCGTTGCAGGTGGGCGCCCGCTCGCTGGCCCTGCCCCGCGCTGCTGCCGCCGCCTTCTGGACGTGGGTCGTCGCCGGCGGCGTCCTCGTCGCCTCCTACGCCATCGACGGCGGGCCCGGCGGCACCGACGCCGAGGGCACCGACCTCTGGATCGTCGCCTTCGGTCTCGTGGTGGTGGCCCTCGTCGCCGCATCGGTCTCCATCGCCACCACCGTGCTGGCCGACCGGGCCGAGGGCATGAGCCTGATCCGCACCCCGCTGTTCTCCTGGTCGATGCTCGTGGCCTGCAGCATCTGGATCCTCAGCCTGCCCGTCCTGCTCGCCAACCTGCTGGTGATCTACCTCGACCACCGCTACGGCCAGCAGCTGTTCGGCGTCGACGCCGACATCTGGGCCCAGGTCTCGTGGGCCTTCCAGCAGCCGCAGATCTACGCCACGGCCATCCCGGTGTTCGGCGTGATCGTCGACATCGTGGCCACCGCGGTGGGCGCCCGCCCCCGCTTCCGCCAGGGCGCCATGGCCGCCACCGGTCTGTTCGGCATCCTCGCCTTCGGCGCGTGGATGCAGCCCTACTTCAACGCCGAGGCGCTCGACGATCCCTGGTACATCGGCGTGGCGTGGGTGAGCATGCTCACCGTCCTGGTCCTGCTCCTCCTCGTGGGCGAGACCATGGGCCGCAACCGGCCGAAGTTCACCGCCCCGCTGGCCCTCGCCGTGGTCGCCTTCCTCCTCCTGCTCGGCGCCACCATCGCCGGCGGCTTCGCGGTGCTCGACGTGCTCGACCTCGC
>CAYYDZ010000144.1:0-1445 GCA_964470715.1 uncultured Microthrixaceae bacterium | reverse complement strand
CGCAAGGGCCTCACCTCCAACCCCGAGCACCGGCCCGACGATCCGTGGGGTGGTCAGACCCTCGAGTGGTCCACCACGTCGCCGCCGCCGTGGAACAACTTCGCCGAGACCCCGGCGCTCGTCACCTCGGCCTCCCCCCTGCTCGACTCCGCTGAGGAAGGTGCCTGATGGCCGCCGCCACCGCCACCCGTCCGGTGCCCGCCCTGGCGCCGCCGCCGCAGCCCCGCCGGCCCCGCGCCCTGTTCCTGGGCACGGCCTTCGCCGCCGCCGCGGTGGGCATGTCCTTCCTCGGGCTCATCGCCATCTACATCTCGGTCCGCTCCGAGGCCATCGCCGGGGGCGGCACCTGGCTGCCCGAGGGCGTGGTCATCCCGCTGACCCCGCCGAACGTGGCCATGGCCACCCTGCTCATGTCCGTGGTGACCCTGCAGTGGGCCATCTACGCCATCGGCAACCGCGATCGCCAGAACGCCTACATCGCCCTCGGCATCACCTTGCTGCTGGGTGCGGCCTTCGCCAACTCCACGGCCTATCTCTACAGCCAGATGGGCCTGGTCATCGCCGACAGCCCCGTCGGCGTGCTCATCTACGCCATCTCGGGCGCCCACCTCGTGCTCACCATCGCCGCCCTGCTCTACGTCGGGGTGGTGGCCCTGCGAGCCCTCGGCGGCGAGTACACGCCGCGGGACCACGAGGGCCTGAGCTCGGCCGCTCTGTTCTGGTATGCCACCGTCGCCGTGTACGCGCTCATCTGGTACACGATCTTCATCACCAAGTAGGAGAGTTCGGCGAATGATCACCAAGGGATCTCGGTTCTTCTTCGGATTCGCCGCCCTCGCCTACCTGGGGGCCATCGTCTACGGCCTCAGCACCGGCGGCCACGTCTTCGGCGTGTTCTCGCTGGGCTACAAGGAGGGCGTCGGCGAGCACCTGGGGTACACGATGCTGCTGGGCTCGGCCGTGGTGTCGGCCTTCCTCGGCTTCATCTGCATCGCCCTGCGTGATGCCGACCCCGAGGCCGAGGCGCAGGTCGCCCACGTCGACCACGCCCCGCCGGCCGAGGCCATCAACCGCACCAACTTCTGGCCCATCGTGGCTGCCTTCTCGCTGGGCGCCCTCGCCATCGGTCTGGTGGTCGGCTCGCAGCTCTTCGTGGCCGGCTGCATCGGCATCGCCATCGTCATCGTCGAGTGGGGCATCCGCAACTGGGCCGACCGACGCACCGGCGACCCCGAGGTCAACCGCGAGATCCGCAATCGCATCATGCTGCCCATCGAGATCCCCGTGGGCGCCCTGCTCTGCATCGGCGTGCTGGTGGCCCTCATCTCGCGGGTCCTGCTGGCCACCCCCAAGGAGGGCTCGACCGGCGTCGCCATCGTGGTCGCCCTGCTGGTGCTCGGTACCGCCACCCTCATCGCCACCAAGCCCCGCCTCAGCGCCAACCT
>CAYYDZ010000143.1:4158-6849 GCA_964470715.1 uncultured Microthrixaceae bacterium | reverse complement strand
CCCGACATGACCACTCGGAGCGGCGCCGGCGCCCACACCACCGCGTGACCCTTGGCCAGGCCGTCGGTGATGGCCTCGGCGACGACTTCGGGGGTGGTGGAGAGCGGGGCCGGGTCCATGCCGGTGGTCATGCGGGTGTGGACGAAGCCGGGGCGGACCACCATGACGCTCGCCCCGGTGCCCACGAGGGCGTCGCCGAGGCCGAGGGCGAAGCCGTCGAGGCCTGCTTTCGACGAGCCGTAGACGAAGTTGGTCTTGCGCACCCGCTCGCCGGCCACCGACGACAGCACCACGAGGGTGCCGTGGCCCTGTGCCCTCAGGTTTCGGGCCACGTGCAGGCCGGCGGACACGCCGCCCACGTAGTTGACCTGCACGGCCTCGACCGCGGCCTCGGGGTCGGCGTCGAAGGCGGCCTGGTCGCCGAGCACGCCGAAGGCCAGCAACACCACGTCGATGTCACCGTCGCGGGCGAAGGCCCCGTCGATGACGGCCCCGTGCGACGCCGTGTCGAGGGCATCGAAGGCCAGGGTCTCGACCGTCGTGGCGCCCGCCGCCCGGAGGTCGGCGGCCGCCGCGAGGCAGGCCTCGGGGTCACGGGCGGCGAGCAGGACGGTGCGACACCCCTGGTCGACCATGCGGTGCACGGTGGCCAGGGCGATCTCGGAGGTGCCACCGAGCACGAGGACGGACTGCACGCCGCCGACGGCGTCACGCATGGGATTGCTCCTAGGGGCAGGGGGTGGCGCTACAGCGCCAGCAGGACCTGGACGGTGAAGGCCACCAGGATGGCCACGCCGCAGAGCAGCGCAGCGATGATCAACGTCTTGGTCTTCACCGGCGCAGAGCCTACCGGCGCCGCCCGCCGGGCCTTTGCTCCTGAAGGCGACGCAGGCGCCACGGAACGTTCACCATGACCCCCTCCGCCACGACGGATCCGTCAGTAGGCTCCGACCTCGTGGCTGACTCGTTTGACGTCGTGATCATCGGTGGAGGGCCGGGCGGGTACGCCGCCGCCCTCTACGGCGCGGGCCTGGGGCTGAACATCGCCATGGTCGAGATGGAGAAGGTGGGCGGCACCTGCCTGCACCGGGGCTGCATCCCGGCCAAGGAGCTGTTGGAGACCGCCTCGGTCTTCCGCTCGGTCCGCGATGCGGCCGCGTTCGGGATCTCCACCTCCGAGCCCACCTTGGACTTCTCCGTCACCCAGACGCGCAAGCAGGCCGTGGTCGACCAGCTCCACAAGGGTCTCGAGGGCCTGCTCAAGGGCCGCAAGGTCACCACCTACCACGGCATCGGCACCCTCCACGCCGACCACGAGGTGCGGGTCAGCGGCGGCGAGTCCGGCGACGTCACCCTCCACGGCGACGCAGTGATCATCGCCTCGGGCTCGACCACCCGCACCATCCCTGGCTTCGAGGTGGACGGGCAGGTCGTCGTCACCTCCGACGAGCTGCTCGCCCTCGAGTCGCTCCCGGTTCGCGCCGCGGTCATCGGCGGCGGCGCCATCGGCTGCGAGTTCGCCTCGATGATGGCCGATCTGGGTACGGAGGTCACCGTGCTCGAGGCGCTGCCCAAGATCCTCCCGGGTTGCGACGAGGACGTGACCAAGGTCGTGCTGCGCTCGTTCAAGAAGCGGGGCATCACGGTCAAGACCGGCGTGGCGGTGACCGGCCACCAACCCGGTGGGTCCGCCACGACGGTGTCGTTCGGCGAGGGCGAGAGCGTCGAGGTCGACCTCGTGGTCGTCTCGGTGGGCCGTCGGCCCCTGTCGGACAACCTCGGCCTGGAGGGCACCGCGGTCGAGGTGGACCAGCGCGGCTTCGTCGTGGTGGACGAGGTGTGCCGCACCGCCGAGCCGGGCGTCTGGGCCATCGGGGACGTCGTGGCCACGCCGGCGCTCGCCCACATCGGCTTCGCCGAGGGCATCGTGGCCATCGACGGCATCCTCGGCGAGGACCCGGTCGGGGTCGACTACCACTCGGTGCCCTGGTGCATCTACTGCAGCCCCGAAGTCGCCTTCTCGGGCTACTCCGAGGCCGCGGCCAAGGAGGCGGGCTTCGACGTGGTCACCTCCAAGCACCGCTTCGCCGGCAACGGCCGGGCCATGATCGTCGGCGAGACCGACGGCCTGGTGAAGGTGATCGCCGAGCGCGAGGACGACGGCACCGGCGGGCGCATCCTCGGGGTCCACATGGTGGGCCCCTGGGTCACCGAGCAACTCGGCCAGGGCTACCTCGCCGTGAACTGGGAGGCCACCGCCGCCGAGGTCGCCCGCTTCATCCAACCCCACCCCACCATGAGCGAGCTCTTCGGCGAGACGGTCATGTCGCTGACGGGTAGGTCGCTCCATGGCTGACGTCGCGGTGGCTGCCGGTGCCAAGGTCGAGAGGTCCAGGTCGATGACGGGAAGGTCGTTCCATGGCTGATGTCGAGATGCCCCAACTCGGTGAGACCGTCACGGAGGGGACCATCACCAAGTGGTTCAAGGCCGTCGGCGAGTCCGTGGCCCAGGACGAGGTGCTCTTCGAGGTGTCGACCGACAAGGTCGACTCCGAGGTGCCCTCGCCCGCGGCCGGCTACCTGGCCGAGATCCTCGTGCCGGAGGGCGAGACCGTCGATGTCGGCACCCGCCTCGCCGTCCTGAGCGATGCCCCGCCCTCCGGCGCCGGCGCCGCGCCCGCTGCTGAGGCG
>CAYYDZ010000143.1:1328-4058 GCA_964470715.1 uncultured Microthrixaceae bacterium | reverse complement strand
GCCCAGGAGGCGCCCACCGCACCCGCGGAGGCTCCGGCGGCGGCGCCCACGGCAGCGGCGCACGCGCCGGAGGCCCCGGCCGCGCCGTCGGGCCCGCCCAAGCTGCTCTCGCCCCTCGTGCGCCGCCTCATCGAGGACCATGGCCTCGATGCCGGCGCCATCACCGGCACCGGCATCGGCGGGCGCATCACCCGCGGCGACGTCGAGGCGGTCATCGATCTCCAGCGGGGCTCGGCCCCGGCGACGCGCCCCGCCCCTGCTGCCGCCGCACCCGCCGCGGCCAGCGCCCCGCCTCCGGTGCGCAGCGGCAGCCCCCGCGACGACCGGGTGGAGAAGCTCAACCACATCCGGGTGCGCACGGGTGAGCACATGGTCCGCTCGAAGGCCACGTCGCCCCACGTGCTGACCGCGGTGGAGGTCGACTTCGAGTCGGTCGAGAAGGTGCGCCGGTCGCACGGCGCCTCCTTCAAGGTGGCCGAGGGCTTCAGCCTCACCTACCTGCCCTTCATCTCCCGGGCGGTGGTCGACGCCATCGAGGAGTTCCCGTACCTCAACGCCGCCGTGGGGGACGGCGAGCTGATCGTGCACGGCCGGGTGAACCTGGCCTACGCCGTCGACCTCGACTTCCAGGGCCTGCTCGCCCCGGTGGTCCACGACGCCGACGCCAAGCGCCTCACCGCCCTGGCGCGGGAGATCCACGACCTCGCTGCCCGCGCCCGGAGCAAGCAGCTCTCACCCGACGACCTCGCCGAAGGCACCTTCACCATCACCAACCCCGGCAAGTACGGGACGATGATGCAGTTCCCGGTCATCAACCAGCCCCAGGTGGCGATCCTGTCCACCGACGGCATCCATCGGAAGCCCGTGGTGGTCACCGACGCCAACGGCGACGAGGCCATCGCCATCCACTCCGTGGGCGTGCTCGCCCTCGCGTGGGACCACCGGGCCTTCGACGGCGCCTACGTGGCGGCCTTCCTCGACCGCCTGCGGGAGATCATCCAGACCCGCGACTGGGTCGCCGAGCTGTGAGCTCGGGGGGAGCGGCGTCCCCGGCGGCCCCGTGACCCTGCGCGCCCGCTGGCTGGGCACCGTCCGCTACCAGGACGCCCACGCCCTCCAGCACGGCCTCTTCGAGCGCTCCGCGGACGATCACCTCCTGCTGCTCGAGCACCCCCACGTGTTCACCCTCGGCCGGCGAGGTGAGCTCGACCACCTCCTGGTCGACCCGGCCTCGGTCGGCGCCGAGCTCGTGCGCTCGGACCGCGGCGGCGACATCACCTACCACGGCCCCGGCCAGCTGGTGGGCTACCCGCTGCTCCACCTCCCCGACAAGGGCGCCGGCGGCGCCGAGCGGAGCGGCGCGATCGCGCCCATGGCGGACACGGTCGCGTACGTGCGCTCGGTCGAGCAGTTGGTCATCGACGTGTTGGCCGACGTCGGCCTGCCGGGCGCCGACCGTCTGCCCGACTACCCCGGCGTGTGGATCGGCGTCGGCACCGACGAACCCCGCAAGATCGCCGCCATCGGCGTGCGCCTCACCCGGGGTCGCACCATGCACGGGTTCGCCCTCAACGTGGCCCCCGACCTCGACTACTTCGGCCACATCGTCCCGTGCGGCATCCCCGACAAGGGGGTCACGTCGCTGGCGGCCGAGGGCCTCGACGTCCCCATGCGCGAGGTGGTGGACGCGGTCGTCGCCCGTGCCGTCGCCCAGTGGGCGCGCGACGGCGCCTGGGAGCGCCAGGACGTGGCCTGGAAGGTGCAGCCCGACGACCTCGCCGCCTTCACCCGGGACGCCGCCGACGCGTCGGCAGGGGAGGGGGGAACCTCGGTGCGCATCGAGCGCCGCCTGCGCGACGCCGGGGTCACGGGCGGCATCCAGATCACCGAGCGCAAGCCCGAGTGGCTGCGCATCCCCGCCCACCTCGGCGAGGAGTACACGGGCCTCGGCAAGACGCTGCGCTCGCTCGACCTCGTCACCGTGTGCGAGGAGGCGGGCTGCCCGAACATCTTCGAGTGCTGGGCCGACGGCACCGCCACCTTCATGATCAACGGCGAGCGCTGCACCCGGGCCTGCGGGTTCTGCCTGGTCGACACCCGCCACCCCGAGGCCCTCGACTCCACCGAGCCTGGCCGTGTGGCCGAGGCCGTCGAGCGCATGGACCTGTCCTTCGCCGTCGTCACCGCGGTCGCCCGCGACGACCTGGCCGACGGCGGCGCCGGCGCCTTCGCCGCCACCGTCGCGGCCATCCGTGACCGCCGGCCGGGCACCGACATCGAGGTGCTCATCCCCGACTGCCGGGGCGACGAGGCCTCGCTGGCCACCATCTTCGACGCCCGGCCGGACGTGTTGAACCACAACATCGAGACCGTCGCCCGCCTCCAGCGGGCGGTGCGGCCCTCCGCGTCGTACGCCCGCAGCCTCTCCGTGTTGGCCAGATCCAAGGCCGCCGGCCTCACCACGAAGTCGGGCCTGATCGTGGGCATGGGCGAGACCGACGACGAGATCGTCGCCACCTTGGCCGACCTCGCCGCCGTCGGCGCCGACATCGTCACCATCGGCCAGTACCTCCGCCCGACGGCCCGCCACCTCCCCGTGGTGCGCTGGTGGGAGCCCGAGTGCTTCGAGCGCTGGGCGGCGTTGGGCGAAGGCCTGGGCATCGCCCATGTCGAAGCCAGCCCCCTCACCCGCTCCAGCTACCACGCCAAGTCCGCCGCCGGCGCCGCCTC
>CAYYDZ010000143.1:0-1228 GCA_964470715.1 uncultured Microthrixaceae bacterium | reverse complement strand
CGGTGCGCCGGTGGTCGCCCCGTGACCGCCTCCGCCTGCCACTTCGCGCATTCTCGACGCAATAGCTGTCGCTTTCCGACAGCCATTGCGTCGAGTTCGTGGGATCTGGCGGCCTGCGGATGAGCGGCGACGTGCACGGCGAGCGCCTGGCCCGGGTGCGGGCCGCCATGGCTGAGCAGGGCGTCGACGCGCTGCTGCTCTCGGTGGGTGCCGACCTGCCTTGGCTCTGTGGCTACGAGGCCATGCCCCTCGAGCGCCTCACCATGCTGGTGGTGCCCCGCGAGGGCGACGCCCACCTCGTCGTGCCCCGGCTGGAGGCGCCCCGGGTCGTGGAGCGGCCCGACGTGTTCACGGTGGTGCCGTGGGACGAGACCGACGACCCGGTCGAGCTCGTGGCGCAGCTCCTCGGCCCCGTGCCGGTAGCCGCCATCGGCGACCGCACGTGGGCGCGCTTCCTGGTCGAGCTGCTGGCCCGCCTCGACGGCACCACCTTCCGCCGGTCGAGCGACCTCGTCGGGCCGCTGCGGGCGGTGAAGGACGCCGCCGAGATCGCCGCCCTGCGACGCGCCTCGGCAGCCGCCGACCGGGTGGCGACCCAGCTCCAGGGCGGCGCCATCCCGCTCGCCGGGCGCACCGAGGCCGAGGTGTCCGCCGACCTCGGCCGGCGTCTCGTCGACGAGGGCCACCACCGGGTCAACTTCGCCATCGTGGCCTCCGGGCCCAACGCCGCCAGCCCCCACCACGAGCCGGGCGAGCGCGTGATCCAAGCCGGCGAGGTGGTCCTCTGCGACTTCGGCGGCACCCTCCCGCCCGACGACAGCGGCGCCGGCTACTGCTCGGACATCACCCGGTGCGTGTACACGGGTGAGCCGCCGGCCGCCTTCCGGGACCTCTACGCCGTCCTCGAGGATGCCCAGGCCCAGGCCGTCGCCAGCGCCACCGTAGGCACGCCCTGCGAGGACGTCGATGCTGTCGCCCGCCGGGTCATCGCGGAGGGCGGCTACGGCGACTACTTCATCCACCGCACCGGCCACGGCATCGGCATCGAGGAGCACGAAGACCCGTACGTCGTGGCGGGCAACTGCACCGCCCTCGTCCCCGGCCACGCCTTCTCGGTCGAGCCGGGCATCTACGTGCCGGGGGTGTGGGGCGCCCGCCTCGAGGACATCGTGGTGGCCGCCGACGCCGGCCCCGACCCCCTCAACCTCGTCGACCACGGCCTCGTGGT
>CAYYDZ010000142.1:0-6878 GCA_964470715.1 uncultured Microthrixaceae bacterium | reverse complement strand
CCCCACCGACGTCGTAGCACCACGTCTCGGGCCGGAGGTGCCGGCGCGACGCCGGGCCGGTCAGGGCCGCAGCACCCGGGCCTTGCCGAACACGGTGCCGAAGAGCAGGCGGCCGTCGTCCATCACGGTCACCCCGGCGCCGAGGGTGTTGAACATCGAGCCGCCGAGCACGTAGTGGAAGGTGGGCTCGCCGGTGGTCCAGTCCACCGCCTCGATCGTCCACTGCCGGTCCCGCGTCCCGCACGTGTACACGAGATCGGACCCCTGGGAGACGAAGGGCACCGAGTTCGGCGACGACACCGTGGTGCACACCCACGCCTCCTCGAGGGTGCGGGTCGCCGGGTTCCACTCGAACTTGTGCAGGCCGAGCGGACGGAAGGCCGGGTCGTGGCCGAGGTAGAAGCACAGGGCGCGGGCGGCGGACTCGGGCAGGCCCTCGACGAGCGTCGGCGGCTGGTTGTTCACCGTCATGGCCCCGTAGCCGCTGACGGTGATCGACTGCTCGGTCTGGATGGCCTCGAGATCGGGGTCGCCCATGTCGGCGCGGCCGAGGCCGGCGATGCGGCGCGACGGGGCGTCGGCGAGCTGCGCCCAGTCCTCGGGGATGGCGTCGCGCCAGAAGAGGGTGATGTTCACCACCTGGTCGCCGTCGCCGATCACAACGAAACGGTCCTCGTCGGGTCCGAACCCCATCAGCGACGGCGTGGAACCCGAGCCCCACCCCGTCCCGTTGCGGTAACGGGCCCGCCAGGCGCCGTCGGCCTCGTCGGTCGACAGGCGCTCGCCGGTCCACATCACCTTGTGCAGGTGGTCGGGCGAGGTCAGGTAGATCCCGTTGTCGTCGCCGACGCAGAGGCTCTTGCGCACCCAGCCGTAGCCGGCGGCCCGGCCGGAGTCGAGCATGCGCTGCCAGTGGGCGACGGCCTCGTCGGCGGCGCCCTCGAGCTGCAACGTCGACAGCTCCGAGAAGTCCCGGCTGAGGCACACGAGCCAGCCGTGATCGGTGGAGAGGACCAGCCGCCCGTCGAAGGTGAGGTTCACCCCGACGAACTCGCCCTCCACCTCCGCCGGCTTGTCCCACCGGTCCGCGATCTCGATGGGCGACGCCGGGTCCGTGGGGTCCGTCTCGCGATAGGCCACGACGCAGTCCCGACGCGTGAGGAAGAGCGTGTTGTCGCAGTCGACCAGCGCGTAGACCCCGTCGAGGCCCACGAGGTAGGTCATGGCCATGGTCAGCGCGTGGTCGACGGCGGCCTGGCCGCGGAGCTCGTCGAGGTCCCGCAGGTCGCGCTCGAGAACCTCGAGCGGGGTGACGGGCTCGTCACCGGTCGGCAGGACGGCCAGCACCTCGAGCGTGTCGTAGTCGAGCTTCGCGATCGTCTGGCGACCGTTGCTCCAGATCACCCGGCGGCCGTCGGGGTAGGGCCCCGACACCATCCCACCGAAGTGGCCCGGCCCGAGCCAGGCGTACTGGACGTCGTCGGCGCCGAGCACTTCCGTCGGCCCCACCGGCCCCGCCACCACGGTGTTGTCCTGCTGGTCGCACCGCCCGTGGGCGATCGGGTACTCGGAGTCGGCCAGGTACGGGTTCCTGGGCCCCACGGCCATCGCCATCGTCACGTCCCCCTCGCCGGGGCGCCTGCACCCGGCGGCGCCACGCTACGCCGACGGGCCGGCGGACCTGGCTCGAAGTCGGTCGAGGAGCTCGGACCTCAGAGGACGTCTCTTCGGGGCGCGACAGCGGCTGCGACCAACACGATCGCGGCGGTGTAGGCGGCAAGGAGGAACCCGGCGACGGGTACGTCCAGCAGCGCTTGTTTGGTGGTGATGGCGGGCCCGAGCTGCAGCAGCCCGTAGGTCGCTCCTCCGGGCGTCCACCGTCCAACTGCCGGGAGTGCGTCGAGGAGCACGTGGTCCACGGCGTTCATCCAGACGAGCACGGCGATCACACCGACGATCTGGTTGCGGACGACGACACCGATGGCGACGCCGATGACGCCGGACATCGCCATGACCGCGAACGCGGCGGCGACCATCTGCCAGAACTCGGAGCGGGGCGTCACGTTGCCGTGTCGGGCGTAGATCATCGCGGCGCTGACGACGACCGACACGACGAGTGTCGCGGTGGTGATGACGACGCTGGCGAGGACCACTCCCACGCCCTTGGCGGCGAGGACGCGGGTTCGGCGCGGCTCGACCAAGAACGTCGAGGTGACGGTGCCGTAGCGCACCTCCTGGGTGAACGAGAGCACGCCCAGGATCACCATGGTCACCTGGGGGAAGCCGAAGCTGACCCCGACGATCTCGGCCAGCAGTGATGGCTGGTCGAGAGACAGCGGGTTGTTCTGCGCGCCGGCCGACGGAGTGGTGAAGGCGATCGTCAGCACCACCATGGCCAGGGTCGCGAGCAGCAGCCAGGGCTGCGACCGCGTGCTGCGCAGCTTGACGAGCTCGGCGCGGACGAGCGCGCTCATGCCGACGCTCTCCCGAGCGTCGCTGGGTCGTCGACCCGCCCGGGCTGCTCGGTGAGACGGAAGAAGGCCTCCTCCAGACCGGCGGTGGCGGCCAGGCGATGAAGCACGATCCCGTGTGCCGCGGCGAGCTCGCCGACCTGCTCCGGGGTGGCATCGACGGCGAGCTCGTCGTCCACGTGACGGTAGTGATGGCCGGCGGCGTGCAGGGCCGTCGTGAGCCGCTCCCGTTCCGGTGCGCGGACGCGGCAGCCGACACCTGCCTCGCCGCGCAGCGCGGCGAGCGTCGACGACCGCACGAGCCGACCCTTCGCGATCAGGAGCACGTGATCGGCCGTCTGCTCGACCTCGCTCAGCGCGTGGCTGGAGAGGAGCACCGTGCGTCCTTCGTCAGCCAGCCGGCGCACGAAGCCGCGCAGCCACCGAACGCCCTGCGGGTCGAGACCGTTCGTCGGCTCGTCGAGGACGAGCACTGCCGGGTCGCCGAGCAACGCCGCCGCCAGGCCGAGGCGCTGGCGCATCCCGAGGGAGAACTCTCCGACCCAGCGATGCGCATCGTCCGCCAGCCCGGTCTCGGCCAGGACGCGCATCGGCGCGCCCTTCGACAGTCGTGCCGCGGTTGCGAGCGTGCGGAGGTGGTCGAGCGCGGTCCGGCCGGGGTGGTAGCCGGACGCCTCGAGCACGGCGCCGACGTGACGGATCGGTTCACGCAGCTCGTCGTACCGCCTGCCGCCGAAGGTCGCGGTGCCGCTGGTCGGCGCGACGAGCCCGAGCAGCATCCGCAGGGTGGTGGTCTTGCCCGCGCCGTTGGGTCCGAGGAACGCCGTCACCTGTCCGGCCTCGATCACGGCGTGGACGTCGTCGACTGCCCGAACGCTTCCGAAGGACTTGGTGAGCGCGCACAGCTCGACGGCCGTGATCATCGCTCACACCGCCAGCTGGGCGTCACCGGCTGCTGGCACCGGGGCCGGCTGGGTGTAGAGCGCGATCGCCATGCCGAGCAGGCACAGGCCGTACACGCCGACCATGCCGTGGAGCAGGGTGGGGGGGAGGAACGTCATGGCGCCCAGCCACAGGCCGGTGGCGAGCGGCGTGAAGCGACGCCATCCTTGCCACACGCCCGCCCGCAACGTGGCGCGGCCCAGGACCAGGAACCCGACCGTCGACGTGATGCCGCCGAGCGCGAAGACGGCGCCGACGATCGTGGCGCTGGTGTCGCTGGTCTCGGCGTTGCGGATGGGGATCGAGAGCAGCTCGCCGACCAGTAGCAGGGCAGTGCCGGTGACCGCCAGCGCCACACCGTTGGCTGCGGATCGCGATCCTCCGGCCGCACCGCTGCGCCCGAAGGCCCGCAGGCCGAGGATCACGAGTCCGTGCAGGAGGGCGCTGAAGATGGAGAATGCCACGAACGCACCACTGCTCTCCCAGGGGTAGCGCCACATGTCGTCAGAGAGGTCGGTGATGGGTTGGAGACCCAGGAACAGCACCGCGCCGGCGACCGCCGTGGCCGCTGCGGCCACGATGAACGCGACGGCCCCCTGGCGCGTCCGACGGATCTGCACGTCATTGGTCTGGATCACTGGTTCTCCTCCTGAGGCTCGGTTGTCCGTTGTCGTTGTACGCACGGCGTCGACGACGGGTCATCAGGGCAGGGACGCAATCTCCGCTACGCGCCAGCGCGGACCGCGGTTGCGCGCCAGCACGATTGCCGGCCCCGGGACGCGCTGGGACAATCGCCGCCAGTGAGGGACGTGCACCTGCGTCGTCTGGCGGCGTCGCTGTTGATGGTGACGCTGATGGTGGAGGTCATCTCCATCCCGTTGTCCTGGGGGTTGGAGCCCAAATGGGACACGGTGCTGTACGCCTTCAACGCGGTGGCACTCGCCGGCGCCGGCGGGCTGATCGTGTCCCGCTACCCAGGCCACGTGATCGGCTGGCTGTTCCTCGTCGACGCCCTGTTCACCGCTCTCGCCGCGGACCTGGCCCAGGGATGGGGACTGCGCGCTGCCGAGCATGGCTGGCCGGCGGGACCGTTCGCCGAGTGGGTCGCGCTGTGGAGCTGGATCGCCAGCCCCGCGCTCATCCTGACGTTCGTGCTGTTCCCCGACGGGCACCTCGTCCGGCGAGGCTGGGCGGCGCTCGTGTGGGCCAACCTCGCCGGCGTCGCGCTCCTCCTGCCCGGGTGGGCCCTGTCGCCGGACATCGGCAACCTCTTCATCGGCGACCGCAACCCGTACGCCGTGGACAGCCCGCTGATCGGCGTGCTGCAGGCCGTCGGCATGCCGCTGTTTCTCGGCTCGACCGCGTTGGCCATCGTGCCGCTGGTGCAGCGCTACCACCGCTCCGTCGGTGTCGAGCGGCTCCAGATGCGGTGGTTCGTGTTCTCCTCGACGTGCGCTCTGGTGATCCTCCCGGTCGTCGCGCTGCTGTGGAGTGTGGTTCCGGCGGTGCGCCCGCTCACCGCGCTGGCCTTGCTCGCGGTGCCGGTCGGCGCCGCCATCGGCATCCTCCGCTACCGCCTCTACGACATCGATGTCGTCATCAGCCGAACGCTCACCTACAGCGCGCTGAGCGTGATGCTCGCCGGCACCTACGCGGCGACGGTCGTCGTGGTCGGCGCCGCGGTCGGTCACGGCTCGGCGTGGAGCACGGCCGGCGCAACGTTGGCCGTGGCCGCGTTGTTCGGTCCGCTCCGCCGCCGGGTGCAGGATGCCGTCGACCGCCGGTTCAACCGGGCCCGGCACGACGCCCTGCAACGCATGGCCGAGTTCCTCGATGACCTGCGCGAGGGCCGCGCCGAACCGGAGGACGTCGAGGGCGTCCTCCGCGAGGCGCTGGGCGTCGAGGACCTTCACCTCCGCCTGAACCTTCCGGACATCGACCTCGCCGTCGACGTGGCCGGCGAGCCCGTCGTCGACGATCCCGACGACGGGCGACGGCGCTGGCCGGTGCGGCACGCTGGTACGACCCTCGGCACCGTCGTCGCCCCCGCTGAGCTCGCCGAACGCGGCTCGCTGATCGCCAAGGTGCTCGAGGCTGGTGCACTCGCAGTGGAGATCGCCCGACTCCGGGTCGGACTGCGCCGCCAACTCGAAGAAGTCGAAGCGTCACGAGCGCGGATCGTCGCCGCCGGAGACGAGGAGCGACGACGGATCGAACGCGACCTGCACGACGGCGCCCAACAGCGGCTGGTGTCCATCGGCCTGGCGCTCCGCCACGCGCAGCACACGCTCGGCCCGGGCGTCGATCCCGAGGTCGACCGGACGCTCGACGACGCGGTCGCCGAGATCACGGTGGCCATCGACGAGCTACGCGAGCTCGCCAGCGGCCTGCGACCCGCCACGCTCGACAGCGGTCTCGGACCTGCACTGCGGGAGCTGGCTCGGCGGGCACCGCTCCCCGTCGAGGTCGTCGCCAACGGCGAGCGGTACACCGCCGATGTCGAGACCGCCGCCTACTTCACCGCGTGTGAAGGGCTCACCAACGCCGTCAAGCACGCCCGCGCCACCAAGGTCACGCTCCGCGCCGTCCACGAAGACAGCAGGCTCGTCGTCGCCGTCGTCGATGACGGCGTCGGAGGCGCCGTCGCCCACGAGGGCTCAGGACTGGCCGGCCTCGCCGATCGCGTGGTGGCCCGCGGTGGCACCCTCAGGATCGACAGCGGCACGGGTCAAGGCACCACGCTCGTCGCGGAGTTCCCGTGCGCGTCCTGATCGCCGAGGACCAAGCGCTGCTCCGCGAAGGCCTCGCCCGCCTCTTCCGCGACGGGGGCCACCACGTCGTCTCTACGCTGCGCGACGCCGACCAGCTGCTCGCCACCATCGAGCAGGAGCAGCCTGACCTCGCCGTCATCGACATCCGCATGCCACCGACCTTCACCGACGAAGGCGCCCGCGCCGCCCGCTCGATCAAGCAGCAGCATCCCGGTGTCGGCGTGCTGCTGCTGTCTCAGCACATCGAGACGACACACGCCGTCGAGCTCGTCGCACTCGGCGGGTTCGGCTACCTGCTCAAGGACCGCGTGCTCGAAGTGGACGAGTTCCTCGCAACGGCCGAGCGCGTCGCGGCGGGAGGGTCAGCCCTCGACCCGATGGTGGTCGCCAACCTCGTGACGCCGGCCGACACCGGACCCGTCGGCCGGCTGTCGGAGCGCGAACGGGACGTGCTCGAGCTCATGGCCCAAGGACTCACCAACGCCGCCATCGCCAATCGACTTGTCGTGAGCGAGCGCACCGTCGAAGCCCACATCCGCCACATCCTCACCAAGCTCGACATCACCGACAGCGAAGACGGCCATCGCCGAGTCCTCGCCGTCCTCGCGTACCTCAACGGCGGACACCAGACGTGAACTTCCCTGATACCGGTGCCGCCGAACGCTCCGCGAAAGGGGGCTGCTATCAGCGAAGA
>CAYYDZ010000141.1:0-6890 GCA_964470715.1 uncultured Microthrixaceae bacterium | reverse complement strand
GGCCGCACGGACGCCGAGCCCCTCATCGGCTCGGACATCGTGCTGTCGGGGGACGAGGCGCTCGCCCGGCAGCTGGCCACCCACCTGGCCTTCACGATCTAGGTCCGCCGTGCCCACGCCCGCCGGCACCGCCCCGGCTCCCTCCCCGCCCTCCTCCCCGGACATCGACCCGGGCGACGGCGCGATCGACGGCCGCACCGCCCGGCGCGACCGCAACCGCGACGCCGTCCTCGACGCGGTCATCGAGCTCTTCACCGAGGGCCACGTCGGCCTGGTGGCGGCCGACGTCGCCGAACGCTCCGGCGTGTCGTTGCGCTCGGTGTACCGCTACTTCGACGACCTCGAGGCGCTGGCCCGCGCCGCCATCGCCCGCCAGATGGAGCGCTTCGCCCCCCTGGCCGAGCTGCCCGGCCTCGGCGAGGGATCACTGGACGAGCGCATCGAGCGGATCGTCGACAACCGCCTCCGCCTCTACGAGGCCATCGGCCCGACCCGGCGCGCCGCCATCCAACGGGCGCCCGCCAACCCCATCCTCGCCGAGCAGCTCGAGCGCACCCGGGTGCTCCTGGAAGAGCAGGTCGAGGCCATGTTCGCCCCCGAGCTCACCGCTCTGTCGGCCGCGGAGCGCCGCGCGGTCACCCCGGGGGTCGACCTGCTGTTGGGGTTCGAGTCGTTCGACCAGCTCCGCCGCATCCGGGGGCTGTCCCCCGCCGAGACGCGCCGCGTCCTGCACACCGCCCTCGGCCGCCTGCTGGGCTGACCGCGCCCCAAGGCCTGCGGGTCAGGGGGCGGCGACGAGCTCGTCGTCGTGGGCGGCGTCGCCCTGGCGGGCGACGAGGGCCATCATCTCGCGGGCGACCATGGGCCCCGCGTTCTGGTTCTGGCCGGTCACGAGGTTGCCGTCGACCACCCAGTGGTTGGCGAAGGGGTCGCGGAACGCCTGCTCGGACTCGAAGTCCGCACCGGCGCGGCGCAGCTCGGTCTCCGGGTGGTGCGGGGTGGACTCGATGCCGAGCTCCTGCACCTGCTTGTCGGTGACCGCGGTGACCTTGCGGCCCTCGACCAGGGGACGCCCGTCGGCGGCGGTGGCGTTGACCAGGCCCAGCGGGCCGTGGCACACGCCGCCGATGACCTTGCCGGCGGCGTTGGCCTCGGTGACCTTGGCGGCGAGGTCCTCGGAGAAGCCGAAGTCGAACGCCGCACCCCAACCGCCCGCGAGGAAGACGAGGTCGTAGGCGTCCATGTCGAGCTCGCCCACCGGCAGCGAGTCGTTGACCTTGGCCTTCAGGGTGTCGTCGGCGAGGAAGCGGTCGTCGGCGGGGCTGCGCAGCACGGGCTTCAGCGACATCGGGTCCACGGGGATGGTGCCGCCGCGCGGGCTGGCCACGTCGACCTCCATGCCGGCGTCGAGGAAGGCGTAGTACGGGACGGTCATCTCCGAGGCGTAGACCCCTGTCGCCTTGCCGATGTCGAGCACGCCGTGGTTGGTGCACACGACGACGGCGCGTCGGCCGGCGAGGTCGAGGTGCGGGTCGGGCGCCACGTCGTCATCGGGATGCATGCCGAGGCGCTGGAGGCCCTTGCGCACCAGGCGGGCGGGCAGCGGTGGGCGCTTGGAATCGTGGGCGGCGCTGATGGCGTAGGGCCAGGGCTCGTTGCGAGCGGGCACGGCACGGTCGCGCTCGGCGATCATGCGCTCGCGGAGGTGGTCGAACACCGCCGCCGCGGCCGGGTCCTTGGCCCGGTTGTCCGCCTCGACCGCGTCGTCGTCGAGGTCGTAGAGCTCCCACTCGTCGGCCAGGGGCACGTCGCGGTACCCGGCCCCACCGGGACCGTTGGCGGACAGGTGGCGGTGGTCGGGCTCAGTCCACGTCGCGGGGTCGTCGAAGGTCCGCACGATCTTCCAGACGTGGCCGGCGCCGCCGGCCACGTCGGCCTCGTGCACTCGGGCCACGAGGCCCTCGAAGTTCGAGCCCACGAAGGCGGGCAGCGAGATGCGCAGCGGCACCGGTGCATGCTCGGTGAACCCGAACAGGCGGCCGACCGCGGAGACGCCGGTGTCGCCCTCGAGGATGTGGTCGCGGGTCTGGAGGTAGACCGCGCGGGCGGCGGCGTCGTCCTGCGCCCCCTCGTCGCCGTCCACCAGCGGCATCAGGTCCCGACCGGGGAGCGGGTGCAGCTCGGTGAAGTGGGGTCGGAGCTCCTCGGCGACCGCCGCCTCGTCGATGCCGGCGGCCGACAGCAGGGTCGGCACGATGTCCACGTGGGAGGTGGGAAGCTCGTCCAC
The DNA here is from genome assembly GCA_964470715.1 of uncultured Microthrixaceae bacterium. Taxonomy (GTDB): domain Bacteria; phylum Actinomycetota; class Acidimicrobiia; order Acidimicrobiales; family DATDAH01; genus JAEUJM01. The sequence goes on along the minus strand of CAYYDZ010000141.1, from coordinate 4,603 downwards.
GACCGTCCCCGTCGTGGCGCGCTCGCCGATGCGCACGAGGTTGAAGGGCACCCGGGTGCACTCGTCGTAGAGCTGGTACCACTTCTGGTGGAGACCGCCGTGGGCGCCCAGCAGATCGCCGTGGTCGGCGCTGAACAGCAGCACGGCCTCGGCCGACCCCCCGTCGGTGACCGCCCGACGGACCCGGTCGATGGGGCCGTCGTTCTCGGCGTGCAGGCGGTAGTACAGGTCCCGGTAGAGCTGCGCGCCCTTGGTGTAGAGGCGCTTCATCCCCGGTGCCAGCCCGTACCCGCTGTAGTAGGCGTCCCGGTAGGCGATCTGGGCCGCGGGCTTGGTGCGCAGGTCCTCGTCGGCCGTGGGCGGCGCCGGCACGTGGGGAGGATCGAACGACGACGGCTCGAGGGGGTTCTTGCGCCGCCACACGGGGTACAGCACCACGTCGTGGGGGTTCACGAAGCAGGCCACCAGGAGGAAGGGGCGGAGGGCCTCGGGGTCGCCGGCCCGCCGGCGGGCGTAGCGGTCCTCGAGCCAGGCCACCACCCGGTCGGCGATCAGGGGATCACGGCGAAGGCCGCAGTCGGACATCTTCGCCCCGTGGGGCTCGGGGCCGACCCAGCCGGAGAAGCCGAAGGGGTCCAGGAGATCGGCATCACGGTAGGCCTGCACCCCGTCCGGCAGCACCGTGCCGTCGTCGGTGTTGGTGGGGACCGACTCACCCGTGGCGGGATCGATGAGGTCGGCGTGGGTGATGTGCCACTTGCCGTCGTAGTGGGTGTCGTAGCCGGCGGCCCGGAACCAGTGGCCGAGGGTGGGCACTTCGCCCTCGCGCAGCCAGCGCATGCGGGAGTCGTTGGCCCGCTTGCCGATGCCGTCGGTCTGGGTGACCCCGTGGACGTCGGGGTACTGGCCGGTGAAGATCGTGGGGCGGCTGGGCACGCACGCCAGCGAGCCGGTGTAGTGGCGGCGGAAGCTCAGCCCGTGCTCGTCGAACCAGCGCCGGCCGGTGAGGGTGCGCTCCCGCCAGTCGAGCACCTCGGGTGACTCGTAGGGCGGGACGGCGCGCTCCTGGTCGGTGAGGATCACGACGACGTCGGGCCGCCCGTCGGCGGCCCCGATGGGGTCGACCCCGGTGGCGTCGGTGGCGTTCGCGGTTCGCTCGCTCATGCGGTGGCCCTCCCGGGGGCGGTGTGGTCGAAGGCCGCCAGGCCGTCGAGCATGGAGTCGGACGCTTTGGTGAGCACCCGGCCGAGCACCTTGGTGCCGATGCGGCCGCGGGGTCCCGACGCTGGCTCGAGGTGGGTGGTGAGGGTGGCCACGGTGCGGGCGGCGTCGGCGGGATCGGCGACGAGATCCCACTGGTTGACCACTCGCTTGGCCAGGGGCGGCAGGCCATCGAGGGTGTAGGCCAGGCGGGTGGTGGGCTCCCACTCGATGACCGTCTCGATGAGCACGATGCGGCCGGCCTGCACCCGGCGGGCGGCCCCGACGCCCTCGGTCTGCGTGGTGGTGTAGCTGGAGTGGTCGACCTTCGGCGCCCACCGGCTGATGCGGTCGAGGGCGGCCAAGGTGGCCCAGACCTGATCGGTCGGTGCCGGGATGGTCCGGGTGCGCTGGAGCGCCGTGCCACTCATGTGGCAGAGCCTATGTCGATACCCGCCCGGTTCTCCCTGCTCAGCGCAGGGTGCCCGCTCCGGTGGTCGTCACGCGGAGCTGGTGACCCGTCGACCCGTGATGCTCGTCGCGGTGATGGTCAACCAGTGGTCCTTGTCCCCCGCCGCCCAGGGGCGCAGCGGGAGGTGGCGGAGGCGGGCCCGGTGGGACTCGCTCACCACCTCCTCGGCCCGGCCCGCGACGACCACGCTCCAGCCCTCGCGGCGTTCGACGTCGAGCTCGTCGATCTCGAACGACACCGCCATCTCCCGCACGGCGCCGTCGAACTTCGAGCCGGGGGCGGTGCGGAACACGACCGCCTCACCGTCCATGGCGTAGTTCACGGGGAAGATGAGCGGTCGCCCGTGCGACACCACCGCGAGGCGCCCGACCTGGTGGCCGACGAGGAGAGCGAGGCACTCGTCCCGACCCAGGCGCTCGAGGCCGGTGCGATCGTCGATGAGCTGCATCCCGACATGCTCACTCCGTCGACGACGTCGGGCCAGGGTCGTTGGTCCCGACCGGGTGGCGGCCACGCGTCTTCCGCGGCCGTCACCCGCTCTTGCGATCAGGGCAGGCGCAAAGCGGCGTCGATGGTGGTGGCGGCGCCACCGGCGATGGTGATGGGGGTGGCACCGCCGAAGGTGCTGGCGTTGTTCCAGTACTCCTGGGCGCGGCCCCCGTTGGGGTCGACGAAGGTCGCCCGGTAGTTGCCGGCCAGGAGACCCGCGATGCTGTAGTTGCCGGCGCCGTCGGTGACCGCACCACCAAGGATGCTGCCGTTGGGGCTCAGTGCCACCACCCAGGCGCCGCTGAGTGGAGTTCCGGCCGGGTCATCGGTGACCCGGCCGGTCATCGTGCCGGCATTGCGGTCCAGGGCGGCGCTGGCGGTGCCCGGCGCCACCACCGATGTGGCAGTGGCGATCCCCGTGTACGGCTGGTTGTCGTACCACTCCATGTGGTGGCCACCGGAACGGTCCAGGAACACCAGCTTGTACGACCCAGGAGCGACATCGAGCGCGTACGCGCCGGAGGCGTCGGTGATCGCGGCCGAGGCGAACCTGAAGTCCGTCGCCCGCAGGGCGATGACGGCCACGTTGGCCAGCGCCGCGTTCGTACCCGTCTCGGTCACGGCTCCGTTGATCGATGCGCCGGTCCCGACCGGGGTCTGGGCCGCGGGGGTGCCGTTGGCCGTGGTCGTGGCCGCCCCGGCCACCGCGACCGCGGTGGCCCGGGCCGTGTCGGGAGCGTTGAGGTAGTACTCGGCAGCGTGCGCCCCGCTGGGGTCGAGGTACACCACCAGGTGGTTCCCTGCAGGCAGGTCGTCGATCGAGAACTGGCCACTGGCGTTGGCCGTGGCCACGGTCTCGGGCCGGCCGGAGACGCCGTCGAGGGCCAGCGCCCAAGCCCCCGAGACCGGCGTGCCGGTTCCCTCCTCGGTGATCGTTCCCCCGATCGAGCCACGGGTGGACGCCATCGTGGGGTCGACGTCGACCATGGTGCCGGGGGTCACGTTGACCGTCGTGGGCGGACCGTGGAAGCCCGCTTGATGCCGGCCGCTCGGGTCGACCCGGTAGACGTAATAGGAGCCGGCCGGCAGGTTGGCCGAGTAGCCACCCGAGCCGTCGGCGACCGCGCCGCCCGCGATCGAGAAGTTCGAGGTGCGCAGGAAGGCCAACAACGCGCCACCGATCGGCGTGCCGCCACCCGTCTCGGTGACGGTGCCGGAGATGCCGGTGGGCCCAGCCGGGTCGACCGTCACGTTGACGGTGTTGGACGTCACCGGGGCGGTCTCGTTGGAGTCGGCACCGGCCGTGTTCGAGAACGTGGGCACGTTGGCGGCCGAGGTGGCCACGGTGCAGTCCAGCGTCACGTGCGCGCCCACCGCGAGGTTGCCGGGCGAGCCGGCACAGCCGGGCGCGTTGGCGTCGGTGATCACCACGCCGGTCAACGGCACGTCACCCGTGTTGGTGGCGGTGACGTGCAGGTGGACGGCGCTGCCTGCAGTCACTGCGGTCTCGTCGGCCGTCGTGGTGACCGCGAGCGCGGGGCTCGCCACGGTGGTCGTCGCGACCACCTGGTTGGGGTTCTGCGGCGCGCAGGGCATCGACAGGTCGTTCCAGTTGATCTGGCCGATCAGGAAGCCGAAGTCGCGGTTCCACTTGACGACGACGTTGGACGACGAGGGCGGGCGCCAGGTGATGGTGGACCCCGCCGCGGCGGTCACCGTGGGGTTGATGACGATGGTGGGCATCACCACCGGTGTCCAGACCCCCGACGAGGTCTCGACCTCGGCCACGGGCGAGGCCACCTCGGTGTTGATGCGGATGCGGGACCCGCTGACGGCGCTCTGCACGCGCACCACGAGGTTGGACCCCGAGCGTGTGGCGGTGACGTAGTTCTTGTCCGGCGACTCCGTGGGGTTGACCGTCGCCACGCTGTAGCCCGCGGGGATGGGCACGGTGAGCTCGACCGACTTGATGTAGAAGGTGCCGTAGGTGACGCCGAAGTCGTTCGGAGGGAAGCCACCCGCCATGTCCGGGAAGGGCAGGTTGAGCTCGACCCGGGTGGCGGCGCCGGACACCGGTCGCTCGACGTCGACGACCTGCATCACCGAATCGGAGTTGATGGGATCGGGGATCTCGTTGTTGAGGTTGACGAACAGGCCGGCGGTGATGCCCGTGTTCGGGCGGTCGCACGAGATGGGGATCGTGGCCTGCGGGTCGGCGCCCGCCGGCGTGGCCGTCCCCATCGCGAGGGCCGCCACCAACAGGCTGCACACCGTTCGCCTTGCGATCCGCCGCTTGTTCATCCGCTCTCCAAGACCCCGCCCCGCAGGTGCTCCGGACCCGCACGACCCGGCTCCACAGATGTTACACCGCTGTCCACCCTGCGTCGGGCGGGACCTCGACCCTTCCGCCCTCAGGGTCCGAGCGGCCGGTTGCCCTAGAGT
>CAYYDZ010000140.1:4686-6972 GCA_964470715.1 uncultured Microthrixaceae bacterium | reverse complement strand
TCCTGCCGTGGCGCAAGGCCAGCGGTGAGCTGCTGCGTCACCGCCTCTACTGGCCGGCGTGGGTGGCCACCGCGTCGCTCGTGTTCGCCGTCGTCATCGGTGCCCGGGGCCTGGCCCCGCTGGTGGCGTTCTTCCTCGGCGGCCTCGCCGCCGGTTCGGCACTGCGTCAGATCGTGCTGGCCACCCGGCGCCAGGGCTGGCGGGGCCTCGTCGGTCGGGCCAACGGCGGGATGGTCGTGCATCTCGGCGTGGTCATCATCGCGGTCGCCTTCGCCGCCAGCCAGAGCTTCGCCCACCAAGGCGAGTTCCGCCTCTCGCCGGGCGACTCCGCCGTGGTGGCCGGCCATGAGATCACCTACCTCGGGGTCGAGACCGTCGAGCACCCCCAGAAGGTGGTCGTGCGGGCACGGGTCCGGGTCGACGGCGACGGAGTGTTCACCCCCGCCCTCAACCGCTTCCAGTTCGGCGGTCAGGCCATCGGCACCCCCTCGGTGCGGGTCGGCTTCGCCGACGACGTCTACCTCGCGCTGCTCGCCCTGCCCGGCGAGGAGGGCTCGGTGACGGGCACGGGCACCGACACCAGCGACGCGGTCGCCGACGCCGCCGGCGACGGTTCTGGCGACAGCGGGACGGACGCCACCTCGGGCGACGCGGCGGCCGATGGCGCCGCCGCCGGCGAGCCCGCGCCCGACGCCGTGCTGCTGCGGGTCATCGTGCAGCCGATGATCGTCTGGCTCTGGATCGGCGGCGGCGTGATGGCCTTCGGCACGATCCTGGCGGCCTGGCCCGGCAAGCGCCGTCGGCCCACGGACCCGGTCTCCGCGCCCATCGAGGTGGCCGCCGGCGGTGACGGCCCGGTCCAGTCGGGCGACGACGACGGGGGCGACGACACCACGGCGCCGGAACCTGTGACGGTGGGCTCGTGAGCGACCCGCAGACCCCCGACGCGCCACGGCGCCACGGGCGCGTCCTCGTGGACGGGCCCGCCGGCGACGGCACCCAGCGGTCGGCCGAGCCCGCCGACCGCGGCGACGCGTCGGCCTCGGTCGATGGCGACGGATCCGGTCCCGAGTCGTCCGACGCGGGCACCCGCCGCCGGCGGGGCCCCATCTTCTTCATCGCCCTGGGCGTGGCCGTGGTGCTCGCGGTGTTCGTGGGTGTGCTCGCCACCCGCGAGCCCAGCCAGGACCGCCGCGCCGACAGCCCCCTCGTCGGCGAGGTGGCCCCGCCGGTGCAGGGCACGTCGCTCACCACGGGCGAGCCCTTCGACCTCGACTCCCTCCGGGGCCAGTGGGTGGTGGTCAACTTCTTCGCCACCTGGTGCGTCCCCTGCCGGGTCGAGCACCCCGAGCTGCTCTCGTTCAGCCGCCGCCACCAGCAGATCGGCGACGCCTCGGTGGTCAGCGTCGTGTTCGACGACGATCCCGGCGAGGTCCAGCAGTACTTCGAGGACAACGACAGCACGTGGCCGGTCATCGACGGCTCGGGAACCGGCGTGATCCTCGACTACGCGGTGGCCGCGGTGCCGGAGTCGTTCATCATCTCGCCCACTGGCTACGTGGTGGCCAAGGTCACCGGCGGCGTCACCAGCGTCGGTCTCGACCAGCTCATCGAGCAGCTGTCGGGCGCGCCGGCCGACGGCACCGACCGCTCGGGGGCGTCGGGCTCCAGCTCGTCGGGCTCCGGCTCGTCTGCCACCACCGGCGCGGGCTCCCCGGGGACCACCACGCCGTGACCGACACCACCGCCCCGGCGTCCCCGCCCGAGGACGACGCCACGCCCGCCGGCCTCTCGGCCGACGACGGGGCGCCGGCCGGACCCCCCGCCGCCGCGCCCCCGGCCACCAAGGCCGGTCCCGCTCCCTGGCTCTGGGTGCTGATGGGGGTGATCGTGCTGGTCGCCCTCGTGATCGGCACCCGCCCCGACGACACCCCCCGCACCAACGAGGACCGCGCCCACGCCCTGGCCGACGGCCTCAAGTGCCCGACCTGTCGCAGCCAGTCGGTGGCCGACTCCGACGCCCCGGTGTCCAAGGAGATCCGCGCCGAGATCAACCGCCGCATCGAGTCCGGTGACACCGACGAGGAGATCCGCGACTATCTGGTGGACCAGTTCGGCGAGGACGTCGTGCTCACCCCGTCGGCCTCCGGGGTCACCGGGCTGGTCTGGGTCCTGCCCGTGGTGCTGCTCATCGCCGGCGGGGCCGCGCTCGGCTTCGCCTTCCGCCGGTGGCGCCGCCGCTCGCCGGTCAGCGTCACCGACGACGACCGCGAGCTGGTCGAGCAG
>CAYYDZ010000140.1:0-4586 GCA_964470715.1 uncultured Microthrixaceae bacterium | reverse complement strand
GGGCGGCGCCGCAGGCTTGACGTTGCGGAGCGGAGCGGAGCAGCGGCAGTGAGCTCGATCGGATCCCGAAGGGGCGGCGCCGCAGGGGTGACGTTGCGGAGCGGAGCGGAGCAGCGGCGTTGAGTTCGATCGGATCCCGAAGGGGCGACGCCGGAGGCGGCGCAAAGACAGTACGCATCGGGGGCGGGCAGGGGTTCTACGGCGACGGCCACGAGCCGGTCGCCGCACTGCTCGAGGCCGGTGTCGACTACCTGGTGTGCGAGGCGCTGGCCGAGCTCACCCTTGCCATTCTGGCCAAGGACCGCCTCCGCGACGAGGCCCTCGGCTACACCCGCGACCTCCCGCTCTACGTCGCCGCGGCGGTGCCGTACCTGCTCGACGGGCGCACGAAGCTCATCACCAACGCCGGCGGCATCAACCCGGTCGCCGCCGGTCGCGCCGTGGCCGGCTTCGCCAAGCAGGCCGACGTCGGTGGCCTCACCATCGCCACCGTGGTGGGCGACGACGTCCGCCCCCGCGCCGCCGAGCTGGGCCTGCCCGACGACGCCATCTTCGCCAACGCCTACCTGGGGGCGCGCCCCATCGTCGAGGCGCTCGGCGCCGGTGCCGACATCGTCATCACCGGCCGGGTGGCCGACGCCTCCCTCTTCCTGGCGCCGCTCATCCACGAGTTCGGCTGGGGCTGGGACGACTGGGACCGACTCGCCGCCGGCGTCACCGTCGGCCACCTCCTCGAGTGCAGCGGCCAGGTCACCGGCGGCAACTACTCCGGCGCCTGGTGGGAGAACCCGGACCCGCTGCACGTCGGCTTCCCGCTGGGCGAGGTGGACGAGGACGGCGCCATGGTCCTCACCAAGCCCGAGGGCACCGGCGGCATGGTCACCTTCGACACCGTCCGCGAGCAGCTGCTCTACGAGGTGCACGACCCGAGCCGCTACCTCAACCCCGACGTCGTGGCCGACTTCACCACCGTGCACATCGACGACCTGGGCGACGACCGGGTGCGCGTCTCGGGAGCGACGGGCCGCCCGGCGCCCGAGTCCTACAAGGGGCTGGTGTGCACGCCGGCGGGGTGGGCGGGCGAGGTGCGCTTCGGCTACTCGTGGCCCGACGCCGAGGCCAAGGCCCGCGCCGCGCTGTCCTTCGTGCGGCGGCGGGCCGAGGCGGCGGGCGTCGCCGTCGAGGAGTGGCACGAGGAGTACTTCGGTCTCAACGCCTACGGCGGCGACACCGTCGACCTCAGGCCGCGCGGCGCCGGCGACCCTGAGCCGCCGGAGGTCATCGGCCGCCTCGCCTGGCGGTCGACGGACAGGGACGTGGCCGCCTCGGTGGCGAGCGGCGTCGGCGTCCTGGGCCTCTCGGGACCACCCACCATCACCGGCACCGGTCGTTCCCGGGACGGCAAGCCGACGCAGTTGCTGGCGGTCGAGCCCTTCTTCGTCGAGCGGTCGTCGGTCGACGCCGGCGTCCGGGTGGACGTCGACGTGCTCTGAGCCCCGACGAGGGCCGCACTCCCTGCCCGTAACCGCAGGGCTGCACTAGCGTGCGCAGATGGCCAACACCTCTCCGTCCGGGAAGCCCCTGGGCAAGCTCCGCAGTCCTGCAGGTGCCTGGGCGCTCTCGCTCATCACCTTCGGCATCTACCTCGTGTACTGGTGGTACAAGGTCAACAAGGAGCTCGACGACTTCGACGACGAGATCAACATCTCGCCGGCCCTGAGCGCCATCGCCCTGTTCGGCGTGATCACCACCGTGGTCACCATCGTGCGCACCGGTGGGCGCATCGGCCACGCGCAGAAGCGGGCGATGGGCGAGGACGACACCTCCGGGTGGCTGGGTTTGCTGCTCGCCTTCCTCGGCTTCTTCGACGTCTGGTACTACCAGGCCAAGCTCAACAAGCTGTGGGAGAGCCAGGGCGCCACCCGCGCCTGAGCGCACCGGCATCGCGACCGCAGGCGGCCCGGTTCCCCGTCGTCCAACCGCCGGTGGATCGCCGCGGTTAGGGTCGCGGCTGAACCAGCCACGCCCCTCCGGGCACCTCGGTGAAGGAGAACCCCCATGTCCGACGCACCACCGCCGCCCCCCGGTCCGGATCCGAGCAGCGTCCCGCCGCCTCCGGGTGCCGCTGCCACCCCGCCGCCGGCCGCGGCCTACCAGCCGCCGCCCGCCTACCAGCAGCCGATGGCTGCGGGTGGCGTCCCCGCCGTCGGACCCGACGGCACGCCCCTGAAGTCGAAGATGGTCGCCGGCCTGCTCGGCATCTTCCTGGGCGGCTTCGGCGTCCACAACTTCTACCTGGGCAACACCAACAAGGGGATCATCCAGATCGTGGTCACCCTGGTGACCTGTGGCATCGGTGCCATCTGGGGCACCATCGAGGGCATCTTGATCCTCGTGGGCAACCAGGGCTTCTCCACCGACGCCCAGGGCCGCCCGCTGACGGACTAGCAGCGACGAACCGAGCCGCCGTCAGGGGGCGGGCTCGTACCGCCCCCTGACGAAGCGCTTCCCGTCGTGGTCGAGCACCCACGTCGAACCCTTCTTGGCGTCTCGGCCGTGGGCCTCCATGCCCTCGGCGATGAGGCGGTTCACCAAGTCCGGGATGATGTCGCCGTGGCTGCACAGCACCACGTCGATGCCCTTGACCGACTCGAGCAGGTCGCGGGCCCTGTCGACCACGGCACCTTCGAGCAGCGCTTCGGCATCCTCGATCACGAGGCCGAGGTGCGAGGCGAGGGGGTCGAGGGTCTGGTGGCAGCGGACGGCGGGGCTGGTGAGCAGGCGGGTGATGCCCCGGTCGCCCCACAGGTCGACGAGGCCCTGGGCTTGGCCGTAGCCCTTCTCGGTCAGTGGGCGCAGCAGGTCGTCGTGGGCCCACGTGGTGCGGCTGAGGGCGTCGGCGTGGCGGACGAGGTAGACGGTCACAGGCGCGAGGCGGTGCGGCGGGGTCGGCGTCGGCAGAGCGGCCCGGCGGGCATCGCCCGAATCTAGCCAGCCGACGCCTCCCACCCTGTCACCGACCGGTGACCCCACGTCGGGCGAATAGGGTGAACCGGTGGTCAGGATCCAGCTCCGAGACCTGTGCGGGGCCCGTTCGGGCGACAAGGGCGACATCAGCGACGTCTCCCTCTTCGCCGACGACGAGGCCGCCTATGAGGCCATCCGCGCCGAGGTCACCGCGGCCCGGGTGAAGGACCACTTCGGCTCGCTGGTGGCCGGTCCGGTCGAGCGCTTCGAGGTGCCCAACGTGTGGGCCTTGAAGTTCGTGCTCTACGACGCTCTGGGGGGCGGCGCGCCCCGGTCCCTGCGGGCGGACAACCTCGGCAAGACCTTCGGGGCCAGCCTCCTGCGCCTCTGGGTCGACGTCCCCGACGAGGTCGCCGCCGGCGCCCGCCGACGCAAGGCCCCCGTCCCCCGCTAGCCCACTCGAGCCGGCGCCGCCGGCGGTCAGCCGCCGGCGAGGGCACGGAGGTCGGCGAGGACCCGGGGAAGCGCGGTGAGGAGCGCGTCGACGTCGGCGTCGGTGGTGCTCCAACCCACGGAGAGGCGCAACGAGCGGTGGGCGTCGACGCCCATCGCCTCGAGCACCGGGGACGGCTCGAGCGACTCGGAGGAGCAGGCGCTGCCCGAGTGGGCGGCCACGCCGGCCCGGTCGAGGCCGAGCAGGACCGCCTGCGGCTCGATGCCGTCGATGCCCAGGCAGACGAGGTGCGGCGCGCGGTGGTCGAGGTCGCCGTAGACCCGCACCCCGTCGAGGGCAGCGACCGTGGCGAGGATCCGGTCGGTCAGGCGGCGCGCCTTGGCAGCCTCGACCTCCAGCCGCCCGTCCGCCAGGGCCTCGGCGGCGGCTCCGAAGCCGGCCACGGCCGGCACGTTCTCGATGCCGGCCCGGCGGGCCCGCTCCTGGTCGCCGCCGAGGAGCAGCGGGCGTAGGCGCAGCCCGCGTCGGACGAGCAGGGCGCCGGCGCCGGCCGGGCCCCCGAACTTGTGGGCGCTCAGGGAGAGCAGGTCGGCCCCGAGGTCGGTGAAGGCGACGGGCAGGTGGCCATTGGCCTGGGCGGCATCGACGTGGACGAGCACACCCCGCTCGCGGCACCCGGCCACCACCTCCGCCACCGGCTGCACCGTGCCCACTTCGTGGTTGGCCCACTGGACGTGCACGAGGGCGGTCTCGGGGCCGATCGCGGCCAGCACCTCGTCGGCGTCGACCCGTCCGCCGCCGTCCACCCCCACGACGGTGACGTCGCCGGCCCGGGCGGCGGCCTGACGCACCGCCGAGTGCTCGACGGCAGGCACGACTTGGTTCGTTCCACGCTCGGCCGCGCCCCACACCGCGGTGGCGATGGCCTCGGTGCCGCCGCTGGTGAAGACGACCTCACGCGCGCGGGCGCCGAAGCACGCCGCCACCTGCTCCCTCGCCGTCTCCACCGTCACCCGTGCGGCGAGGCCCTCGGCGTGGATGCGCCCAGGGTCGCCGGTCGGGCCCTGCAGGCACGCGACCATGGCGGCGACCACCTCGGGCCGCGGGGGCGAGGTCGACGCGTGGTCGAGGTACGAGCGCCGGCTCACGTCCCCATCATCGCCCG
>CAYYDZ010000139.1:0-7027 GCA_964470715.1 uncultured Microthrixaceae bacterium | reverse complement strand
GTCGACGTGGTCGACGTGCCCGCCTCGAGGGAGGCCACGAGCAGCGCGAGGGCATAGAACGCGCGGGCGGCAAGGGCGCGGGTGACCGTCACCTGCGAGCCGAAGACGCCACTCTGTTGGGGGGAGAGGATCCCGGCCTCCACGGCCCAGTCCACCGCGGCCTGGTACTCGGGCCGGACGTCCGGCCACCCGTGAGCAGTGACACCCTCGGTGGGTTGTCTCATCGCGCGCCACAGGTACACGGCGAGCGCCTCCCGGGAGACGAGGTCCGAGCCGCGGAAGGTCCCGTCCGGGTAGCCCCGCATGATGCCGCTGGCCTGCACCCAGCCGACCGGCTGACGCAAGGGCGAGGGAACGTCGGCCCAGGTGCTGAGGGGCAGGTCGCGCGGCGATCCCGCGAGGCGCCACATCAGCTCTGCGAACTGGCTGCGGTCGAGCGACACCGGCAGGCTGCCGAGCTGCGCCCGGAACGTGCCGTTGCGGTAGGGGGTGGCGATGCCGTTGAACCCGAGCCACCCGATGGCCTGGGCGGATGACGAGCGGTCGGGCACGTCCCAGAAAGGACCAGACGTGTAGGCGGGATCGCAGCCTTCCGCGGCCTGGCCGGCGAGCAGTCCCAACTCCCGCCGGCCGGCCTCGGTCTGGTGGAGGCGGTCGGCCAGGAAGTAGCCGCTGTCCCCTGAGAGCCAGTACCAGGCCGAGTACGAGACGAGCGCCACGTTGCGGTCGGCGTAGCGCGGCTCGGCCAGCACCCGGCCGAGGATCCGGTTGAACGCGACCCGGTGCTCGTTGACGTGGGGATACGCGATGTTGGCCGTGGGCTTCTGGTCGAACCAGCGCACGCACGTCACGTGGGGTGGCCCGAGAGGCGCACCGCCGGGATCGAGGTTGAGGACGCTGTCGAGGAAGCGGCGCACGTCGCGCTCGAACCGGGCGCTGCTGTGATCCCAGAACGCGTCGCCGGTGCCGAGCTCGACGAGGAGGAGGTCTGGGCCGTCGCCCGCCCGCACCACTGGCAGCAGGCGAGGCAGGTGGTAGCCGATGTAGCCCGCCGCCACTGCGTGGTAGTAGCTGATCGGGTGCGTGCGGCCGACTTGGCTGCGGATGTGGGACTGCGCGTCCCGACCGATGGAATCGCCCACGAAGGCCACGCTCGGGACCTGGGGTGCCGGCAGCGGATGCGGCAACCAGCCCTCGGGCGTGGTCAGCTCGAGCGGTGGGCCGGCAGGCCCGTCGGGATCGGCCTCTGGGAGGGGGGCGCTCTGAGCGCCGGCAACGCCGACGCCCGCGACGGGGCCGGTGGAGCCCACGACGGCGAGCGCGACCAGCACGGGCACAGCCGCAACCGTTCTCCATCGAGCACGCATGACAGCAAGAACCTACCGGCCCCCCGGCGCGCGGACCGAGCGACCGCCGCAGCGGTAGGGTCGACGCGTCGGCGCGCCCCATCGCAGGCGGCGTGCGGGGAGGCGTGGGTGGCCGGTCAGCCACGGATCGACGGGTACACGAGCTTGGAGCGGATCGCTCGCGGAGGCTTCGGGACGGTCTACCGGGCACGGCAGGAGCGCTTCGGGCGAGTGGTGGCCTTGAAGGTCCTCGACGTCGAGGCCCTCGACGACGACGCCCGCCGCCGCTTCGAACGGGAGTGCGTGGCCATGGGCGGCCTCTCGTGGCATCCCAACGTGGTGGCCCTGCACGACTCCGGGCTCACCCCCGACGGGCGGCCGTACCTCGTGATGGAGTACCTCGAGGCGGGATCGCTCGGCGACCGGCTCAGCCAGGGGCCACTGGCCTGGCCCCACGCCGTGCGTGCCGGGGTCGAGGTGGCGGGCGCCCTCGGCGCGTCACACGCGGCCGGCACCCTCCATCGCGACCTCAAACCCGAGAACCTGCTCGTGGGGCCGTTCGGCGAGACGAAGCTGGGCGACTTCGGGATCGCCGCGGTCGAGGGCGCGGCCCGTACCGCCGGGGGCGCCATCTCGCTCACCATCGCCCACGTTGCCCCCGAGGTGCTCAGGGGCGAGGAGCCCGACGAGCAGTCCGACGTCTACGCACTGGCCTCGACCCTCCACACGCTGCTGGCAGGGGAGCCGCCCTACGACCACAGCGGGACGCTCGGCGACGTGATCGCCCGGGTGCTGCACACCCCACCGCCCCGCCTCGACCGCGTCCCGGACGACCTCGCGGCCGTCGTGCATCGAGGCCTCGCCAAGGACCCGTCGGCCCGGCCGGCAGGTGCTGCGGCGCTCGGCCGGGCCCTCCAAGGGGTGCAGGCGACCCACCGCCACCCCGTGACCGCCCTGCGCCTCACCCCGGGTTCCGACGAGCCGCTGGTCCCTCCCCCGCCGGCCCCGGTCGACACCACCGCGCCGCCGCCCCCTGCGCCACCGCCCGTGGAAGGACCCCGACGGCCGGCGGCGCCCGCACCGGGGGGCACCATGGCGCCGGGCCCTCCGTCGCGCCCCACACCTCCCTGGGCCACGCCTCTGATCATCGGCATCGCCGCGGTGACCGGCGTCGCCGTGATGGTGGTGGTGGTCGCCGTCGCCATCATGATGCTCGGCCGCTACGCAGGGTCCGACGGCACGCCATCCTCGGCCTCCACGAGCGATGACACGCCGGGAACGACCGCCGCGGCTCCCTCGGTCACCGCCACGGTCGCGGTCGGCGCCGGCCCCGAGCAGGTGGCCCTGACCGACGACGCCGTCTGGGTGGTGAACAGCGAAGACGCCACGGTGAGCCGCATCGACCTCACCACCGACGAGGTGGTGGCGACCATCGCGGTCGGCACGAGCCCGTTCGGCCTCGCCGCCACCGAAGGTGCCGTGTGGGTCGGGAACAGCGAGGCCGGCACCGTGAGCCGCATCGACCCCGCCACCGACGACGTCGTGGCCACCATCACCCTCCGTTCGTTCCCGGGGGGGATCGCGGCCGACGAGGACGACGTGTGGGTCGCCGGCTTCGACGACGGAAGCGTCACCCGGATCGACGCGACCACCAACCGCGTGGCCGGCATCATCGACGTGGGATCGCCGCTGAACGGCATCGCCCTCACCGAGGACGCGGTCTGGGTCGCGAGTCCGTCGGCGGGCACCGTCACCCGGATCGACCGGGCCACCGAACAGGTGGCCGCAACGATCGACCTCGGCATCGACGTCCAGCCCAACGGCGTGACTGCGTCTGCAGACGCCGTCTGGGTGTCCGGCTTCGCCAACGACTCCGTGACCCGCATCGACCCGGCCACCGACGATGTGGTCGCGACGGTCGAGGTGGGCAACCAGGTGAACGGCGTGGCGACGACGGGTACCAAGGTGTGGGTGGCGAACCAGGCCGACGGGACCCTGAGCGAGATCGACGTGGCCACGAACGAGGTGGTGGCCACGGTTGACGTCGGCGACACGCCGAACGGGGTGGACGCGACCGACGAGGTGGTCTGGACCACGAATTTCCAGCCCGGCACGGCCACGCGCCTCGACCCGACGCCGGGCTGAGACCGCGGCAGCCGATGACCGCGGATCCCCCGGACCACCTGCCCTTGCTCCCAAACGAACGTTTGATTGATACTGGCGCCATGACCGCTGTGGACACGCCGCTCATCGACGTCAACGACCCGCGCTTCTACGACGACCCCTGGGACGCCTACCGCTGGATGCGCGACCACAGCCGCGTGCACTGGGACGCCAACAACGAGCTCTGGGTGGTCAGCCGCCACGAGGACGTGTCGATCGTCTCGCGCGACAACGCCCGCTACTCGGCCGCCGGCGGCGTCCGCCCCGCCGTGCCCGTGCCCATGTCGATCATCTCGATGGACGACCCCGAGCACACCCAGCAGCGCCGCATCGTGTCGAAGGGCTTCACCCCGAAGAAGGTCGCCGACCTCGCCGACCACATCCGCGAGGTGAGCCGCGAGATCGTGGGCGAGATCGCCGGCCGCGGCGAGGTGGACTTCGTCCCCGAGTTCGCCATCCACGTGCCGCTGATCGTGATCGCCGAGATGATGGGCCTCGACCCGGCGGTGCGCGAGCGCCTGTATGCCTGGTCCGACGCCATGATGGAAGGCGACGGCCACACCGACCCCGACGCGCCGCAGATCCACGCCGCGGCGGCGGCGTTCGGCGATTACACGACGATGTGCCAGGAGCTGATCGACGAGCGCCGCCTCGTACCCAAGGACGACCTCATCAGCACCCTGACGGCGACCTTCGACGCCGGCGACCTGCTGAAGCTCGACCCGTCCGCGGCCACCGCGAAGATCGAGCAGGAGCAGCTGTCGCTCGACGACTACGAGCTGCTGATGTTCCTCGTCCTCCTGATCGTGGCCGGCAACGAGACCACCCGCAACGCCCTGTCCGGCGGGCTCATCGCCTTCAGCCGCTTCCCCGGCGAGCGCGACCGCCTCATCGCCGACCCGTCGCTCATGGAGACGGCGGTCGACGAGATCGTCCGCTACGTGAGCCCGGTGCTCAGCTTCTGCCGCACGGCCACCGAGGACCACGAGCTGCACGGCGAGACCATCCGCGAAGGCCAGAAGGTGCTCATGCTCTACCAGTCGGCCAACCGCGACGAGCGGGTGTTCGACGACCCCGACGTGTTCCGAGTCGATCGCAGCCCCAACCCTCACCTCGGCTTCGGCATCGGCACCCACTACTGCATGGGTGCCAACCTGGCGAAGGCGGAGATCCGTGTGGTGTTCGAGGAGCTGTTCTCCCGCCTCCCCGACATCCGTGTGCCCGACGGCGTCATCCCGGCGAGGGGCGACTCGGCCCTCGTGCTCGCGATCAACAGCCTCCCGGCCATCTTCACCCCCGCGTGAGCGCCACGACGGTCGCGGACCAGCGGGGGCACATCCTCGCCACCGCGCTCGACCTCATGAGTGAACGGGGCGCGCCCGACACCTCGATGCGCAACCTGGCCGATGCCTGCGGCCTCAACGTGGCGACGCTCTACCACTACTTCCCCTCCAAGGCGGCGCTGGTCCACGCGGTGATCGAGGACCGTCGCTACCTCGACCGGCTGGCCGAGGACGTCCCGCCCGTCGATCTCGACCTCCCCCCGCGGGCGCGCCTCGAGTCGGTCCTGCAGTGGCTGTGGCGGGCCACGCTGGACGAAGAAGCGCTCGTGCGCCTCATCCTCGGCGAGAGCCTGCGCGCCGAGCCCGCCGCGCTCGAGATCGTCCGCCGGCTGCTCGCCGCGATGGACGCCGGGTTCGAGGTCTGGCTCACGGAACTTCTGCCCGAGCTCACCGGCGACAAGGCGGCGATGGCCCGCATCCTGCGGGGCCAGCTCATCGCCTGGCTCATCGAGGGGGTCCTCGTCGCGGCCCCCGATCGCGAGGCGTCGTTCGACCGCCACGCCGGGGACTTGGCCGCCGTCCTCGCGCCCGCCTGAGCTGCGACGATCGGGCGGGTCCCGCCCAGGTACGTCCGAACCCCGGCTGACGCTGCGCCCAGGCCGTTCCCCGGGCAGACCACGGAAACAGATGGTTCACTGGCGCGATGGGGATCCGGGACACGCTGCGCCTCGCGAAACAGGCGATGAACCCGGAGGCCATCAAGCAGGGCCTGTCGGCCGCGTCCATGACGCCGCCGACGCGCGAGGAGATGCAGGCGACGCTGGACTCGCTCCCGCCCGAGCAGCGGGCCGAACTCGAAGCCAACCTGGCCCTGGCCAACGCCGCTCAAGAGCAGGCGATGGCGCAGTCCGAGGCCCATCGGGTGCTCGACGGGCCGGCGGGTGACTTCTTGTACGGGCCCTCGGCGGCGGCGCAGATGACCGCGCTGCAGACGGGGGGCATCAAGGGCTCCCTGGCCATGACGGCCAAGCAGTTCGGCCAGGAGCTGAAAGGGGCGTACACCGGGCCTCCGAAGCACGAGAAGGACCGCGAACTGGCCGCGGGGATCGGCGCCCAGGAGCGTGCCGCTCGCGACGCGGCACGGGCCCCGTACCTCGCCCCCGACCGCTGGCCGGTGTCCATCAGCCGCATCGCCACCCGTGGTCGTACCCAGGTGGACGAGGTGTTGGCCTTCCTGCGCAGCAGCGGCCTCGCCGCTCGACCGGAGCTGGTCTACGGCGTGTATCGCGTGCCCGACCGCATCAGTCCCGCCATCACCCCGAGCTCGGAGGGCGGCCGGGTGGTCGAGTGGGACATCGTCCACAGCGGCCTCCCCGAGGCGCCCGTCGAGGCGCCGGTGGTCGCGGGCTACTTCGACGCCCTCCACCAGTGGGTGGCCCGCCGACGCGGCGAGCCCTCGCTCCTCGACGAGGACCTCGCCATCGCCTACCTGAACCGGGCCGGCGTCGGCGCCGAGCAGTGCCTCGGCATCGCCCGCCTCTGCACCTTCGTCGAGCCCAAGGACCGGTGGTTCGCGGTCAACAACAGCGGTGGCGAGGTCGACGACGGCTACCCGGTGATCCCCATCGTCGACGGTGTGCTGGCGTTCCACCCGGGCGCCTCGACCCCGGCCGTCGACCAGATCCGAGCCGAAGCGCCGATCACGCTCGGCACGGACGCGATGACGGGCATCCACACCGAGGTCCTGAACTGGAAGGAGATCGCGCGGGCCGTGCACCAGCGGTTGCAGCACCCCCCGCCGACGCCGTCGCCGTACCCGTACCTCCCGTCGGCGCCTCAGGAGCTCCTGCGGGCCTACCTGGAGGTCGTGGGGGTGCGGTCGTTCGACTGCTACTCGGCCCAGGTCACCATCGACCGGCCCTTCCCCCTCGTCGGTCGCATCCTCATGGGCACCTCGAACGTCGGCTCCGCCCAACCGTGCGCCGACGGGAAGGAGCGGCGGCGCCTCCAGGGCGCCCGTCGCGTGGTCGTCACGTACCGCGATCGGCCGGAGTACGCCGAGGGCCGCGTTCGCTGGCACCGCTACCAGAACGAGGTGCTGCTGGCTCACCTCGAACGCGGCACGGACCTGCGCACCCCGGTCACCCCCGACGATCTGCCGAACAACCCGGTGCTGCGAGCCGGCGCCAAGGCCCTGGACCTGGCCGAGAGGGTGAGCACCTTCGGCGAGTGGGA
>CAYYDZ010000138.1:0-7063 GCA_964470715.1 uncultured Microthrixaceae bacterium | reverse complement strand
CGTGGCGTGCCCCAGATCGAGGTCACCTTCGACATCGACGCCAACGGCATCGTGCACGTGGCGGCCAAGGACCGGGCCACGTCCAAGGAGCAGTCGATGACCATCACCGGTCAGTCGTCGCTCGACAAGAACACCATCGAGCAGATGGTGAAGGACGCCGAGGCCCATGCCGAGGAGGACCGCCGCAAGAAGGAAGAGGCCGAGGTCCGCAACAACGCCGACAGCCTCGTCTACCAGACCGAGAAGCTGCTCCGTGAGCAGGGCGAGAAGATCAGCGGCGACGAGAAGGACAAGGTCAGCTCGGCCCTCGACGACCTCAAGGCGGCCCTCAACGGCACCGACATCGAGGCCATCAAGTCCGCCACCGAGGCGCTCATGACCGCCAGCCAGAGCTTCGCCCAGCAGCTCTACGAGCAGGCGGCCGCCGAGCAGGCCGCCACGGGCGAGTCGTCGTCGGCCGACCCCACCGCGGCGGACGACGACGTGGTGGACGCCGAGATCGTCGACGACGAGGACCAGTGAGCCCCGCCGCTCCGGCGAGAAGAGGCGCGTGAGCATGGCGAAGGACAAGGACAAGGGGCGCAAGGACGCCGAAGGCGCCGCGGGCGACGAGCCCAAGGGCGTCTTCGACGACCTGCCGTGGGCCGAGGAGTCGCCCTCGGTGCAGCGGCGGCCGCCGGGCATGGGCGCGCCGTCGCGGGCCGGGCACGAGGCCACCTCGTCCGACGCAGGCCGCGACGATCCCGACGAGGGGGCCGAGGGGTACTCGGGCCCAGAGCGACGCAACGCCGACGAAGGCGAGGCCGAGCTCAGCGAGGACGCCCTGGCCGAGGCCGCCCTGCTCGTCCAGAACGACTTCCTCGCCCTCGAGCGCGAGCGAGACGACTACCTCGACCAGCTGCGTCGCGTGCAGGCGGACTTCGAGAACTACCGCAAGCGGGTCATCGGCCAGCAGGCCGACGTCGTTGAGCGAGCGGCCGAGTCGCTGGTGCAGCAGCTCCTGCCCGTGCTCGACGCCTGCGACGCCGCCGTCCAGCACGGTGCCGAGGACGTCGTCCCCGTGCAGAACCAGCTCGTCGACACCCTCACCAAGCTCGGTCTGGAGCGCCTCGAGCCCGAGGGTGCGGCGTTCGACCCCAACTTCCACGAGGCCGTGATGCACGAGCCCGGCGACGACGGCCCCCTGGTGGCCGAGGTCATGCGCACGGGCTACTCCTGGAAGGGCCGCGTCCTGCGACCGGCCATGGTCAAGGTCAAGGGCTAGCGCCGTGGCGCCCCAGCGCGAGTGGTTCGAGAAGGACTACTACAAGGTCCTCGGCGTCTCGGAGTCGGCGTCCCAGAAGGACGTCACCAAGGCGTACCGCAAGCTGGCGCGTGAGCTGCACCCGGACACCAACAAGGATCCCGATGCCGAGGAGCGCTTCAAGGAGGTCTCCGCCGCGTACGACGTCATCGGCGACGCCGACAAGCGCAAGGAGTACGACGAGGTCCGTCGTCTCGGGCCCATGGGCGGTGGCTTCGGCGGCCCCGGCGGTGGCTTCGGCGGTCCCGGAGGGGCCACGTTCACCACCGACGACCTGGGCGACATGGGCAACCTCGGCGACCTGCTGGGCGGGCTGTTCGGTCGTGGGGGACGGCGGGGCGGCGGCGCACCTCGCGGGCCCGGCCCCCAGCGCGGCGATGACCTCGAGGCCGAGCTGCACCTCGCCTTCGACGAGGCCGTGCGCGGCGTCACCACGGCGGTGAACCTCACCAGCGACGCCCCCTGCCACACCTGTCACGGCTCGGGCGCCGCCCCTGGGTCCACCCCGGTCACCTGCACGCGCTGTGGCGGTCGCGGGGTGCTCGATGAGAACCAGGGCATGTTCAGCTTCAGCCAGGCCTGCCCCCAGTGCGCCGGCCGCGGCAGCGTGGTCGAGGATCCCTGCCCGACGTGCCGGGGCACCGGCGTCGAGCGCCGGCCGCGTGACGTGAAGATCCGCGTGCCCGCCGGCGTGCAGGACCGCCAGCGGATCCGACTGAAGGGGCGGGGTGGTCCGGGCCGCAACGGCGGCCCCGCCGGTGACCTCTACGTGGTCGTGCGCGTGCGCCCCCACGACTTCTTCGGGCGCACCGGCCGCGACCTCACCCTCACCGTGCCGGTCACCTTCGCGGAGGCCGCCCTCGGCGCGGACGTCACCGTGCCCACCCTCGAGGGCGAGCCGGTCAAGATCCGGCTCCCCGCCGGCACCCGCAACGGCCGCACCTTCCGGGTGAAGGGCCGGGGCGTGGCCACCAAGAAGGGCACCGGCGACCTGCTCGCCACCGTCGAGGTCGCCGTCCCCCAGAAGCTGTCGGCCGCCGAGCGCAAGGCCGTCGAGGCCCTCGCCGCCGCCGGCGACGAGTCCCCCCGCGCCCATCTGGGGGTGAGCTGAGGTGGCCGCGACCGGGCGTCGGTCGGGCGGCACCGACCGCAGTGCCAGCCAGGCGGTCTATGTCATCTCGGTGGCCGCCGAACTGGCCGGCGTCCACCCCCAGACCCTGCGCATCTACGAGCGCAAGGGCCTCGTCGACCCGGCCCGAACCGGCGGCGGCAGCCGGCGCTACTCCGACGAGGACATCGCCCTGCTGCGGCGCATCCAGGACCTCACCAACGAGGGCCTCAACCTCGAAGGCGTCCGCCAGGTGCTCGCCCTCGAGGCACAGGTGGATGAACTGCGGGCCCAGATCGACCTCTTGCGAGCCCAGGTCCACGAGGCGGTCAGCGAGACCCACCGCCAGTACCGCCGTGACCTCGTCCCGGTGAGCCAGGCGATCACGCTGTACCAGCGGCGGCGCCGCCCCTCGTCGTAGGGCGGATCGCCGTCGCCGGCCCTCCCGCGTTCGCGAGACTGGTGGCGTGACCGACGGCCCGACTCGACCCCTCGGCTCGTGGCCCCCGCCGCCCGGGGGCGGGACGGGGGCTGATCCCTTCAGCGGGGCGCCGCCACCCCCACCGCCTCCGCCGGATGCCGGTCCCTCGGAGGACGAGGCGGGTTGGGCCGCGCCGCCTCGCCCGTCGTCTGACGATCCGCCCCCGTCGGGCGGGACCTTCGCGCCACCGCCGGCACCGTTCCCGACCACGGGCTCGGGGTTCACGGGAGGGACGGGGACCCGTCGGCGCAAGGCGTCGTGGCTGGGAGGGGTCGCCGCTCTCGTGGTCTTCGGGTCCCGCTTCCTTTTCGCCAACGCCGACGACCCGTCGTCCTCCTCGTCGAACTTCCAGGTGCCGGCTCGACCTGAGGGCCGCCCGGTGGCGGCCACCCCGCTCACGGGCCAACAGATCTGCGACCTCCTGACCCCGGCCGACCTCCGGGCGGTGTACGACCGCCGCTTCGAGCCCGGCACGCCGCTCGACGCCGACAGCGGCAGTGTGAGCGGTGAGCCGTCGGACTTCGCCACGGTGGGCGACGTCGGGGCCTGCAACTGGCACACCCGCGACGGCGAAGAGGTGCTGACCCTCAGCGTCTTGTCGGTGCCCTCCATCGGCGGCGACGCCAACCGCACCTTCGAGCTCCTCCGCCCCTCGAGCCCGACGCAGGGCTTCGACTCGAGCTCGGGCGTCGGTGACGAGGCCTTCTTCCTCATCGACAGCTTCGGGACGACGAGCGGCTACAGCGACACCATGACCGTCCGTTCGGGTGGCGTCGTCCTGACCTTCAACGTGTCCGCCGCAACCGAGCCCGAGGGCGGCCTGGACCTGCTCGCCGAGGTCGCCGGCACCGCGGTCGACAACCTGCCCGCCAATCCCTGACCGGTCCCGCTCAGGTGCCGAGAGCGGCGACCTGCGCGGGGTCGTGGTGGCGGCGCAAGCGGGTGGCGTACGCTCGCGCCGTGGTGAACGGGCCGTTCTCGCCGACGCACTCGGTACCGTCCGACGGGGCGCCCACGTGGCCCACGCCGGACCCGAACCGCCCGGCCGAGGGTCGCCTGGACCCCGGCCTGCCCGTCGAGGTCGTCGCGTCCTCGGGTGCCTGGGTGCAGGTGCGGTGCAGCAACGACTGGGTGACCTGGGTGGACGGCCGAACGCTGCTTCCTCTGGCTGCCGCACCGGCGCCGGTCGTCCCGTCGGCGCCGTTCGCGCCGGCGACCGCGCCCGTCGCGCCGGCGCCGTTCGCGCCCACCCACCAGATCCCTGCCGGCGGCCTCGAGGTGCGCGATCGGCCCGACCCTTCGGTCGCACCGTTGTCCTGGGCGTCCGAGGGTCAGGCCGTGCAGGTGGTGGGCGGGGGCGGCGGGTGGACGGAGGTCCGCTTCGACAACGGCTGGGACGGGTGGGTCGACGGCAGTCGCCTCGTCCCCTGGGGGACGTCGATCGGGGGTGCGGGTGGCTCGTCCGCCAACCCGGTGGCCGTCTGGATGCCCATCGGCGGGGCCGTGCTGGTGGTGCTCGGCGCCCTGCTGCCCTGGTTGTCGGTCATCGAGTCGGCCAACGCGTTCGACATCCCCCTCGCATTCCTGTTCGACAAGACCTCCACCTCCACGGCACCCGACATCGGCTGGTTCCTGCTTCCGGTCGTGGTCGTGCTGATCGCCCCTGTGCTGGGCGCCCCGTTGCCCCGACCCCTGCTCGGTGTGCTCGGCGCCTTGCCCATCGTGCTCGTCCTGCTCTTCCTGCGCCTCTACTCGTCGTTCCCGAGCCCTCGCCCCGACCTCGGCGCCGGCCTCTTCCTCACCCTCGTGGGCGGCGGCGTGATCGCCGCTGCCGCGGCGCTCCCCGGGAGGACCGCCCCGCGCTGAGCCTTCGACGCCTCGGATCGACGGGTGCAGAAAGTTGATAACTCCATTATCAACTTTCCTGCCAGTCTGGATAGACTGGCGCCATGGCCCTTGATCCGAACCGCTGGACCCTGAAGACCCAGGAAGCCTTCCAGGCCGCCGTCGAATCGGCGCGCCAGCACAGCAATCCCGAGGTCACCCCCGACCACCTGCTGGTCGCCCTGTTGGGTCAGGCCGAGTCGGTCGTGCTCCCCATCCTCCAGAAGGTGGGCAAGAACCCGGTCTCGCTGCGCAACGAGGCCGACAACGCCATCGCCAAGCTGCCCAGCGCCTACGGCGGCGAGTCCCGCATGGCCAAGGCCCTGACCGACCTGATGGACCAGGCCGACGAGGCCCGGGTCGAGCTCACCGACGAGTACCTCTCCACCGAGCACCTGCTGTTGGCCATGGCCGACAAGGTGGGTGTCCCCCGTGAGGACCTGCTCGCCGCGCTCCGCGACGTGCGCGGCAGCCACCGGGTCACCAGCCAGAACCCCGAGGAGCAGTACCAGTCCCTCGAGAAGTACGGTCGCGACCTCACCGAGGCGGCCCGTGCCGGCAAGCTCGACCCCGTCATCGGCCGCGACGACGAGATCCGCCGCACCATCCAGGTGCTGTCGCGCCGCACCAAGAACAACCCCGTCCTCATCGGCGAGCCCGGTGTCGGCAAGACCGCCATCGTCGAGGGCCTCGCCCGCCGCATCGTCGAGGGCGACGTGCCGGAAGGCCTCAAGAACAAGCGCCTCATCAGCCTCGACCTGTCGTCGATGGTCGCCGGCGCCAAGTACCGCGGCGAGTTCGAGGACCGCCTCAAGGCCGTCCTGAAGGAGATCACCGACGCCGAGGGCGAGGTCATCACCTTCATCGACGAGCTCCACACCATCGTGGGCGCCGGCGCGGCCGAGGGGGCCATGGACGCCGGCAACATGATCAAGCCCATGCTCGCGCGGGGCGAGCTGCGCATGATCGGCGCCACCACCCTCGACGAGTTCCGCAAGCACATCGAGAAGGACGCCGCCCTCGAGCGCCGCTTCCAGCAGGTCTTCGTGGGCGAGCCCTCCGTCGAGGACACCATCGCCATCCTGCGCGGCCTGAAGGAGCGCTACGAGGTGCACCACGGCGTGCGCATCCAGGACGCCGCCCTCGTGGCCGCCGCGGTCCTGTCCGACCGCTACCTCACCGGGCGCTTCATGCCCGACAAGGCCATCGACCTGGTCGACGAGTCGGCCTCGAAGCTGCGCATCGAGATCGACTCGATGCCCACCGAGATCGACGTGGTCGAGCGCCGCATCCGCCAGCTCGAGATCGAGCGGGTGGCGCTGGCCAAGGAGACCGACGCCGCCTCGAAGGAGCGCCTCGCCGCGCTCGACGAAGAGCTGGCCAACCTCACCGAGCAGAAGTCGTCGATGGTGGCCCACTGGCAGGGCGAGAAGGACGCCATCGCCCAGATCCGTGAGCTGAAGGAGCAGCTCGAGTCGCTCCGCGAGGCGTCCGAGCGCGAGGGCGACCTCGAGAAGGCCGCCGAGATCCGCTACGGCCAGATCCCCGAGCTCGACCGCCGGGTGGCCGACGCCACCAAGCACCTCGACGAGCTCCAGGCGACGCAGAAGATGCTGAAGGAGGAGGTCGACGAGGAGGACATCGCCGAGGTCGTGGCCAAGTGGACGGGCGTGCCCGTCTCGCGCCTGATGGAGGGCGAGATGGCCAAGCTGCTGCGCCTCGAGTCCGTGCTGCACGAGCGGGTGATCGGCCAGGACGAGGCCGTCACCGCCGTGGCCAACGCCATCCGCCGCAGCCGGGCCGGTCTGTCCGACCCCAACCGGCCCATCGGCTCGTTCCTGTTCCTCGGCCCCACGGGCGTGGGCAAGACCGAGCTGGCCCGATCGCTGGCCGACTTCCTCTTCGACGACGAGCGGGCCATGGTCCGCATCGACATGGGCGAGTACCAGGAGAAGCACACGGTGAGCCGCCTCATCGGTGCCCCTCCCGGCTACGTCGGCTACGACGAGGGCGGCCAGCTCACCGAGGTGGTGCGCCGGCGCCCGTACTCGGTGGTGCTGCTCGACGAGATCGAGAAGGCCCACCCCGACGTGTTCAACGTGCTGCTCCAGGTGCTCGACGACGGCCGCCTCACCGACGGCCAGGGCCGCACGGTCGACTTCACCAACACCGTGCTGGTCATGACCTCGAACCTGCCCGGCGACCCCCGGGACTTCTTCAAGCCCGAGTTCGTCAACCGGGTCGACGACATCATCCGCTTCCGGTCCCTCACCGAGGAGGACCTGGC
>CAYYDZ010000137.1:4144-7169 GCA_964470715.1 uncultured Microthrixaceae bacterium | reverse complement strand
GACCTCGACGACCTGGGCGCCATCAAGGTGCGGGTGCGCGGCGGCGAGTCCGTCTACGCCATCCCCGAGCTGCCCAAGGACCAGATCGCCCCCGAGGACCACCTGCGCCGCGTCTTCGGCGACTGGGTGGTCGAGGTGGCCAGCTCGGCCAACATCGTGGTCCTGCGCACCCCGCCGGGCTCGGCCCACGTGGTGGCGTCGGCCCTCGACCGCTCCAACCTCGACGAGGTGCTCGGTACGGTGGCGGGCGACGACACCCTCATGGTGGTGGTGGCCGAGTCCACCACGGGCGCGGCGGTCGCCGACCGCCTCCGGGACCTCGCGGGTCTCATGTGAGCAGCATTCCCTGATCGGCACACCCGGAGTGCCGGAACCGAATCGAGAGGCTGCGAAGCGGAGCGGAGCAGCGAGGACGACGAGCGTCGGATCCCGAAGGGGCACCGACGAAGGAGGTGCAGGCAAGCATGGCACGACGAGTGGTGTTGGCTTACAGCGGTGGACTGGACACGTCGGTGGCCGTCCGCTGGATGATCGAGGAACTGGGGGTCGAGGTCGTCTGCCTCGCCGCCGACGTCGGCCAGGGGGGCGACTGGGACGCCGTGCGCGAGCGCGCCCTCGCCGCCGGCGCCATCGAGGCGGTCGTCGCCGACGTCCGCGAGGAGTTCGCGGTCGACTACGTGGCACCGGCCCTCAAGGCCAATGCCATGTACGAGAACCGGTACCCGCTCGTGTCGGCCCTGTCCCGGCCGGTCATCGTGAAGCACCTCGTGGCGGCGGCGCGCTACCACGGCGCCGACGCGGTCGCCCACGGCTGCACGGGCAAGGGCAACGACCAGGTGCGCTTCGAGGTCTCGACCCGGGCCCTGGCTCCCGACCTCGACGTGCTCGCCCCGGTGCGCTCCTGGGGCATGACCCGGGAGGACTCGATCCTGTACGCCTACCGCCACGAGATCCCCATCGTGGCGACGAAGGAGAAGGTGTACTCGATCGACGACAACCTCTGGGGCCGGGCCATCGAGTGCGGCGAGATGGAGGACCCGTGGCGGGTGCCGCCGCCGGGTGTGTGGTCGATGACGGTGCCGACCGAGACCGAGCCGCGTGACCTCGAGATCGGCTTCGAGGAGGGTGTCCCCGTCTCGGTCGACGGCCAGCCAATGGCCCTGGTCGAGCTCATCGACCACGTGAACACGGTGGTGGGCTCGTACGGCTGGGGCCGCATCGACATGGTCGAGAACCGCCGGGTCGGCATCAAGAGCCGCGAGACCTACGAGTGCCCGGCGGCGCTGGCGCTGATCCTGGCCCACGCCGACCTGGAGTCCATCACCCTCGAGCGCGACCTCTCCCGGGAGAAGGCCCGCCTCGAGTCCCGCTACGCCGAGCTCATCTACGACGGCCTGTGGTTCTCCCCGCTGAAGCAGGCCTTCGACGCCTTCATCGACGAGAGCCAGCGCAAGGTCACCGGTGAGGTGCGCCTGCGCCTCGAGCCGGGCAACTGCTACGTGAACGGTCGGCGCAGCCCGCACAGCCTCTACGACTACGGCCTGGCCACCTACGACGCCGACGACAGCTTCCGCCACGAGGACTCGGCGGGCTTCGTGCGCCTCTGGGGCCTCGGCCTCGAGACCTGGAGCGCCCGTCAGGGCCCGGGCTCGGAAGCGGGGATGCTGTGAGGCAGCCGGTGGGGGGCGTGCCCCGATGACGCTCTGGCACGGCCGCTTCGCCGGTGGCCCCGCCGAGGAGCTTCTGGCCTACACGGTCAGCCTGCCCTTCGACCAGCGCCTGGCTGCCGACGACCTCGTGGGCTCGCGGGCCCACGTGCGCGGCCTGGTGCGGGCCGGCATCCTCGACGGCGACGAGGCGTCGGCCGTCCTCGGCGCGCTCGACACGGTCGAACGTGAGCTGGGCGACGGCTCGTTCGCGTTCCAGGCCTCGGACGAGGACATCCACACCGCGGTCGAGCGCCGGGTCACCGAGCTGGCCGGGCCCGCCGGCGCCAAGCTCCACACCGGCCGCAGCCGCAACGACCAGGTGGCCACCGACCTGCGCCTGTTCACCAAGCGGGAGCTGGCGGCGGTGGCCGAGCGTGTGCTGGTGCTCCAGCACACGCTGCTGGCCCGGGCCGGCGACGCCGGCGACGAGTACCTGCCGGGCTACACGCACCTCCAGCGCGCCCAGCCCGTCACGCTCGCCCACCACCTGCTGGCCCACGGCTGGGCCCTCGCCCGGGACGTGGACCGCCTGCTCGACGCCCGCCGTCGCCTCGACGTGTCCCCTTTGGGAGCGGGCGCCCTGGCCGGCTCGTCGCTCGACCTCGACCCGGCCGGCGTCGCCCTCGACCTCGGCTTCGACCGGGCCTTCGACAATTCCCTCGATGCGGTCAGCGACCGAGACTTCGTGGCCGAGTCCCTCTTCGCCCTTGCCATGGTCGGCCTGCACCTCTCCCGGTTGGGCGAGGAGATCGTGCTGTGGACCTCCGAGGAGTTCGGCTTCGCCCGCCTCGACGACGCCTACGCCACGGGCTCGTCGATGCTGCCCCAGAAGAAGAACCCCGACATCGCCGAGCTGGCGCGGGGCAAGGCCGGTCGCCTCGTGGGCAACCTGACCGGCCTCCTGGTGACCCTCAAGGGCCTGCCCCTCGCGTACAACCGCGACCTGCAGGAGGACAAGGAGCCCCTGTTCGACTCCCTGGACCAGGTCTCCCTCGGCCTCTCCGCGGTCGACGGCCTCGTCGCCACCCTCACCTGGGACCACGCCCGCATGCGGGCGGCGGCCGACAGCCCGACGTCGTCGGCCACGGACCTCGCCGAGCTGCTGGTGAGCCGGGGCATGCCCTTCCGTGACGCCCACGCCGTCGTGGGCGGGCTGGTGCGGGAGTCGCTCGACGGGGGCGCCGCCCTCGTCGATCTGGTGACCGCCCACCCCGACCTCGGCCCCGAGGCCGCCGACCTGCTGGCCCCGGGGGTGGCGGCCTCGCGCCGCACCACCGCCGGCGGGGCCGGCCCGGCGCCGGTGGCCGTCCAGATCG
>CAYYDZ010000137.1:0-4044 GCA_964470715.1 uncultured Microthrixaceae bacterium | reverse complement strand
TCGCGCCGCACCACCGCCGGCGGGGCCGGCCCGGCGCCGGTGGCCGTCCAGATCGAACGCTTCCGGGCCCGCCTCGACACCGACGCCGAGCGTCTCGCGAAGGGGTAGCGGGTGGAGGTCGGCGGCCCCTTGGTGGCCCGTGCCGCCGCGCTCGACGACGTGGACGAGCTCGTGCGCCTCCGCCAGGTGATGTTCGACTCGATGGGCGTGGTCGCCCCGGACCCCGACTGGGTGGCGACCTGCGTCGCGTACCTGCGTGACCACCTCGGCGGTGAGCGTCTCCAGGGTGCCGTCGTGGACCACCCCGACGGTGGGGGCCGCCTGGTGGCGTCGGGGCTGGTGGAGCTCCAGTGGCGCATCCCCGGCGCCCAGAACGTGCTGGGCCGCACCGCCTACGTCAGCTCCATCGCCACCGATGACGCGTTCCGACGGCGGGGCGCCGCCCGCGCCGTGCTGATGCACCTGCTCGACGGGGTCCGCGGCCAGGGCATCGAGATCGTGGACCTGCACGCCACCGCGGTCGGCGAGGGCCTCTACCGCGACCTCGGCTTCGCCCCCCGCCCGCAGCCCGAGCTGCGCCTCCACCTCGGCCGGTGAGGCGACGGACCCTGCCCCGGGCCTTCTACCGCCGCGACAGCCGCGTCGTGGCGCCCGAGCTGCTGGGGAAGCTCCTCGTCCGCCGAGGTGTCGGCACACCGCCGTTGGTGGCACGCATCGTCGAGGTCGAGGCCTACACCGGGGCCGAGGACCCCGGCAGCCACGGCTATCGGGGCGAGACGCCTCGCACCCGCACGATGTTCGGTCGCGCGGGCCACCTCTACGTCTACTTCACCTACGGGATGCACTGGTGCGCCAACGCGGTCTGCGGTGAGGTGGAGGAGTCCGCGGCCGTGTTGCTGCGGGCCGCCGCGCCCCTCGAGGGCCTCGACCACATGCGGGCCAACCGGGGGCCCGCCGCCAAGCGGGACCGGGACCTCTGCAGCGGCCCCGCCAAGCTCTGCCAGGCCTTCGGCATCGACGGCTCGTACGACGGCGCCGACCTCGTGTCCGGCGACCAGGGCGTGCGCATCGTCGACGACGGGACGCCGCCCCCTGACGAACCCGTGGTCACGCGCCGAATCGGCCTGAGCGCCGGGGTGGAGCACGAGTGGCGGTGGTTGGTGGCCGGCGATCCCAACGTGTCGGCCCGCCCGCGCTGACCGGGGCAGGACCTGGCGGCAGGGCTTCTGGGAGCGGTCGAGTCGATGCATGCCGTGCCTGGGGATCCCTAGAGTCCAGGCGTGACCTTCGGCGGAACGCAACGGCCACCTTCGCGGTGGTGCCACGCCGCGACCGAGCTCGACGACTTCGCGATGATCTCGTACCGGGTGGACACCGAGCGGCTGGCGGCGGCGCTGCCCGATGGGGTCGAGCCCGACGTGTTCGCGTTCGACGACGGCGCCCACGCCTCGCTCGTGTCGGCCGTGCCCTTCGTCGACCGGGACTTCCACTTCCGGTTCTTCCCCCTGGTCAAGGTGGCCTGCGGTCAGGTGAACTACCGCGCCTACGTGACCTTCCGGGGCGAGCGCGGCGTCTGGTTCTTCGGGACCTCGCTCGACAGCCTGTTCGTGGCCCTGCCGCAGGCGGCGTGGAAGATGCCGTGGCACCGGGACCATGTGGAGATCGAAGGCTCGTGGGACGAGGAGGGCCGCTGTCGGTCGTGGTCCTTCCACGCCACCGGCTGGGGCGAGGGCGCCTGTCGCCTGGCGGCCACCGGGGCGGCGCTCGAGCGCCTCGATGGCTTCGCCGACCTCGACGACACCCTGGAGGTCCTGACCCACCCGATGGTGGGCTGGTACCAGCGCCGCCGAGGCGGGCTGGGGCGGTACTCGGTCTGGCACGAGGTGCTCGGCGTGCGTCCCTGCGTCGTCGAGGACGCCCGGTTCGCGGTCTTCGAGCACCTTGGCCTCGTCGAGCGCGGGTCGGCGCCTCACAGCGCCCTGGTGGCGCGCACCGTGCACTTCGACGTCCACACCCCACCGACGCGGGTGCGGACGTAGTCGCCGGCTCAGGCGAACGCGCCGGTGAAGAGCTCGCCGGCGGCGCGGATGGCGTCCGGATCGGCCAGTGGCATCGCGAACACGAACTCCTCGACGCCGGCCTCGGCCAGCTCGTGCAACTGTGCGACGATCTCGTCGGGTTGGCCGATGTTGCAGTCGGCCAGGGCACTGGCACCCCCGGCGCGCGCGAGGTAGCTCTGGAGCTCGCCGGTCTGCTGGAACGAATGGGTGATCACGAGGGTGGCCAACCGAGTGACGGCGATGGTCGCGGGGTCTCGCCCCACCTCCGTGCAGTGGCGGTGCAGCACCTCGAGCTTCCGGCGGATGAGGCCGGGGTCGCCGTGGAGGTTGCAGGCGTCGGCGTACTGGGCCACGAGGCGGAGGGTGCGTCGTTCGCCACCGCCGCCCACCAGTATGCCGGGGCCCCCTCGCTGCACCGGGCGAGGGACGTTGCGTGCATCGGCGGTGCGGTAGTAGGTGCCCTCGAAGCTGACGTGGTCGTGCTCGAACATCGCCCGGCAGATCTGGAGCGCTTCGGCGAGGCGGTCCATGCGCTCGGCCACCGGGGGGAGCTCGAACCCGTAGCCGGTGTGCTCGGGCTCGTGCCAAGCGGCGCCGAGGCCGAGCACGGCACGCCCCTTGCTGATGACGTCGAGCGTCGTCGTCATCTTGGCCACGAGGGCGGGGTTCCGGAGGGTCACCGCGGTGACCAGCGCCCCCAGCATCGCCGTGCTCGTTCGTGCTGCGAGCGCGCCCAGCAGGGTGTAGGCCTCGAGCATGGGCTGATCAGGCCCCCCCAAGGCGGGTAGCTGGTACACGTGGTCGGTCACCCACAGTGAGCGGAATCCGCTCTCCTCGGCGGCCACCGCCCGCGCCACGACCTGGTCGAAGAGCGCGTCGTCGGGAACCCGGAAGCCGAACGTGGCGAGCTGCAGGCCGAAGGTGGGCATCACCCCATCCTCGCCCATGACCACGCCCTCGTTCAGAGATCGAGGGTCGAGGCGCAACTCGGCATCGAGTTCACTTCGGCGAAATTGTCGATGGTCGCCGTGATGGAGCGCCCGCCGCGGGCCGTGAAGGCCGCCGGCTCGGTGGAGCCGGCCGCGAGGTCGGTGACGTACTGCTCTCGGTCGGCCAGATGGGTGCGCCAGTCGTCGAGCCAGAGCCCGGCGATGCGCTCGTCGCGGTCACCGCCGTCGGGGGCGATGGCGTCGAGATCGTCGACCATGGCTTCGAGGAGTGCGTTCGCCTGCGCGACGGTGACCGCCCGCTCCTGCGGCGAGGCGGCGTCCTGCGCGGGCGGGAGCTCGGAGAGCTGGTCCCGGGTCGCGGCGCAGACGGGCTCGGCGGCCACTGAGAAGGCGTCGTCGTCGAGGAGGTCGGGAGGGTCCTTCTTCGCCATGCCCGAGAAGGCGTAGACCCACATGGCCACGAGCGCAATCACGACCAGGGTGGCGGCGATGCGACCGGGGGTGAGGCGGCGAGGGTCGTCGTCGCGGGGCCGCGGCGGGGGAGTGGTGTCGACCGTGGGATCCACCGCGCCAGGGTCCCTGCCGGGCCGGGCCCCTGTCCAGTCGCGCCGCCCTCGAACCGGCTTGATGGCCGGGGCCGCCGACGACGAGAGTGGCATGGTGACCACCAACGCCCTCCTCGACGATCTCGGGGCCCGGGGACTGATCCACGACACGACCGACCGCGATCGCCTCGCCGCCCGCCTGGACGAGGGGCGCCTGGTGGTCTACTGCGGCTTCGATCCCACCGCCGACAGCCTGCACGTGGGCAACCTCGTCCCCCTGCTGCTCCTCCGGCGGTTCCGCGACGCCGGCCACGATTGCATCGCCCTCGCCGGCGGTGCCACCGGCATGATCGGCGATCCCAGCGGTCGCTCCGAGGAGCGCAACCTGCTCGACGAGGAGACCCTTGCGTCCAACCTCGCCGGAATCAAGCCACAGCTCGTGCAGATCCTCGGCGACGGCGCCCAGTTCGTCGACAACTACTCCTGGAC
>CAYYDZ010000136.1:3610-7245 GCA_964470715.1 uncultured Microthrixaceae bacterium | reverse complement strand
TGCCCGCCGGGCCACACCAACTTCCAGGTGATGACGCTGGCGCCGGCCGGCTACGAGTACTGGGGGGTCGACGCCGGGCCCGCCGACGGTGGCTCGTACCGACGCAGCGAGGCCTACCGGGCCCGCAAGGAGGCGCTCACCGAGCACCTCCTGACCGCGGCTGAGCAGGTGTTGGGTCCGTTTCGCGACCACATCGTCCACGTCGAGACGGCGACGCCGCTCAGCCAGGAGCGCTACACCCACTCGACCGGGGGGACGAGCTACGGCTACGTCCACTCGCCCGAGCAGAGCGGCGAGCGCCGGCCGCAGCACCGCACCGAGATCGACGGCCTGTGGGTGGTCGGCGCCAACACCGCATCGGGTCATGGCATCGCCGGGACGATGGTCGGCGGCGTGAACTGCGCCGGCGAGATCCTCGACCGGCCCCTGCTCATCGAGATGATCCTCGGGCAGGCGTTGGCCGAGCCCGCCGCCATCCCGCCCGACCCGCCCGACTTCGACCCCATGGAGTGGAGCCGCGGCGCCCGCCTCCGCGCTCGTCGCGCCGCCGGCCGCGCCGCCCGCGCCGACGCCGCTGCCTCTCCCTCCGCGTGACCCGCCTCGGCGGACCTCATTGGAGGAATAGCAGTCACATGTGACTGCTATCTCCTCCAAACAGCGCCTACCAGCGGATGCCGATGGGGTTGACCGCGGGGAGGGCGCCGCTCTCGGCCACGGCCTTGGCCAGGGGGCGCAGCAGGCCGTGGAGGCGCTCGGTGGCGTCGGCGCCCAGGACCCGCCAGGGGGCGAGGTCCGTCTGATCGGTGCACAGCTCGATCGAGTCACGAAGTGCCCGGCCGGCCTCGGTGGCCTCGTCGGGGCGGCCGGGGACGAGGAGCCCCCGCTCGGTGAGACCGGCTTCCGCCGCGGCCCACTCGTCGTCGGACCAGCCCCGGGCCGCCTGGAGCATCTCCCGGGGCGGGCCGGCGCAGGCCGCGGCCAGCACGTGGCACTGGCAGCCGTCGACGTTGGCGGCCAGCAGGGCGGCGTTGTGGCCGTCGCCGCGGAACTCGCGTAGAAGGGTGAGGGCCTGCCAGAGGACCAGGTGCGGCGCCGCCGGCCAGTTGAGGTCGAGGTGGGCGGCGAAGAAGGTCCGCCCGGCCGCGGGCGCGGCGTCTGCGGCCCGGCGGGCCAGTTCGGCGGCCCCGCGGACCTCGGCGCCGTCGAGCACCGAGGGGTCGTCCAGCGTGGCCCGCAGCGCGGCCTCCATGCCCGTCAGGCGGGCGGCCCAGGCGTCGGCCGGCGCGGCCATCGTCCACACCTCGGGGACGAAGCGGGCCACGAACGACGGGGCGAAGTTGTAGAAGGCTGCGGTGACGACGGCGGCGCTCGCCGGCCCGAGGGGCGCCGCCCGGGTGGCGAAGTAGCCCCGCCAGAAGCCGCGCAGCCCGGCGGCTTCCCACGCCGTCCGCGACTCGGGGGCGAAGTAGCCGAGGGCGTGGACGGGCTCGCCCACCGCCCACATCCGCCGGGCCGTGGTGGCGTCGAGTGCGCTGCTCACGCCGCCGACGCTACGCGTCGGCGGGCCGCCCGTCGGCCGGTGGAGCAAGATGGCGGCGTGATCTTGGGTGAGGGAGAGCCGGGCGCGTCGACGCCGCACACCGATGGGTTGACCATGCCGCCGGAGTGGGCACCGCACGAGCGCTGCGTGATGGCGTGGCCCGCCCGGGCGTCGATGTGGGGCGACCAGTTCGCCGCCGCCAAGGACGACTACGCCGAGATCGCCCGCACCATCTCCCGCTACGAGCCGGTGCTGCTGGTGGCCCGGCCCGGGGACGGCGAGGAGGCCAGCGCCGCTTGCGAGGCCGGCAGCTACGACATCGAGGTGGTCGAGTGGGGCCTCGACGACTCGTGGGCGCGCGACATCGGGGCCCTCGTGGTCACCGACGGCGCCGGCCGGCGGGCAGGCGTCGACTTCGCCTTCAACGCCTGGGGCGAGAAGTTCACCCCCTACGACGAGGACGCCCGCTTCGCCGAGCGCATGTGCGCCCACCTCGGCATCGACCGCTACGAGGCCGACCACCTCGTCCTCGAAGGTGGCTCGGTGTGCGTGGACGGCGCCGGCGGGGTCATCACCACCGAGCAGTGCCTGCTCCACCCAAACCGCAACCCCGATCTCTCGAAGGAGCACCTCGAGGCCGAGCTCGAGACGTGGCTGGGCGTCGAGCGGGTGGTGTGGCTGCCCTTCGGCCTCGTCGAGGACGACGACACCGACGGCCACGTCGACAACGTCGCCGCCAGCATCGGGCCGAACGTGGTGGTCGCCCAGACCACGGCCGACCGGGCCAACCCCAACTACGGCCGCCTGCACCGCAACCTCGAGGTGCTCGAGGCCGCCGGCTACGAGGTGCGCACCGTCGACGTGCTGCCCTACGCCGAGATCGGCGGCGAGACCGTCGTGGTGCCGCCCACGAACTTCTACCTGGCCAACGGCGCCGCCATCGTCCCGGTCACCGCCGGCAGCGACCTCGACAAGGCCCTCGACGCGGTCCAGTCCGTGTTGCCCAGCCACGAGGTGGTCGGCGTCCCGGGGACCGTGCTGGCCTACGGCGGCGGCGGCGTGCACTGCATCACCCAGCAGGTGCCGGCGGTGGCGCCGGCGGCGACGTGAGGTCGCCCGTCCGGCGAACTGGCGCCGGATTTCGGTGTTCTGGCACCGGAATCCGGTGCCAGGTGGGGCGGCCTGCGGCCGTCCCCGGGGATCAGATTCGGCGAATCAGGTCCCAGAACGACGCAGCGGCTGCTTCTGGGTACAGATCTCCGCTCTCACCGTTCCGTTTCTGGTCCCAGAACGGATGGGGTGGGCGCCGGCCGCGATCGGGAGGGCGCCGGCGATGAGCGAGACCATCCAGCTGCTGACCGCCACCGGCGTGCCCGAGTCGCCGGCGCGGGTCCACCCGCCGCAGCGCGCACCGTTCCGCATCGGCGCGGTCCAGCACCGCTGGCACCCCGACCCCGCCGAGCACGCGGCGGCACTGGCCGAGGGCGTGCGCATGGCCGCGGGCGAGGGGGCCCAGCTCGTCTGCCTGCAAGAGCTGACGCTCTCGCCCTACTTCGCCATCACCGCCGACGGCCCCGCGGCGGCCGGGGCCGTCCCCGAGCCGCTCCCGGGCGGCCCCACCCACGAGCTCGCGGCGGCGCTCGCAGCCGAGACGGGGGTCCCCGTCCATGCGTCGCTCTACGAGCGGCCGGGCGCCGGCGAGGTGCCCGAGGGGGCCGCCGCCGGCCTCGGGTTCAACACCGCCATCGTGGTCACCCCCGACGGCGGGCTGGCCGCCCGGACCCGCAAGCTGCACATCCCCGTCACCGCCGGCTACTACGAGGACAAGTACTTCCTGCCCGGCGACGGCGGCTACCCGGTGGTGGGTGTCGGCGACGCTCGCTTCGGCTTCCCCACCTGCTGGGACCAGTGGTTCCCCGAGCTGGCCCGGGCGTACTCGCTGGCCGGCGCCGAGGTGCTCGTCTACCCCACCGCCATCGGCTCCGAGCCCGACCACCCGGGGTTCGACACCCAGCCCCTGTGGCAGCAGGTGATCGTGGGCAACGGCATCGCCAACGGCACCTTCATGGTGGCGGTCAACCGCATCGGCGACGAA
>CAYYDZ010000136.1:2451-3510 GCA_964470715.1 uncultured Microthrixaceae bacterium | reverse complement strand
TACGGCCGGGTGCTGATCCAGGCGCCGCGGGACGAGCCGGCAGTCCTCGTCGCCGATCTCGACCTCGACCAGCGCGGCGACTGGCTCACGCTGTTCCCCTTCCTCACCACCCGCCGCCCCGACACGTATGGCCCGCTCCTCGGCGGCCCTGCGGATGGGCCCGGCGAACCGACGGTCTGACGTAGATCTGACGGCTCGCGGCCGACGGCAGGACGGCCGCTCGCTCGGTAGGGTCTGGCCATGGCTGAGACCGTCGAATTCGCATCCAACGGCACCACCGCGTCCGGCTACCTCGCCCTCCCCGAGGGCGGGACCGGCCCGGGTCTGCTGGTCATCCAGGAGTGGTGGGGCCTGAGCCAGAGCCTCAAGGACGTGTGCGACCGCCTGGCCGCCGCCGGCTTCGTCGCCCTGGCGCCCGACCTCTACCACGGTGAGCTCGCCGACCCCGAGCACCAGGAGATGGACAAGGCCGCCGAACTGATGACGGCGCTGCCGCCCGACCGCGCCGGTCGCGACATGAGCGGGGCGGTCGACTTCCTCCTCGGCCACGACGCCGTCACCGGCGACGGCGTCGGCGTGGTCGGCTTCTGCATGGGCGGGATGCTCAGCTTCCTCATCGCCGCCAACCGGGGCGACGCGGTCAAGGCCGTGGTGCCCTTCTACGGCTTCCCGTCGGGTGACGGCGAGCCAGACTGGTCCGGCCTCACCGCCGTCGTGCGGGGCCACATGGCCGAGAACGACGACTTCTTCGGGCCCGAGGCGGCCCACGCGCTCGAGGCGAAGCTCCAGGGCCTCGGCAAGGACGTCACCCTGACGGTGCACGCCGGCACCGGCCACGCCTTCATGGGCCCGCACAACGCGCTCGGCACCCGTGACGAGGCCCTCGCCGAGCAGTTGTGGCCCGAGGTCACCGCCTTCTTGCACGAGCAGCTGGGCTGACCGCCGGCCAGCGTGCCTGGCCCGACCATCGCAGGATCCGGACCGCCGTCGGCGGCCGTGAACGGGACACCCGGGGGAACCCACATGACCGATCAGGCCGTCACGGCACCCACCCACGAC
>CAYYDZ010000136.1:0-2351 GCA_964470715.1 uncultured Microthrixaceae bacterium | reverse complement strand
GACACCCGGGGGAACCCACATGACCGATCAGGCCGTCACGGCACCCACCCACGACCCCGCTGGCGATCTCGCCTCCGCCTCGGTGCCGCACCTGGCCACCGAGCTCCCGGGCCCCAAGGCCAGGGAGTGGATCGCCCGCGACGCCGCCGTGGCCAGCCCGTCGATGGCGCGCGTCTACGACCTCGTGCCCGCCCGCGGCGCCGGGTGCACCATCGAGGACGTCGATGGCAACCGCTTCCTGGACTTCAACGCCGGCATCGCCGTCACCGCCACGGGTCACTGCCACCCGGCGGTGGTCGAGGCCATCGAGCGCCAGGCACGTGACCTCATCCACTACTGCGGCAGCGACTGGGCCATGCCCGGCTACACCGAGGTGTGCGAGCGCCTCGCCGCCTCGGCCCCGTGGGACGGGCCCAGCCGGGTGTTCCTCGCCAACTCGGGCACCGAGGCCGTCGAGGGCGCCATCAAGCTGGCTCGCGCCGCCACCGGCCGCCCCAACGTCATCGCCTTCCTCGGCGCCTTCCACGGCCGCTCGCTCGGCAGCCTCTCGCTCACCGCCAGCAAGGCCCACTACCGGGGCGGCTTCGGCCCCCTCCAGGCCGGCGTCTACCACGCCCCCTACGGCGTCCCGGGGTACATCGAGGACGTCATCTTCCGGCACCTCACCGTGCCCGAGGACGTCGCCGCCATCGTGGTCGAGCCGCTCCAGGGCGAGGGCGGCTACCTCGTCCCGCCGCCGGGGTGGCTGGCCGAGCTGCGTGACGTCTGCGACCGCCACGGCATCGTGCTGGTGGCCGACGAGGTGCAGTCCGGCGTGGGCCGCACCGGCACCATGTGGACCATCGAGCAGGACGCCGTCGCCCCCGACGTGCTCCTCACCGGCAAGGGCCTGGCCTCGGGCCTTCCCCTCGCCGCGGTCGTCGGCCGCGCCGACCTGTTCACGTGGGGCGCCGGCCGCCACGGCTCGACCTTCGGCGGCAACGCGGTCGCCTGCGCCGCCGCCCTCGCCACCCTCGATCTGGTCGAAGGGGGCCTCGCCGAGCACGCCGCCAAGGTGGGCAACCAGCTCATGGCGCGCCTGCGGGTGGTGCAGAGCGACCACCCCGAGACGGTCGTGGACGTGCGGGGCCGCGGCCTCATGATCGGCATCGAGCTGCCCGACCACGACGCCGCCGAGGCGCTCGAACAGGCCTGCTTCCGGGCCGGCCTCCTCGTGTTGACCTGTGGGCCGGCCGCGGTCCGCCTCGCCCCGCCCCTCGTCGTCACCCCCGAGCAGGCCGACCTCGCCGTCGACCTCCTCGCCGGCGCCCTCGCCACCCTGTGACCGGGCCCGTCGCCGCCGTTCTCGAGGCGAGAGCGCGCGGAAGGCAAGCGCCATCCCCTTCGGTCTCCGCCGCCGGCCATTCCCGAGGCGAGAGCGCGCGGAATGTGCGCGCCATCGCCTCGGGCTCGGAGCGACCCTGCTGGAGGTGTCCGTGAGCGGCGAGCTGCGGACGGTGGCTGGCCGGGTGGCGTTGGTGACGGGCGCCGCCTCGGGGATCGGGCGGGCGACGGCGGCGCTGCTGGCCGAGGACGGTGCCCTCGTCGCTGCGCTGGACCGGGACGAGCCGGAGGCGCCGGCCGGCGGCCGGGCCTGGGCGTGCGACGTGACCGACGGCGCCCGGGTGGACACCGTCCTGGCAGAGGTGCGGGATGCGCTCGGGCCGGTGGACATCCTCGTGAACTGCGCCGGCGTGTCCCTGCCGGCGGCGATCGACGGTGACGGGTTCGAGGAGTCCTGGGACCAGACGCTCGCGGTCAACCTCACCGGCACGGCCCGCACCGTCCGGGCCTGCGTCGACGACCTGCGCCGCAACGGCGACGGGCGGGTGGTCAACATCGCTTCGAGCGAAGCGCTCGGCGCCACCGCCTACCTGTCGGCCTACACCGCTTCGAAGCACGGCGTCGTCGGCCTCACCAAGGCGCTGGCCGTCGAGCTCGGCCGCAGCGGCGTCACCGTCAACGCCGTGTGCCCGGGCCCCATCCATACCGGAATGACGGCGATCATCCCCGACGAGGCCAAGGCCACCTTCGCCCGGCGTCGGGTCCCCGCCGGCCGGTACGGCGAGCCTGCCGAGGTGGCCCATGCGGTTTGGTCGTTTGTCCTGCCCGGCGCCTCGTTCGTCAACGGCTCGGTCCTCAGCGTCGACGG
Organism: uncultured Microthrixaceae bacterium; assembly: GCA_964470715.1. GTDB lineage: Bacteria > Actinomycetota > Acidimicrobiia > Acidimicrobiales > DATDAH01 > JAEUJM01. The sequence continues at coordinate 160 of CAYYDZ010000136.1, read as the reverse complement.
CGGCATGGTCGCCCAGAACACCTGACACTGGCTGCTCCTTCGTCGCAGCAGCTTCGCCATCCTCGAGTTCGGGAAGGGCTGGCCCATCCGAACGCTGAGCGTGGCGCCTAGGCGAAGCAGGAGTCGAGGAACTGCTCGAAGCCGACGGGGTCGGCGGTGA
>CAYYDZ010000135.1:0-7260 GCA_964470715.1 uncultured Microthrixaceae bacterium | reverse complement strand
CGGGAGTGGCCGACAGGCTCTCCGCGCGACGGCTGCGTCGATGCCCTCGGCATGCCCGACCGCTGTGAGAGGTGATCCATGAGCTCCCGCCTTGCTTCTGTTGGACCCACGAGGCAGAACGACGTTCCCCGCAGTGTGTGGAACGCCCTCCTCCTCAGGTGGAGCTTGTTCGGTTGGGGCGTGTGGTGCAAGCACCCGCCCTGCTCCGCTCCGCTCGATTTGGAGGCCGATCCGCCGCGCCGGTTGTGGGTCCGCCGCGACAGATAGTAGGTCGGGAAGGATCGCCCCGGCCTTTAGGAATCGGCGTCGTGGAAAGGAAACGTGGATCCGGACGCTCGAAGCCGCCTCCATGCCGCCTCCATCCCTTCTGCCGATCCCCTTGTGGTCCCGGTGCTGTCGCCGCACAAGGCCCACCGGCGCAGATCGTTGCCGAGTTGTCGCCGAGCAACACCCGCCGTGGCGCGAGCCGGGGCGTGGGCGGTTGCTCAGTGGTCCGGGTCTGATGGCATCGGCGTCGCCTGGAGGTCATCGACCAGTCGGGCGAGCAACGCCGCGAGCCGTGCACGCTCGCCGTCGGACCAACCGCGCAGGGCCACCTGGAGGTGCCGGGCCCCGATGCTGTGCAGGCGTGCGGCGACCTCCTCACCCCTGGCGGTCAGTGCCAGCAGGACCACACGGCCGTCGTCGGGGTCGGCAGAACGGTGGACGAGGCCATCCTGCTCGAGGATGCGGACTTGTCGGCTCACGGCTCCTATGTCCATCCCGGCGGAGGCCGCGAGCTCGGCCGCGGCGACGCGCCCCTCGCGCCGCAGGGTGCGCAGCAGGGCCACCCCCTGCTGGGACGCGTGCACGCCCGCGGCCTCCACCAACCGGCTTGCGGCCTGGCGGCTGGCCAACAGACGTCCGAGCCGAAGCAAAGAGGTCTGCAGGTCGTCCGGGGGTTCGACGGTCGCCACGGCGGGACGCTACCTCGGACAGATAACTTGACTCAATCAACTATATCGGTACACTGACCCCTCCACGCACCCGAGGGGACGCCATGACCACACCCACTGCCATCGCCGACCGCTACACGGTGATATCGGCAGATTGCCACGCCGGCGGGAACATGGAGGCGTACCGGGAGTTCCTCGATCCCGCGTGGCGTGACGAGTTCGACGTGTGGCGGGGCGACTACGCCAACCCGTTCCGTGATCTGCAGGGGAAGGGACGCAGCCGCAACTGGGACGATGAGCGTCGCATCTCCGAACAGGAGGTCGACGGCGTCGTCGCCGAGGTGGTCTTCCCCAACACCGTCCCGCCCTTCTTCCCGACCGGGGCGGTCGTCGCCTACCCGCCGACCGCGGACGAGTACCCCGCCCGCCTGGCCGGCATCCGGGCTCACAACCGTTGGCTGGCCGAGTTCTGTGGTCGCTTCCCCGAGCGGCGCGCCGGCGTGGCCCAGATCTTCGTGAACGACGTCGACGACAGCATCGAGGACGTGCGCTTCGCCGCCGAGAACGGCTTGCGGGGCGGCATCTTGTTGCCGTCGGTCCCGCCCGACGCCAAGTTCCTCGATCCGCTCTTCTCCACGAAGTACGACCCGCTCTGGGCCGCCTGTCAGGACCTCGGCGTGGTGGTCAACAGCCACACCGGCAGCGGGTCGCCCGATTACGGCGACCACCTCGCCGCCGGAGCGGTCTGGATCGCCGAGCAGTCCTTCTTCTCGCGTCGCACCCTCACCCACCTGCTCCTTGGTGGGGTGTTCGAGCGGTTCCCGAACCTGCGTCTCGTGCTCACCGAGCAGGGGTCGTCGTGGATCCCGCAGACCCTCGCCCAGCTCGACGGCATCCACGAGCACATGAAGCTGGGCCGCATCGGGGAGCTGAAGTACAGCGAGGAGGAGATCCTGCCCCTGGCGCCGAGCGAGTACTTCCACCGCAACGTGTGGGTGGGAGCCAGCTTCCCGAGCCGGGTCGAGGCCGACACCCGCCACGAGATCGGCCTGGACCACTACCTGTGGGGCAGCGACTACCCCCACTACGAAGCCTCCTACCCCTACACCCGGGAACTGCTGCGCAAGGCCTTCGCCGGCACCGACCCCGCCGAGCTGCAGCAGGTGCTGGCGGGCAATGCGGCCGAGCTCTACGGCTTCGACCTCGACGCCCTGGCCCCCATCGCGGCCGAGCACGGCCCGACGGTCGCCGAGATCGACGTGCCGCTCGACACCATTCCGCCGGACGCCACCAGCCCCGGCTTCCACCGGCCGTGAGCGGGGACGGACGCTTCGCCGGTCGACGCGCGCTCGTCACCGGCGCCAGTCGGGGCATCGGCGCGGCCCTGGCCATCGAGCTCGCCCGACAGGGCGCGGACGTGGCCATCACGGCGCGCACGCTCGACGCCCACCCGACGCTGCCCGGCTCGTTGCGGGAGACCGCATCGGCCATCGAGGCGCACGGCCGGCGCGCGCTGCCCCTCGTGGCCGACCTCACCGATGCCGACGACCGCGCGGGCATCGTGGCCGACGCCGCCGCCGGCCTCGGCGGCCCGGTCGAGATCCTGGTGAACAACGCCGCCGCGGCCATCTACCAGCCGTTGGTGGACTTCCCCCTGAAGCGCCGCCGCCTCGTCTTCGAGGTGAACGTCCACGCGCCCCTCGACCTCGCCCAGGCGGCGCTGCCGGCCATGCTCGCCGCCGGAGAGGGGTGGATCGTCAACGTCTCGTCCGGGAGCGCCACCCACCGGTCGGCCCCCTTCCCGACCACGGCGCTCGGGTCCACCATCGGTGTCTACGGCGCCTCCAAGGCGGCCCTCAACCGCCTGACCAACGCCCTGGCGGAGGAGCTGTGGGGGAGCGGGGTCCGGGTCAACACCGTCGAGCCCCGCAACGCGGTGCATTCCGAGGGTGCCGACCTCCTGGTCGGTGGGGAGCTGCCCGCCGACCTCTACGAGACCATGGCGGACATGGTGGCGGGCACGCTCGTGCTGTGCGACTGCCCGCCGGAGACGAGCGGGGGGACCCACGTGAGCCTGGACCTGTTGGGCAAGTGACCGGCCGACGCATCGAGTACGCCGGCTCCGTCCACGGCGAAGAGGAGATCGAGGCGGTCCTCGAGGTCCTGCGAGGCGGCCCGACGGCCCTGCGCATCGGCCGCCACGTCCGGGCCTTCGAGCAGGGCGTGGCCGCACTGTTCGGCAAGTCGCGTGGGGTCATGGTCAATTCGGGCTCGTCGGCGCTCTACCTCGCGGTCGAGTTGCTCGGCCTGCAACCCGGCGACGAGGTGATCACCTCCCCGCTGACCTTCTCCACCGACATCGCCCCGCTGGTCCGAGCGGGCATCGTGGCGGTGTTCGTGGACGTCGAGGCCGACACCTACAACCTCGACGCCGCCGGCATCGAAGCCATGATCGGCCCCCGCACCAAGGCGATCCTGGCGCCCGACCTGATCGGCAACGCCCCCGACTGGGACGTCATCCGCGCCCTCGCCGACCGGTACGGGCTGCAAGTGGTGCACGACTCGTGCGACGCCCTCGGGTCCACCCTTCGGGGCACGCCGACCGGGACTCGCTCGGACATCTCCGTGACCAGTTTCGCCCTCTCGCACATCATCACCGCCGCCGGGACCGGAGGCATGGTGTGCCTGAACGACCCCGACCTCGCCGATCGCGCCCTGCTGCTGCGACGCTGGGGGCGCCGCTCCGAGGTGCAGCTGTTCGGATCGGGCCGGGGGAGCGGGTCGCGCTTCTTCAGCGAGATCGACGGGGACCTGGAGTACGACAACCTCTTCATCTTCGACGAGGTCGGGTGGAACTTCGAGCCATCCGAGCTGAGCGCCGCGTTCGGCGAGGTGCAACTGCGGAAGCTCCCGCAGAACCTCGCCCGCCGTCAGCGCAACTTCGACCGGCTCTGCCACGGTTTCGCCCGCCACCCCGATGTCGTCATCCTGCCGCGCACGCTCGACGGACTCGACACCGCCTGGCACATGTTCCCGCTGCTGATCCGGCCCGACTCGGGCGTCCGCCGCAGCGAGTTCCAGGCCCACATGGAGGGCCACGGCATCGACACCCGCATGGTGTGGACCGGCAACGTGTTGCGTCAGCCCGGCTTCAAGGGCATCGCCCACCGCCGGCCGGAACAGGGCCTTCCCAACGCCGACCGGATCATGGAATGGGGCGTCGTGCTGCCGAGCAACCACGGCCTCGACGATGCCGACGTCGACTACATGGTCGAGGTCGCAGATGCGTTCCTCGGGACCCGGGCCTGACCCCTCGCCGGACGGCCTGTCCTGCAGGGCCGCGGCCCAGCTGGCCGCTCTGCGTGCCAATGGGTAGTCTCGCGACGAGGGCGGTGCCCTGCGCTCGGGCGCAGGGCGGTGGGGATCACCGGCGGGAGGGGACCAGATGATGGGCATCGCGATCGTTCGACCTGTGCGGACCACGGCGTTGGGAGCGATGCTCGCGCTCCTTTCGACGGCGGTCTTCTCGACGGGGGCGCTCGCGCAGAGCACCCCCACGTCGGCACCCGCCGACCCCTCGGCGCCGGCCACGGGCGCGGCGTCATCGACCGCAGAGCCGGACCGGACCGCGACCGGGACAGAGCCGTCCCGATCGGACGAACCAGAGGGACCGGCCGCCCCTGCGGCCGACGCCGACTCGCCACCGTCGGTGCCCGACGACGCCGGTGAGATCGTCGCAGCGGCAGATCCGGTGCCCGGGGAGTACATCGTCACCCTGGCCGATGTCTCGCCGTTCGGCGTGGGCGCCACGGCTGCCGCTCTCGCTGCCGACCATGGCGGTGAGGTGCTGCGCACCTACCGTCACGCCTTGCTGGGCTTCGCGGTGGAGATGTCCGAGGCCCAGGCGCTCGAGCTGAGCAAGGACCCGCGCGTCGCGACCGTGGAGGAGAACGGGGTCGTGCGGGTGGACGTGACCCAGTCGGGGGCCACGTGGGGCCTCGACCGGATCGACCAGCGGGACCTGCCCCTCAGCACCACCTACACCTACAACGCCACCGGCAGCGGCGTCGACGCCTACATCATCGACACCGGGGTCCGCATCACCCACCAGGAGTTCGGCGGGCGGGCCACCTCGGGATTCGACTTCATCGACAACGACGCTGACGCCTCCGACTGCAACGGCCACGGCACGCACGTCGCCGGCACCGTCGGCGGCTCGACCTTCGGAGTGGCCAAGCAGGTCAACCTCGTCGCGGTGCGGGTGCTCGACTGCGGCGGGAGCGGCTCCAACGCCGGGGTCATCGCCGGCATCGACTGGGTGACGGCCAACCACTCGGGGCCGTCGGTGGCCAACATGAGCCTCGGTGGTGGTGCCTCGGCCACCTTGGACACCGCGGTGACCAACTCCATCGCCTCGGGTGTGGTGTACGCGCTGGCGGCAGGCAACGACAACGGCGCAAATGCTTGCAACGGCTCGCCCGGTCGCACGCCGAACGCCCTCACCGTGGGCTCGACCACCAGCACCGACGCCCGGTCGTCGTTCTCCAACATCGGGACCTGCCTCGACATCTTCGCTCCAGGTTCGGCCATCACCTCGGCCTGGTTGACCAACGACACGGCCACGAACACCATCAGCGGCACCTCCATGGCGACGCCCCACGTCGCCGGTGCCGCGGCGCTGTACTTGCAGACCAGGCCGACGTCGACCCCTGCAGAGGTCGGTGCCGCGCTCGTCGCGCAGTCCACCGCGAACAAGGTCACCGACCCGGGGACGGGTTCGCCCAACCGCCTGCTGTACACCGGTGACATCGTGCTCGGGGCGTCGATCACCCTCATCCAGGACTCCGTGGCCGATTCACCCCAGGACTTCGCGTTCGCCGTCACCTGCCCCACCGGAGCGTGCGCCGCCTTCTCGATGGACGATGACGCCGATGCCACCCTGCCGAGGTCGGTCAACGGGACGGCCGTCCCCACCGGGACCTACACGATCACCCAGGCCGCGGTGCCGGGTTGGACGCTGACAGGGCTGACTTGTGACACCGGTGAGACCGTTGACCTGCCGAACCGGCGGGTCACCATCAGCCTCACCACGAACGAGCAGGTCACGTGCACGTTCACGGACCGCTCACCCTCGATCACCATCGTCCAGGACGCCACCCCGAACTCGGCGCAGGACTTCGCGTTCACCGGCTGTCAAGGGGTGGGTTGCAGCGCGTTCTCGTTGGACGACGACAACAACGCCACCCTGGCGAACAGGGTCACGGGCGCGGGGCTGGCGCCGGGCACGTATGTGGTCACCCAGACCGCGGTCCCCAACTGGTCCCTGACCTCGCTCGTGTGTGACACGGGCGAGGTGATCGATCTCGCCAACCGCCGGGCAACGATCACCCTGGGGGCCACCGAGCACGCCACGTGCACCTGGAGCAACGCCTCGGCCAGCATCGCCATCGTGCAGGACTCGGTGCCCGACGAGGCGCAGGACTACAGCTTCACGGGCTGCCTCGGCGCCGGGTGCTCGACCTGGTCGATGGATGACGACAGCGTCGCCACCCTGCCCCGATCGGTGCAGGGGGACGGCCTGGTCGCCGGTGTGTACACCATCACGCAGGGCGCAGTGGCCGGTCGCGACCTCTTCGCGCTGTCCTGCACCACTGGCGAGTCCATCGACCTGGCCAACCGGCGGGCGACCATCACGCTCGCGGCGGGCGAGCAGGTGACGTGCACCTTCTCGAACCGCCCGACGGGGGCCAACGACAATTTCGCGAGCGCGGAGGCGATTGCCGGCACCAGCGGATCGGTGGCGGGGACGACGGTGACCGCCACGAAGGAGACGGGTGAGCCCAACCACGGCGGGAACTCCGGCGGACGCTCCGTGTGGTTCTCATGGACCGCGCCGTCGAGCGGCTCCCGCACCTTCTCGACCTGCGGCGGCGCCACCTGGGACACGACGCTCGGCGTCTACACGGGCTCGGCGGTCGACGCCCTCGCCACCGTGGTCACCAACGACGACGGATGCTCCCTCCAGAGCTCGGTGACGTTCAACGCCACCGCGGGCACCACCTACCGGATCGCCATCGACGGCTACAACACCGCCAACGGCACGTTCACCCTCAGCTGGAGCTGACCCAGAACGCCCGACCTCGCCGTTGCGGATCCTTCGCCGGCACCAGCACGATGCTCGAAGCCTGCATCCATCGCTGAGCCCCGTCTCCTGCGCCGGCACCAGCACGATGCTCGAAGCCTGCATCCATCGCTGAGCCCCGTCTCCTGCGCCGGCACCAGCACGATGCTCGAAGCCTGCATCCATCGCTGAGCCCCGTCTCCT
>CAYYDZ010000134.1:2559-7261 GCA_964470715.1 uncultured Microthrixaceae bacterium | reverse complement strand
GCGCCGCCGGTGGCCGAGTCGAGGATCTCGGCCGCGCCGTGCGGGGCGTGCTCGGGCACGGTCAGCTCGTCGAACTGGTTCAGCGACCGCACGAAGACCGCCCCGACGGCGATGGCGACGATCAGCAGGGCGATCGTGATGAAGGTGGCCTGCACCCCGAACTGGGTGGTGGCCACGCCCACGACCAGGTAGCCGAGGGGGCCGGCGGCGTATTCGGTCGAGGTGATGATGCCGACGACCCGCCCGCGCATGTGCTCGGGGCTGCGGGCCTGCATGGCCAGGTTCACCAGAGGGCCGATGGGCCCGTAGGCCAACCCGATGAACAGCGAGGCCACGATCATGACGGGGAACGGCGGCAGCACGGCCAGCATCAGGATGAAGACCGCCGTAAGGAGCAGGGCCCCCCGGAAGACGTGGCTTCGCCGGAGGCGGGCGCCCTGCCAGCTGTAGAGGACAGCGCCGACGATGCCGCCGACGCTCATGGCCATCACGAGGGCGCCGAGCCGTCCGGGTTGGTCGAGCGCCTCGAAGTGCACCGGGAGCAGGACTCCCTCGATGGGCATGTACACCGACACGAGCAGCGCCGAGATCACGGTGATGCCCAGCAGGAGCGGGTCGCGGCGCACGAAGCCGAGTCCCTGGCGGGTACCCGCCCAGACTCCCTCGGGCGCCTCGTCGGCCACGACCGGCGAACCGGCGTGAGGCACCCGCAACCACGAGACGAAGAGGGCCGACAGCGCAAAGCCGAGGGTCGTCACCCACATCGCGTCGATCGCCCCCACCCACGCGATGAGCACGCCGCCGACCCCAGGGCCGAGGATGAAGGCCACCCCCCAGATGGCCTCGTGGAGCCCGTTGACCCGCTCGAGCGGCCATCCGGCCCGGCCCGCCGCGGCCGGCAGCATCGTCTCGCGGGCCGTCACGCCGGCGGGGTCGAACACCGCCCCGATGACCGCCAGGACCACCAGCCAACCCAGGTCGAGCCCGAAGGCCCGGTCGACGAGCGGGATCGCCGCCAGCGACGCCGCCGAGAGCAGGTCGGCGCCGATCGCCGTTCGCCGCCGCCCCAGCCGGTCGACGATGGTGCCCGAGAGCAGGCTGGACACCAGGAGCGGCAAGGCGGTCGCCGCGGCGAGGAGACCGGCGGCGCTCGCCCTGCCGGTGGTCTCGAGCGCGATCCAGGGCAGCAGCACCAGGGCGGCGCCGTTGCCCGCCCCGGACAGGAGCGTGGCCGCCTCCAGCAGCACCAACGGCCGAACGGTGGTCTTCACCCGTTCCCCGGCCATGGCACCAGTATCCCCGCACGGGCCTGTCGCGGCAGGGGAATGAACCACTGGTTCGGCGGCGGGTAGAGGCGGCTGGCCGAGCGGCTGGACCCCGTCCGGGGGCCCTGCAGGCGGCGAGCCTGGCCGGCGGCGAGCCTGGCCGGCGGCCGCGTCAGGTGGTGGCGCCGTCGGGCCCCTCGCCGAGCACGCCGCGCAACGCCTGCGCCGCCCCCATCAGGCCGACGCTCTCGTAGGGGACCACGATCTTTGCGTTGTCGCTGTCCGCGAAGCGCCCGAGCGTCTCGAGCTGCAGGATCGCGACCATCGTCTGGTCCGGGTTCGCCGACTTGATGGCGCTGTACACGGTGGCGATGGCCTCGGCCCGCCCCTCGGCCTCGAGGATCGCGGCCTGCCGGGCGCCCTCGGCGCGCAGGATGGCCGACTGCCGCTGCCCCTCGGCGTTGCGCACGGCGGCCTGCGCCTCGCCCTCGGCGACGTTGATGGCCGAGGTCTGCAGTCCCTCGGACTCGAGGATCCGGGCCCGCTTCTCCTGATCGGCCTGCTTCTGCAGCGCGAGTGCCTGCAGGATCTGTGGTGGTGGGGCGATCTCGACGATCTCGATCCTGCTGATGCGGATCCCCCACTTGTCGGTGACCACCTCCATCTGCTCCTGGACGTCGGTGTTGATCCGTTCCCGCTCGGACAGCGCCTCGTCGAGGGTCATCGTGCCGATCACCGACCGGAGTGCGGTGCGGGCCAGCGCGTCGATGGCGACGTCGAAGTTCTTCACGCTGAACAGCGCCTGCTTGGCGTCGACCACCTGGGTGAAGATCGTCGCGTTCACCGTGACCGACACGTTGTCCTTGGTGATCACGTCCTGGCGGTCACCAGGGACCGGGACCTCCCGCATGTCCACGGTGGTGAGGGTGTCCACGAACGGCAGGATGATGGCCAGCCCGGGCTCGTGGGTGTGGCGGTACTCTCCCAGGCGCTTCACCACACCGACCTGACCCTGCTGGACGATGTTGACGGCCCGGCGCAGGATCACCAGGAGCACGAGGACGACGAAGGCGAGGACGACCAGTCCGGCGATGCTGAAGGTGCTCACGGTGGGTCAGCTTTCTGAGGGGTCGATCGGTGGTTGCGACAGCGCGGCGGGCCCGTCCACGGGCCAGACCACGAGCGTCGTGCCCTGCACCCCGGTGACGAGCACCCGGGTCTCCGGCGGGATCGGTGCATCGGAGCCACTCACCGCCAGCCACCGCTCGCCGGCGAGGCGAACGTGGCCGGCGTGGTGGGCATCGCCGACCTCGTCGAGGGTCAGGACCTCTTCGCCCACGAGCGTGCCGTGCACGCCCCGAGCCGGATGGCCCTCACCGCTCCGCGCCAAGGCGTTGCTCATCAGCGGGCGCACCAAGACGATGCCGATCGTGGCGACGACCACGGCCAGCAGCACCTGGACGACGAGCAGCTCGGGCCAGACCACGGCCGCCAACGCGGCCGCGAAGGCCCCTGCCGCACCGAAGAGCGCGAAGAACGCGAGATGGCGCAACTCGACGGCCAGCAGCAGCACCCCGAGTGCGACCCAAGCGATGGCCATGGTGACGTTCCTCCGGTCGACACCCTACGACCGGGCTCCGGGCACGCCACGCCGGGCGGATCAACCAGCCTCATCGGGACCGGCCGCTCATCTCCCTCCCGCTCGCAGGCGGCTGGTGGTGCGGTTGGACTCCCAGTGGCTACGACGGGCGAAGAGCGGCGGCGGCTGGTCAGCGCGTCGGTCTCGAGGCCGTCCTTCCGGATCGATTCACGGGCGGTGAGCTGGTCGCGCCGGAACGCCTTGGTGGCGTCGTCTTCGTACGGGGCGGATACCGCTCCTCGTCGCTCATGGTCAACAGGACGTTGGGGGCGGTCACGGCTGCCTCGCCGTTGCGAGGGGCCACGGGATCACCGCCTCGGTACCGTAAGCCTCCCCGAACAAGGAGGTCTGTGGTGCCTGCACTGGAGTCAGCAGCGACGGTCGCCGAGCGGCGAGCACTCGGCAAGGCCGCCCGCGGCGCCGTGCCCCGAAAGAGCCACGCCAACTGGGCGCCGGCACCCGACCGGGCCGACCCGGTGGACCTGCTCGAGCAGCAGGCCGCGACCCGGGTGCCCGACCTCGTACCCATCCGCTACGGGCGCATGTCGGCCTCGTCGTTCGCCTTCTACCGGGGCGCGGCGCTGCCCATGGCCGCCGACCTGGCCTCGCTGCCGCGAGTCCCGCTCGAGGTCCAGCTCTGTGGTGACGCCCACCTCTCGAACTTCGGGGGGTTCGCGTCGCCCGAGCGAGCGTTGGTGTTCGACATGAACGACTTCGACGAGACCAACCCCGGCCCGTTCGACTGGGACGTCAAGCGCCTTGCCGCGAGCTTCGCCATCGCCGGCGGTGCGCTCAACATGGCCGCAGGGCCCACCCGCACCCTGGTGCAGACCGCCACCCGCTCCTACCGAGAAGCCATGCGCGACTTCGCCACCCAGTCCAACCTGGACATCTGGTACGCCCGCCTCGACATCGACCAGGTGGTGGCGCAACACGGCCAGGACGTGGGCCGGGCCACCATGGCCCGCCTGCAGAAGAACATCGGCAAGGCCAAGTCGAAGGACCGGCTGAAGGCGGCCGGCAAGCTCACGCAGGTGGTCGACGGCCGGCTCGAGTTCATCGCCGATCCGCCCCTGCTCGTGCCCATCGAGGACGTCTTCAGCGACCAGGAGAGCGACGCCATCGACACCACGATCCGCGGCGTGCTGCAGGGGTACCGCGAGACCCTGAACACCGACCGCCGGATCCTGCTCGACAGCTACGAGTACGTCCGCGTCGCGCGGAAGGTGGTGGGCGTGGGCAGCGTCGGCACCCGGGCCTGGGTGGTGCTGTTCACCGGCCGTGACGAGCAGGACCCCTTCTTCCTGCAGGTGAAAGAGGCGCAGGCATCCGTGCTCGAGGCCTTCACCGGCGAGAGCGAGTTCGCCACCCACGGCCAGCGGGTGGTCGAGGGCCAGCGTCTGATGCAGGCCGCCGGCGACATCTTCCTGGGGCACCACCGGGTGACTGCGCCCGATGGCCAGGTGCGCGACTTCTACATGCGCCAACTCTGGGACTGGAAGGCATCGGCCGACATCGAGTCCATGGCCCCGGACGCCCTCGCGGTCTACGCCAAGATCTGCGGCTGGACGCTGGCTCGCGGTCACGCCCGCTCGGGCGACCGGGTCGCCATCGCCGCGTACCTGGGCAACAGCGACACCTTCGACCGCGCCATCGCCGACTTCGCCGAGGCCTACGCCGAACAGAACACGCGCGATCACCAGGCCCTGGTCGACGCCATCGCCTCCGGCCGGATCAAGGCGCAGACGGGCATCTGACCCGGCCCACAACGTGGTCCGCCGGTAGGCAGGCCGCGGAA
>CAYYDZ010000134.1:0-2459 GCA_964470715.1 uncultured Microthrixaceae bacterium | reverse complement strand
GCGCCCTCCGTCAGTCCTGGCTCGGGACTGTCCCGCCGATGCGGTCGAGGAAGGCGAGGACGGCCTCGGTGAAGGCGTCGTTGCGGTCGCCCGCGACCATGTGGCCGGCGCCGGAGACGTCGACGAACTCGATGGCCGGGAATCGTGCGAGGAACTCGGTGGCCTTGTCCTCGCTGACGAGGTCGCTCATGCGACCCCGGACCAACAGCACGGGGACGTCGGCGACCATGCGCCCCACCGCGGCGTGCAGGCGGTCGACGTCCATGATCTCGGACGGCGCCTTGTCCGAGGCCGGGTCCATGAAGCGAGGGTCCCAGTGCCAGTACCAGCGGCCGTCGCGCTCGCGCAGGTTCTTGGCCAGGCCGCTCGGGTCGGCGGGCCGGGTGCGGTGGGTGTTGTACCCCGCCACCAGGTCGGCGGCCTCCTCGAGCGAGGCGAAGCCCTCGTTCGCCCGCTCGGCCATGAAGGCCCGGATGCGCTCGGCGCCGGCGGGCTCCATGTCGGGGACGATGTCGACGAGCACGACGGCCCGGGCGGCGCCGGGAACCAGCTCGCCGGTGAGCAGCATCGCGGTGAGCCCGCCGAGGGAGGCGCCCACCAGCACGGGTCGCTCCTCGAACGGGCCCATCACCGCCTGCAGGTCGAGGGCGAAGCTCGACAGCCGGTAGTCGCCGTCGGGCGACCAGTTCGAGTCGCCATGGCCGCGGGCGTCGAGGGTGAGGGTGACGACGCCCTGCTCGGCGACACGGGTCGCGGTACCGCCCCACGAGTGGCGGGTCTGCCCGCCGCCGTGGAGGAACACGACCGCGGGGTCGCCGTCGCCCCCGAAGCGCTCGCCGACGAGGCGCAGCCCCTGGTACCCCTCCAGATCGACCGTGGTCACGACGCCATCATGGCCGCCCCCAGGGGGACGCGTTCACCACGCGGCACCCAGGTCGAGATCGATCCCGATGAGTTCGACCGCGCCATCGGAGGCCAGTTGGCCGACCACGGCGGACCTGGGTACGAGCGAGCCCGCAGCGATGAGGATCCGATACTCCGATCGTCCGGTGATCAGCTCAGGGAGAGCGTCGAACGACGCCGCGAACACCTCGACCGCGGGAAGCAGATGATGCACCTCGAAGTCGTGCACCGACGGCTCACCACGTGGTCCCCGTTCTGGACGGAGCTGCTGATCGAGATCCTCGAAGAAGGCCGGAGCAATTCGCACCGACCTCCGCTCGGAGGTCACGTGCTCATGGGCGTGTCCGTGGTTGCTATGCGGTCCTGCACGCGGTCGCGCACCCGATCGAGGAACTCGGGAGGCACGTCGTCGAGGTCGAGGACGAGACTGGCGTCGAAGATCTGCTGGCGTTGCGCGGGACTGAGCTTCTCGAGCTCAGCTGCGGTCCAGACCTTGTCTGCCATCGACGCCACACTACCGGGCACCAGAGGCGCCGAGGCGGTCCTTCACGCCGGCGTGAGGACCACGGGGAGGCGGGCGTGGCGGCGCAGGAAGATGCTCGGGCGGCGGGTCGGGGGGTCGTCGGGGACGAGGGCGATCGACGTCGTGCGGGCCAGGACCTGCTCGAGGGCGAGGCGGGCTTCCATGCGGGCGACGGGCGCCCCGATGCAGAAGTGCATCCCCTTGCCGAAGGCGTAGTGCGGCGGTCGGCGACCATCGAGGTCGGCCCCGGTCGTGGCCTCGAGCATTCCAGGCGCCGGTCGGTTGGCCGCGGCCCACATCATGAGCACCCGGCTGTGGGCGGGGATGGCCACGCCGCCGAGCTCGGTGTCCGCCGGCGCGTACCGATAGTGGAACTGGAAGGGGCCGGACGTGCGCAGCGTCTCCTCCAGGAAGTCGGCGATGCCCTCGGGCTCGGCCCGCAGGCGCGCCTGGAGATCGAGGTCCCGGGCGAGGGCCTCGGTGGCGGTCGCGATCAGGCTGGCGGTGGTCTCCGACCCCGCCGAAACGAGGATGAGGAGCATGTTCTTCACCTCGTCCTCGGTCACCTCGCCGGCAGCGATGTCGTCGGCGAACACCGACAACAGGCCGGTGCGCTCCTCGGGAGGACGGGCAAGCGCGGCGTCGAGCGCCTCGTGGACGAAGACGGTCAGCTCGAAGGCGGCATGCATGGCGGTGACGACCCCGTCGGCGTCGGTGACTCCGTCGAGGAGCGGACCGGTGCGGGCCACCACGTCGAGGATGCGCGGCAGGTGGTCGTCGGGGAGGCCGATCAGGGCACAGACGGTGCGGGCGGGGACCGGGTCGCTGAATCCGGCCACGAAGTCCACAGGGCCGGCGCCGAGCAGCGGCGTGAGCTGCTGGTCGACGATGGCCTCGACCGAGGGCGCCAGTGCCACCACCGCCGCCGGGCTCAGGTGCTGCTGCAGCAGCCGGCGGTGCCGAGTGTGGATCGGGGGATCCGCGGTGGCGAGGACGTTGGTGGCGTCGCCGAAGGGCATCAGGTCGAACGCCA
>CAYYDZ010000133.1:3066-7287 GCA_964470715.1 uncultured Microthrixaceae bacterium | reverse complement strand
CATGTACTTCCTCTTGTGGCTGCTGGCCGTGATCCTCGTGATCGCCGGCGTCGTCGCCATCGTCCGGCGCCAGGTCCTCTACGGCGTCGTCCTCGTCATCGTCGGGCTCCTCGTCGGTCCCGGTGGTGCGAGCATCTTCACGTGAGCCGGTAGCGGGCGGGCGGCGGCAGGACGGCGATGGCCACCCACGAAGCGGCGCTCGAGCTCGCGCCCGAGCCTCAGAGCGCGGGTGCCGCGCGCCGCTTCGTGCGCGACCAGTTGCAGGCCTGGCGGGTGGGCGCCGACGAGGACGACATCGCCCTCATGGTCAGCGAGCTGGTGACCAACGTCGGGCTCCACGCCCGTACCGAAGCGCTCGTGCGCGTGGCGCTACGCGACCGGTGCCTGCGCGTGGAGGTCAGCGACCACAGCCCCGAACCCATCGAGGTGCGCCCCCACGCCCCCGGCGCCGAGACCGGCCGGGGCCTGCGCATCGTCGAGGCCCTGGCCGAGGACTGGGGCGTCCAGGCCCGGGACGGGGGCAAGACCGTCTGGTTCGAGGTCCCCGTCCACGAGGGCTCCGAGCTCCTCGCCGACGAGCCCGCCTGACCGACGTCGCGCCCGCCCGAGGGGCTAGATGCCCTCCTTGCGGGCGCGCAGGATGAGGGTCGGCGGTACCCACCGCATGAGCTCGTTCCACTGCGGCCCCCGGGGACCGCTGGCGACGGCCACCGGCTCGAGGAGAGCGTCGAGCCGGAACTTGGCCCGGTGCATGGCGGTGAAGGCCTCGCTCGGCGCGTGGGTCCGGTTCGCTTCCCCGGCAGCGGCCTCGGCCGCACCCTCGGGCTCCAAGGTGCGGGGACCGCTCATCCCCGGGTAGGGGCGTGCCACCAGCACGGGGTCACCGGGCAGGCGGGGGGCGACAGCCTCGTCGAGCATGGCGAAGGCGGGGTGGGGCAGTGAGAGCACGAGCGCGCCGTCGGCCTTGAGGACGCGGTGCACCTGGCGGAACACCCGGTTCAGATCGTCCGAGGAGGCGAGGGTGTAGATGCTGAGGACGAGGTCGAACGAGTCGCCCGGCAAGAAGGCGAGGCCGGCGAGGTCGGCCTGGCGGAACTCGGCCTTGGCCTCGGCCTTCTCGGTGGCGGCGCGGCCCCGCTCGATCTTGGCCTGGTCCGGGTCGACGGCGACGACCTTGGCGCCTTGCTGGGCGAGGGCGATGCAGGCCGAGGGACTGTGCAGGCCGAGTACGAGCACTCGCTTCTCGGCCATGGAGCCGAGCAGGCGCAGGTGGTCCTCGTCGGGGATCTCGGGGCCGTAGCGGACGACCTCGCGCGGTGGTGGGGCATCGGACGCGGGGGCCATGCCCGCATTCTGTCCCATGGCACCGTCCCAAGGCCGCGTTCCGGGGGTGTTCGTGGGTCGGCGGTCACTCGACGACGAGGACCGGCTCCGGTGAGCGCTTCGCCTGGTAGAGCGCCTGGTCGGCGCGGTCGAGCGCCGCCGAGGCCACCTCGTCCGGGCGGCAGGTGGCGATGCCGGCCGAGTACGCCACGAGCGGGTCGGTCTCGCGCCACGCCGTCGCCAGCCGTTCCAGGAGGGCACGAGCGGCGGCCTCGCCGCCCCCGTCCAGGACCACCGCGAACTCGTCGCCGCCATATCGGCTCACGCAGTCACGCTCCCGACACGAACGGCGCAGGCAGTCGGCCATGGCGAGGAGGACCTCGTCGCCGATGCGGTGTCCGTAGCGGTCGTTGACCGCCTTGAAGCCATCGAGGTCGACCATGACCAGGGGGTCGCCGGGCCCTGCGTTGGCGAGGGCCCGAGTGAGGGTGCGTCGGTTGGCCAGGCCGGTGAGCGGGTCCTGCTCGGCTTCCTCGGCCAGGCGAGCCTGCTCGGCGAGGCGCTCCACGACCAGGCCGGCCTCGGTGGACAGGACCTCCACGGCGTGGCGGTCGAGCTCGTCGAGGCGGGCCACGGGGTGGCGCCAGCCCGCGACCACCGCGCCGAGGCAGCGGTTGTGACCGATGAGGGGGATGAACAGACACGACACGAGCCCCGTGGTCTCGACGAGACGGCGCGAGGGGATGGCCGAGGAGGCCGCGTCGGGCACGAAGACGACCTGGCGGCGCTGCACGGCGACGGCGACGCCGCTGTGTTCCACGCTCGCGTCCACCACCATGGGCCCGTACCCCGCCACAGAGTCGTTGCGGCTCACCTCCCGGTAGCGCTCCGGGGCGTCCGGATCCTCGAGCAGGACGGCCACGAGGTCGGTGCCGAGGGTGTCGGTCATCGCGTCGACGACCACGGCGGTGGCCCCCTCGAGGTCGTCGGCGCGCGACAGCAACCGTGCCGTGTCGAGCAGGCGACGAACGGTGGCCTCTGCCCGTCGCCGGCGACCGAGGGTGCCGGCGAGGGTCTCGGCGATCACCACCGCGACCGCCAGCACCACGACCAGATCGAACCAGCCGGCCGGGCCGTTCCAGGTGCCGAGGGCGTAGCTGAAGATCGTGTACGGCACGAGGAGGAAGGAGGTGCCGCGGGGCTGGGTCAGGCCGACGAACAGGTAGGTGAGGGCGTAGAGGGCGAGGTAGCGCTGGGTGGCGCCAGGGGCGACGACCCCGCACAGCCCGATCATCGTCTGGCCGACGAGTGGCACCACCAGCAAGGTGCGGGGCGACCACCGGTCCCACGGCACCAACGGGACGAGCAGGCCGACCACGATGGCCGCGACCCCGAACGCGGCGATGACGAAGCGCTCGCTGTCGGAGGGCAGGAGCCACTCGGTGGCGAGAACGAGCACCCCGCTCAGGACGTAGAGCAGGCGCGCCTGACCGCCGGCGTCACGCGGCCACTCCGCCGCCGTTCGCCACCGATGCCAGGTCATGGGTCGTGCATCGGCGCGTCGGCGGCGCCGGCCAAGCGCGATGGTGCGGATGGCCCAGTGAAAGCGCCGTTCGGCCCAGGGCGGGCCCGCTCGCGGCATCAGAGGTCCGATTCGCACCACCACCGTCGTGCGCGAGGTGAACCGGGGCCATCGAGCGATCGTCGGCCGCCCGGAGGTCGGTGGCGCTGAACCCTCCGTGGAACGCCTCAGCCGAGCTCGGGGCCGAGGATGGAGGCGAAGCACAGCATCTCGCCGGGGTAGCCGCCGAGGTTCTGGACGAGGCCGAGCTTGCGGTCCTGCACCGTGGTGATCTGGCGTTCGGGCGGCGCCTCGCCGCGGAACTGGAGCCAGTGCTCGAAGTGCATGCGCAGGCCGGAGGCGCCGACGGGGTGGCCGAAGCTCTTGAGGCCGCCGTCGGGGTTGACCGGCAGGTCGCCGTCGAGCTCGAAGGTGCCGGCCAGCTCTTCCTTCCAGGCGGTGCCGCGGTCGCAGAAGCCGAGGTCCTCCATGAGCACGAGCTCGGTGGGGGTGAAGCAGTCGTGCACCTCGGCCATGGCGATCTGGGCGCGGGGGTCGGTGACGCCGGCCTGGGCGTAGGCATCGGTGACGGCCTGCACCACCTCCGGGAAGGTCGTGTAGTCGTAGTCGGGGTCGGCGTTGCCGCTGCCGTTGCCCGCGACGAACGACAGCGCCTTCACGTAGAGGGGCGTGTCGGTGTAGCGGTGGGCGTCCTCGGCGCGAACCACGATGGCGGCGGCGGCACCGTCGGCCACGCCGGCGCAGTCGAACAGGCCGAGGCGGCCGGCCACCGCGGGGGAGTTGCAGATGGTCTCCATCGAGACCTCGCGGCGGAACTGGGCCCGGGGGTTGCGG
The DNA here is from genome assembly GCA_964470715.1 of uncultured Microthrixaceae bacterium. Lineage (GTDB taxonomy): Bacteria > Actinomycetota > Acidimicrobiia > Acidimicrobiales > DATDAH01 > JAEUJM01. The sequence goes on along the minus strand of CAYYDZ010000133.1, from coordinate 3,548 downwards.
GCGCCGTTGTAGTGGTTCTTGGCGGCGATGCGGGCCAGCACCTCGCGCAGTTCGGCGTCGCTCACGCCGTACTTGTCGCCGTAGGCCGGCGCCACCAGGCTGAACATGGCGGCCGCGGTGAGGGTGCGCTGGGTGCCGTCGGTGGGGATGGGCGGGGCGTTGAGGCCCTGGTAGCCGCCGTCCTTCACCTTCTCCACGCCGATGGCCATGGCCGAGTCGTAGGCGCCCGACGCCACCGCGTAGCAGGCGTTGCGCAGGGCCTCGGACCCGGTGGCGCAGTAGTTCTCGAGGCGGGTGACGGGCTTCGCCCTCAGCTTCAGCGCCTGGGACAGGGCGATGCCGCTCATGGCGGTGGTGGCCGTCCCGAACCAGTAGGCGTCGACGTCGTCGGTGGTGACGCCGGCGCCGGCGAGGGCCTGGCCGGCGGCGTCGATGATGAGGTCGTCGGCGCTGCGGTCCCAGTGCTCGCCGAAGTCCGTGCA
>CAYYDZ010000133.1:0-2966 GCA_964470715.1 uncultured Microthrixaceae bacterium | reverse complement strand
ACGCCCAGCTTGCGGGCGACGGCCTTGTTGGCCCGGCCGTGGGTGCCGACGACGGCGACCCGGTCGACCTGCTCGGCGGTGACGCCGGCGTCCTTCAGGGCGAGGTCCCAGGCGTCGCGGCCCAGCGGGACGTACACGGACTCGCCGAAGCGCTCCTCCCAGGTCTTCGAGTTCGCCGCCCCCGGCGTGCGCCAGCGGTCGAGGAACTCCTCGGTGAGCGACGCCCCGCCGAGGTGCTCGGCCAGCAGGGTCCCGTCGGCGCCCTCGCCACCGCCCACGAGCAGGGCGGCGCCGGCGTCGCCGCCGGCCGCCTCGTCGGCGCTGGTGGGCGCACCGGAGCGGAGGTCGGCGCTGGCGACGAGGGTGGTGACCCCGCCGGCGAGGGCGGCGGCGAGCGCGCCGGTCGCCGAGCGGCTGGAGCCGACGGCGTCGAAGGCGAGCACGGTGCGGTCGAGGCGCAGCGCGGCGTGGATGGCGGTGGCGTTGGTCTTGTCGAGGTAGGGCGGCGAGGTCGTGGCGAACCACAGGGCGTCGGGGCCGGCGGCTCCGGCCGGCGCGCTGCGCAGGGCAAGGCGAGCGGCTTCGACCGCGAGCGTGGTGGCGTCCTCGTCGTACGAGGCCACCGTGCGCTGGCCCCGGCCACCCCCCTTGCCGAAGGTGGCCCGGATCTCGCTGCGGTCGAGGCGGCGGTAGGGCACGTAGGCGGCGGCGCTCAGGATCCCTCGCATCGCGCCGGAGTGTACGGGCGGTCTGCCGCCGGCTCCTCTTCGGCCCCGACGACGGCCCTGCTGCGGTCCCCGGGGCGCAGCGGCACCGCCGACGTGGTGGGCTACCGTCGACTGTCGTGTGGGCCCTGATGGCGGTGTCCGGGGCCGGCCGGCCCAGGTTCGGACGGGGGAGCGGGTCCATCCTCGGCCCGGGCATGCTGGCGGGCGTCCTCGCCGTGCTCCTCGTCGCGTGCGCAGCCGAACGCGACCAGGAGACGGCCCGCCCCTCGGCGCCCTCGTCCACCGTGGTGGCACTGGCCTGCGGGAGCACGTCCGGGAGCCCGAACCGTCTGGGACCGGACCTCGTGGCCGTGCGGGACACCTTCGTCGAGGCTGCGAGGTTGCCCACAGGGACGCCGTATCCCGACTACCGGGTCGCCTGCGGAGAGCTCGCCGCCACCGGCGCCGAGGTGCCGGCCTCCTGGCGTGATTCGGGCCGCGATGCGACGAACTTCACGGCCGGCCCCGATCTCCTCGCCCCGGTGGACACCCAGCCGGTGGTCGGGGTGCAGGTCGCGCGGTACGTCGGTGAGCCGATCTCGCCGCAGTCGATCATCGAGGGCGCCGCCGAGGGGTCGCTGGAGAACGGGCAGCGCCAGCCGCCCCGCCGAGGTGCGACCGTCCTCGACGGCTGCGCCGAGGGCCCGTCGCTGCCGTTCGCCCATGGCGGCTACACCGGCGAGACCCAGCTCTTCGTCGATTGCGACGACGAGCGCCGGGGTTGGTTGATCATGGCCGCCTATCCGGACAATGGCGACAAGTACCAGGTCCAGGTCATCGGTCAGGCCCTCACCAGTGCCGATGCCGATGCCCTGGTGCGCACCCTGGGCACCGTGCGGGTGGACCAGGCCCGCATCCCTGGCCTCCAGCTGCCCCCGCTCCCGCTGCCGACGGAAACCCCTGCCGATCCTGCTCCGGGGGGCCAGTGACCAGCCCGCGCCGTCGAGCCTGGACGGCGGCGCTCGTCGTGGCGGTGGCACTCGCAGCGGCCCCGAGCGGTAGCTCGCCGGCAGGCCAGGCCGCCGAGGACGACCGCCCCAACGTGCTCGTCATCCTCACGGACGACCTCGCGACGGGTGACCTGGCCGTGATGCCCCACCTGAGGGAGCTTCTGACCGAGCGGGGCACGTCGTTTTCCAACTTCTTCGTCAGCGTGTCGTTGTGCTGTCCGTCGCGTGCCTCCATGCTGCGCGGGCAGTACGCGCACAACACCGGAGTCCTGACCAATGCATGGGCCAACGGCGGGTTCCCCGTCGCGCGCCAACTCGGCGTCGAGCGCTCGACGATCGCCACCTGGCTGCAGGACGAGGGATACCGCACCGGCCTCATCGGCAAGTACCTCAACTACTACCCGCAGAGCGCCGGACCGACCTACCTCCCGCCGGGGTGGGACGAGTGGTACAGCCCGGTTCGAGGCACGCCGTCCGCCGGGTTCGAGTACACCCTCAACGAGAACGGCCGATTGGTCCGCTACGGCAGTGCCGTGGACGATTACGTCACCGACGTCTATGTCCGCCTGACCGAGCAGTTCGTGACCGGTGCGGCCGACGCCGGCCAGCCGTTCTTCGCGTGGCTCGCGGTCGAGGCGCCCCATGACCCGGCCACGCCCGCACCGCAGGACGCCGACGCGTTCGCGGGGGAGCATGCCCCGCGCACGCCGAGCTACAACCAGTCCGACGTGTCGGACATGCCCCAGTGGATACGTGAGCTGCCACCGTTGAGCGCGGAGCTGCGGGCCAACGACGACCTCCGGTACCGCCGTCGCCGTCAATCGCTCCTGGCGCTCGATCGCCAGCTCGTGCACTTGACGGACACGCTGGAACGAAACGGTCAGCTCGACAACACCTACCTGGTGTTCACCTCGGACAACGGCTTCCACCTCGGCCAGCACCGCCTTTCGGGAGGGAAGCAGACGGCTTACGACGAGGACATCCGCGTGCCGCTGATCGTGCGCGGCCCGGGGGTGGCCGAGGGCGCCACGTCGTCGGCGCTCGTCGGCAACATCGACCTGGCCCCCACGTTCGCCGAGCTGGCGGGGGCCCCCTTCCCCGACTTCGTCGATGGGCGCCCCTTCACGGCGCAACTGGACGATCCGGCCACCCCCACGGATCGCCGTTCCTTCCTGCTGGAGCACTGGCGGGTCGAGCTGGTCAACCCCGACACCGCGACGCCGGGATCGTTCACGGACCCGGTGACCCC
>CAYYDZ010000132.1:0-7341 GCA_964470715.1 uncultured Microthrixaceae bacterium | reverse complement strand
GGCAGGGCCACCACGGCGTCGATCTCGTCCTTCACACCCTGGAGCGGGAGCAGGTTGAGCACCCCCTGCCCCTTGCGGATCAGGTCGATCATCTCCTGGTCGCTGCGGGCCAGCACCACGGTGTGGTCGCTGATCACGAGGTTGGCGCTGACCACGTCCTCGCCCAGGTTGTCGCGCAGGTAGGTGAACACGTCGCGCACGGTCTCGAGGCGGATGCCCGCGTCGAGCAGCTTCTTGATGATCTTCAGCTCGAGCAGGTCGCGGTACGAGTACCGGCGGCGGCTGCCGCTGCCCGCGGCATCGACGAGGGACGGTCGCACCAGGTCGGTGCGGGCCCAGTAGTCGAGCTGACGGTAGGTGATGCCGACGATCTCTGCGGTGCGCTTGCCGCTGAAGCCTTCGGCAACGGACCCAGTGGTGGTGGGTGTCACGGGTGCCTTTCCCGGTGCGGCCGAGGGGCCCTCACCCCTGAACCACACCTACGGAATTACGTTGGTGTGACACGGAGAGTAGGACGCGGCGCGCGATCCGTCAACGGCGAGGGACGATCACCTCCCCTAGGAAGGCATGATGCCGGGACCGGTGGGGTTGCGCAGTGCGACCTGGCGCAATGCGAACTGATCCCAGACGTACCAGAAGACATGCGCCCAGAACGGACCCGGTTCCTCCTCGGCGCTGTGGGTCTGGATCCAGTCGAGCACCTGGACCGGCGTGCCCCCGAGGACGTGGCCCACGTAGCCGGCGGTGCGGGCCTCGGTGCGTTCGAAGAACAGCTCCAGGTTCTCGAGGGACGCGGTGAGGTAGGTCTCCTCCACCAGCAGGGTGCGACCCGGCTGCTTGCAGTTGTTCACGGTGTTGACGTCGGCGGTGAGCGTCGCGTCCTCGGGGTACATGTGCACCATGTCGAAGTCGGCGAGCTCTCTGCTGGCCTGGTTCAGGGGGCCACCGCAGAACGAGAGCTGCCCCACCGAGACGGGGTGGACGGTGTCGCCGGCCCCCACCTTGATCGCGTCGCGCATCCGCTCGGTCCAGGCCCGAGCGACCTCGAGGCGAGTGCGCTGGCGGCTCGGATCGGCCGGGTCGGTGAGCGACTTCACGATGTTGGGGTTCCAGCACGGCTCCTCCGGCGCCATGTCGGCCGTGAAGCACCAGGTCGAGGCGGGTGCTCCCATGGTCGGCTCGTTGATCAGGTCGTACCAGGCGACCGAGGTACGTGGACGGAGCTCGGCGGCGACCGCCTCCCAGAAGACCTCTTGGGCCCGCCACCGGACGAGCTCGGCACCCGGTGAAGCATCGAGCTCGTCGAACCAGGTCCCGCGGTGGTGGTGGTAGGAGATGCCGTTGCCCGTGATGTCGAGGTAGAGGCCCACCTCCTCGGCGGCGAGCGCGATGTCGCCAAGATGCGCGACCGCCGCCGCGTCCGCCGTGGGCTCACAGGTCGGGCACGCCGGTTCATCGACGTAGTCCTCGGTGTCGAGGAGCAGCCGGATCACGTTCACGCCCATGCGTCGGACGTCGCGGAAGTCGTCGACCCAGGTCACGATGTCCTGGTCGGGTTCATGGTCGACGTCCAGGTCGCCACCCCAGACCCGGAGCGTGGAGCCGGTCTCGGAGCCGACGAAGGCCGAGCCGTCGGGACTGAGCTCCAACAGCTCCAGACCGGCGGCCGGCGGCGCACCGACCACGCAGCCTCGCGAGCGGTCGTCGACGGTGAAAGCGGCGTCGGTGGTCAGGGAGGCCACCTCCTCCCCACCACCGATCAAGGCGGACTCGGGGCAGGTGGACCAGGTGACGCGGGGGTTGCCGTCGACGAGACGGAACGCCGTGGTGTTGCCGGTCACGGTGGCGTCGGTCATGTCGTGCACGTCGATGCCGATGTTGACCCGGGCCGCCATCCCGCCGGTCGAGTTCCCCGTGACCTCGATGCCCTCGGCGTCGGGATGCTCGGCATCTGGCCCTTGGTTCGTGACCCGGTGATCGCCCCACATCGCGCCACCGCCCACCATGAGACCGACGTCGAAGCTCGTGCGCGATCCCGTGAGGAAGCGGTTGTCGCGCATTCGAGCGCCGGTGAAGTCGCGCGGTGCGTCCAGGTCCAGGCACGGGACGGGACCAGCCGGCTTGGCCGCACCCGCGGCGTCGTTCACACCGATCGGCTGGCAGGTGCCGATCGCGTCCGCCCCCAGCGCGACGTGCGCGTCGAGGCCGGCGCTGAGCACGGTGTTGGCCCGAACGTCCGAGCGCTGCCGCGTCACCAACGCCGCCCGGTCGACCGATCCTTGAACCAGGATGCCGACGTCGGTGACGTCCACGACGCCGTTGCCGGCCACCGTGGCGTCCTCGCAGGCCACGGTGATGCCGTCCACCCACTGCGCCTGGCCCCGTTGATCGAACTGGTGGCGCGACGAATAGCCGGTCACGAGGTTGCCGAGCGCCTGTTGACCGATGCAGGCCGCTCCGGTGGAGGCACCCTCGAGGCGCAGCCCGACACCATCGCGGGTGGGTTCGGACAGGCGGTTGGCCACGACCGAGGTGCGGTCGTCGTAGGGGGTCGACGACGTGTCTGCGGCGCTCCCGGTCGTGCGCACGAGCGCCACCTTGTAGTTGGCGTCCGACAGTCCCATCCCGTCGACCCACACACCGACCAGGTCCGCCCCCGGCGCCAGGGTCACGAGGCCGATGTTGTTGCACCTCGACGCCTCGCACACCAAGCCGTCCACGGGACTGAACCCGGGAGATCCCGCCGTGGTCGCCGGCACGATGCGACCCATGCGCCCGTAGGCCAGGCTCGAGGGTGTGCCGTTCGGGTCCGCGGTGTAGGTCGGCAGGCCGGCCGAGGTGAGCGTCACCCCGGCGGGCACCACGAGCGGTCGATTGCCGTTGGCGGAGCCGCCCACTCGCACGACCTCGCCCTCGCGGAGCGTGACCGTGCGCTGGGCGACGGTGCTGCCCAGCGACGCGGCGGCGAGGTCGGCCTCGAGTTGCGCCTGGGTACGGGAGGCGGGCAACGGCTGGCTGGGCGTGAGCGCGGTCACGTTGGCACGGAGATCGAGGGCTCGGCTGAAGCTGAAGGGGTAGGCGGCCGAGTCAAGGCGGCAGAACGTGCCCGGGCCCACGAACGCCATGATGAAGCCGTACAACCCGTTGACGGTGGCCGACCAGGTGCTCGTTCCCAGCACGTACGGCTTGATGCGGCTGTTCCAGTCGTTGTCGTTCGCGTCGTGGCCGTACGCCGCCCGGATCACGGCCGCGGCCCGGAGCGCCCGGTCGAGTTGGCTCGTGTCGGGATACCGGGAGGTGAACTCGGTGGCCGTCCCGGCGGGAAGGCCGGGCACCGGCGGGGTGGTCAGACCGGTGAGGTACATGGGCAACACGTTGAGCGCGGCGGCCGTGCAGGCCGTCTGGGCGCCGTAGTAGTCGGTCCAGATCCTCCACTCGGCGGGCGAGGGCGGTCGTCCGAGCAGTTCGGTGTACTGCCGGGCCACCCACTGGTTCGGCGCCCCGAACGGGGTCGCGGCCGCGAGATCGCCATCCGCCACCGCGACCTCGCCGGCGCGCACCGTCACGGGGGTGGCGCCGGCGTAGGCGACGCTGTTCTCCCAGTACTCCTGGGGCCGGCTGCCGCTGGGATCGACCAGCGTCAGCCGGTGGGTACCGGGAGCCAGTCCCTCGATCCGGTAGCGACCGTCCGCGCCGGTCGCCGCCACGCCCGCGATCGCGCCGTCCGGGGCGATGGCCACGACCCAGATGCACGCCAGCGGCGCCCCCGTGGGATCGTCGACGATGGACCCCGTCACCGCACCGCTCGCCAAGGGCAGGACGGGGTCGATCGCGGCCGGTGTCGAGATCGTCGATGCCGTCGCCAGCGCGTCGTGGCGGCGCCCGTCGTGCCAGATCATCGGATGGGCACCCGTGGGATCGATCACGCCGAGCTTGTAGTCGCCGGGCGGGAGATCCACCTGATAGCGACCGTCCGCATCGCTCAACGCCCCCGCAACCAGCGACAAGTCGCCGGATCGGAGGGCAACGACCATCATCCCCGGCAACGCCCTCCCGCCCGTTTCGGACAGCGTCCCCTGGATTGCGGTGCTCGCCGGGGTCGTGGGCCGCGGCGTGAGGCCGGCGCCGGCCTGCCGGTCGTCACCGGCGGCCACGGTCACCGGCGTGGCGCCAGCGGGGCTCGGCACGTTGCCCGAGTACTCCACGCCGTGACGTCCCGAGGGATCGACGTAGGCGACGAGGTGCGGGCCGCCCCTCAGACCATCGATCCGGAACGCCCCGGACCCGTCGGCCACGGCGGCCCGCACGGGCGCACCGGTGGTCACGTCGATGGCGATGGCCCAACCACCGCCGACCGCGTCGGCCGTCACGTCGTCGATGATGGAACCCGAGAGCGAGCCCCGAGTCGGCGCCAGGGAGGGATGGACCGTCGTCAGCGACCCGTTGGCGACGGTGACGGTCCCGGGTTGCATCTGCGCGACGTGGCTGGGCGTCGAGGCGGCGACGTAGAGCTGATAGTCGCCCGCCGCCACCGCGATGGTGAACCGTCCATCGCCGCCGCTGAGTGCACCGCCCACGACCGCATGATCCGAGGTGCGCAGCACCGCGACGATGGCCCCTGGGACGGGCGCGGCCGACACCGCGTCGGCGACGGTGCCGGTGACGCCGGTGATCACCGACGACGGGCCACACGCCTCCTGCGCGGCGGCCTCGCGGTCCGCGGACGCGGGGACGACGAGAGCGACCAACACCGCCCCGGCGACCGCGAGCGCGAGGGCGCGGCGGTGCGAGGCGCTCACCTCGCACCGAGAGTCGCGCCGCCCCGCCTTGCGCCATCTCGCCATTGCCCGTCCCCCGCGACCCGTCGCCCTGTGTTTGACGGTATCGGACGGCCGGTGCCGGCTCAGGAGGCGAAATCCTCGGGGTTGACGTTGTCGATGAACTCCTTGAACTGCTCGACGACCACTTCTTGCTGCTCCTCGTCCTCCTCACCGACGACGTAACCGGCCTCGTCGAGGACGGCTTCGGCGGCGAAGATGGGCGAGCCCGTGCGGGCGGCGAGGGCGATGGCGTCGGAGGGTCGGCTCGAGACCTGATGGGTGCGGCCCGACGTGGAGAGGTGCAGTTCTGCGTAGAAGGTGGCGTCCTTCAACTCGCTGACCACGATCTGCTCGACGGTCACACCCAGGTCGTCGAGGAGGTTCTTCATGAGATCGTGGGTCATCGGGCGCGGCGTCTCGACCTCTTCGAGGGCAAACGCGATCGCGGTGGCCTCAGGGGCGCCGATGAAGATGGGCAGGAGGCGGCGCTCACCAGCCTTCTCCCGCAGCAACACGATGGGCGCGTTGGTGGGCAGCTCGACGCGAACACCCACCAGCTCCATCTCGACCATCTCCCAAACCTACCCGCGCGTCGCGGCGGTTGGTCAGGGGCCGAGCAGGTTGCGCAATGCCTCGCGCAGCATCGCGGCGCGAAGGCTTTCGCCCAGCCCCGTGAGCTCTTCGACGGTGTCCACCGCCTGACGGCGAGCCGCCGGATTGCGCTGCTTGAGCACCGGCGTGACGATCTGCTCGAGGAATCCTGCCTCGCGGTCGGCGGCCACCTTGTACATGCGCAGGTGCCGCGGTTCGATGCCGTGGCGCAAGAAGCCCGCTGCGACCTGGGCCACGAGCAGGGACTCGTCGTCGTAGAGCACCGATGCCCCCACCGACCGTCCGGTCAGCAGGCCGTACTTCTCGAGGTCGGCGAGCACCTCGCGGGTGAGGCCGGCGGCGACCGCCAGCTCGTCGGCGGTCATGCTCACCGACGTCATGGCGGCGTCGAGTCCGGCGGCGTCAGGAGTCGCGGCGGGCGGTGCGACGGCGTGGAGGTGGGGGTGGGGGGGCGAGGTCGGCACCGCCTGGTCACCAGCCTCCTCGAGGCGGTCCTTGATGACCTTCAAGGGCAGGAAGTTCTCGCGCTGCTGGCGCAGGATCCATCGCAGGCGCTCGACATCGGGCTCGTAGAACTTGCGGTAGCCCGAGGGTGTGCGCTCGGGGTCGAGCAGGCCCTGGCTCTCGAGGAACCGGATCTTCGAGATCGTGACGTCCGGGAACTCCTGCTGAAGCAGGGCCAGGACCTCACCGATGGAGAGGTGCGAGCGCTCCGTCATGTTCCGCACACGTGGCGAGTCATGCGTCGCCGGCGCCCATGAAGAACACCAGCTTGTACTTGCCGATCTGCAGCTCGTCGCCGTTGGCGAGCCGCACCGGCGCGGTGATCCGCTCGCGGTTGAGGTAGGTGCCGTTGAGCGAGCCGCTGTCGCTGGCGTAGTAGTCGGCGCCGTCCTTTCGAACCTCGACGTGGCGGCGTGACACCGTGATGTCGTCCAGGAAGATGTCACTCTCGGGGTGGCGCCCGGCGGTGGTGACCACCCCCGTCAGCGCGAAGCGAGAGCCTGCGTTCGGACCTCGCTTGACCACCAACATGCCGACGTCGTTGGGGATCTCGTCGAGGTCGACGGACAGGTCGTCGGCGGGCTCGCCGGGGTCGTCGGGATGGAACGTGACCGTCGTGCTCTCCTGGTTGGCCAGGTCGAGCGGGTCGCCACACGACGAGCAGAAGTTGGCCCCCAAGGGGTTCCCGTGCCCGCAGTTGTTGCAGAAGACCTCAGCCACGCCGTGTTCCTTCCCCCAACGTCTCCGCTGGCTCCCTAGCCCTCGGTGAGGGCGCGGTAGGCGTCGGCGTCGAGCAGCGCATCGAGCTCGGAGGCATCGCTCGGCTCGATCAGGCAGATCCACCCCTCACCGTACGGGTCCTCGTTGAGGCGCTCAGGGGCCTCCGCCAGGGCCTCGTTGGCCGCGACGATGGTGCCGGCGACCGGGGCGAAGATGTCCGACACCGACTTGGTGGACTCGACCTCGCTGAAGGTGTCGTTGACCTTGACGGTGCGGCCCACCTCGGGCACGTCCACGTAGACGACGTCGCCCAGCGCATCCTGGGCGTAATCGGTGATGCCGATGCGCACCTTGCCGTCTTCCAGCTTCGCCCACTCGTGGTCCGTCGAGTACCGCAGGTCGTCCGGGATGTTCATGGCCTGCACGCTACAAGACGCGCCCCGCTCCCCGTTCTCCGAAACCCAGCGCTGTACACCCCCGTACATCGTCGGGGTCAGGGGCACCGAGCGGTCGGGCCGGATCGGTAGCGTCGACCCGTGACCGACGACCCGAGCGACGACGAAGAAGACGTCGGCCGGGCGCCGATCTGCCCCACGTGTGGCGTGACCGCCCTGCCCGCCGAGACCGCCAACGTCCTCGACCCCACCTTCATCTGCGAGAACCCCGACTGCGACGCCTTCGGCGA
>CAYYDZ010000131.1:2400-7479 GCA_964470715.1 uncultured Microthrixaceae bacterium | reverse complement strand
GGTGGCTCTTGATCTTGGCCGCGTCGGGCGTGCCGGACTCGATGACGTCGGGGTAGAGCGTGCCCTGGACCAGGAAGCGGGCGTCGGAGAGCCCGGAGGCGGCCTCCTCGAAGACCCGGATGAACAGCTCGCCGATGGTCTTGCGCTTCTCCTCGGGGTCGATGACCCCGGCGAGACGCTCGAAGAAGCGGTCGGCGGCCCGAACGTGGACGAGCTCGATGCCCTGGTGGCGGCGGAACGTCTCGACGACCTGGTCGCCCTCGTCACGGCGCATGAGACCGGTGTCCACGAACACGCAGGTGAGCTGAGCGCCCACCGCTTTGTGCACGAGGGCGGCGGCCACGGCGGAGTCGACACCGCCGGACAGCCCGCAGATGACCTTCTCGTCGCCCACCTGGGCGCGGATGTTCTCGATGGACTGGTCGATGATCGAGCGCATGGTCCACGAGGGCGAGCAGCCGGCCCCCTCGTAGAGAAAGCGTTCGAGGATGGCCTGGCCCTGCGGGGTGTGGCCCACCTCGGGGTGGAACTGGGTGGCGAAGATGCGCCGGTCGACGTCCTCGAAGGCGGCGGCAGGCACGTCGGCCGTTCGGGCGGTGACGGTGAAGCCGTCAGGTGCGGCCACGATCGAGTCGAAGTGGCTCATCCAGACGTCCTGGATGGCCGGCGGGAACTCGTGGATGAGCACGCCCGGGTTGGTGACCTCCAGCTGGGTGCGCCCGTACTCGCCCTTGCCGGTGCCCTCGACCGCGCCGCCGAGCTGGAGCGCGACGAGCTGGGCCCCATAACAGATGCCGAGCAGCGGCACCCCCAGCTCGTAGATGGCCGGGTCGAGTCGGGGCGCGCCCTCGACGTTCACCGAGGCCGGGCCCCCGGAGAGGATGACGGCGGCGGGTGCCCGTTCGGCCACCTCGGCCGCGGTGATCGAGTGTGGGACGATCTCGCTGTAGACGTGGGCCTCGCGGACCCGACGCGCGATGAGCTGTGCGTACTGGGCGCCGAAGTCGACGACCAGGACCGTGGGCGTGACCTCGTCGGTCGACGCGGCCTGGCTCAGTGGCCCATCCCCACGCCCTGGGCCTTCTGGAGGTTCTTGCCCTCGGTCTGGAGCGCCGGCGCCACCATGACCTCGGCCTTCTGGAACTCCTTGACCGACTCGTAGCCGCAGGTGGCCATGGAGGTGCGGAGGCCACCGAAGAGGTTCATGCGGCCGTCGTTCTCGTGGGCGGGACCGACGAGGATCTCCTCGAGGGTTCCGCGGGTGACGGTCTGGACCCGGGCGCCACGGGGCAGCGTCGGGTGGAAGGTGGCCATGCCCCAGTGGTAGCCCCGACCGGGGGCCTCGCTGGCCGAAGCGAGGGGCGAACCGATCATCACGGCGTCGGCGCCGCACACGATGGCCTTGGCGATGTCGCCGCCGGTGCCCATGCCGCCGTCGGCGATGACATGGACGTAGACGCCCGTCTCGTCGAGGTGACGCATGCGAGCGGCGCGGGCATCGGCGATGGCGGTGGCCTGCGGGACGCCGAGGCCGAGGACGGCCCGGGTGGTGCAGGCGTGGCCGGGGCCGACGCCCACGAGGACGCCGGCGGCGCCGGTGCGCATGAGGTGCAGCGCGGCCTGGTAGCTGGCGCAGCCGCCGACGATGACGGGGATCTCGAGCTCGCGGACGAAGCGCTTGAGGTTGAGCGGCTCGACCGTCTTCGAGACGTGCTCGGCGGACACCACGGTGCCCTGGATGACGAGCAGGTCGAGCTCGGCGTCGAGGATCTGCTTGGCGAAGGCCTCGGTGCGCTGCGGGGTGACCGAGGCGCACGACACGACACCGGCGTCCTTGATCTGGCGGATGCGCTCACCGATGAGCTCGGGGATGATGGGCGCCGAGTAGATGTCCTGCATGCGCAGCGTGGCCTTCTCGGGCGGGAGTTCGGCGATCTCGGCGAAGAGGGTGTCGGGGTCCTCGTAACGGGTCCACAGGCCCTCGAGGTTGAGCACGCCGACGCCGCCGAGGCGACCGATCTCGATGGCGGTGGCGGGGCTGACCACCCCGTCCATGGCCGAGGCCATCAGCGGCAGGTCGAAGTTGAAGGCGTCGATCTCCCAGGAGATGTCGACGTCCTCGGGGTCGCGCGTGCGACGGCTCGGGACGATCGCGATGTCGTCGAACCCGTAGGCCCGCCGCCCCGACTTGCCGATCCCGATCTCGATCTCAGCCACGCCGGTTCACCCCTTGTCTGCCTGTTTCGTCGTCGTGAAGGTGGTCAGTCTAGTCACCTGACAACCCCTTCCGAGGCGAGGCTCAGGTACCGTGGAGCTGCTTGAGGATCTGCTTGGCCACCGCGACGTTCATCTCGTAGATGGCATCCCGACCGGTGTCGCGCACCTCCTTGACCACTCCTCCGCCGGTGGCGTCCTCGATGGCGCCGACCCCCGTGACGAGCGCGTTGCGGGTGGCGTCGGTGGCCTTGTAGCCCATCCCGGTGAGGCGCTGGAACACGTCGTTCTGGGCGATGGGGGCCGGTGCGGCCTGGGCGATGATGCGCAGCGCGTCCTTCGTGACCTCGGCGCCTTGGGCGATGGCCTCGGCCGGCGTGAGCGGACCCTGCGGCTCGGCCTCGACGGTGGCGAGCCACTCGCGCACCTGCTTCACGACGTGCGCGTGGTCGTCGCCCTCGAAGGTCACGGTCACCGACATGGGCAGAACGGTACCCGGCCCCCCGCCTGGCCACGCGTCAAGCCAAGGCGGTGATGCGAGCCCAGGCCGCCTCGACGTGGCGGCGCTCGGTGGTGGTCTGGCCCACGCAGAGGCGCAGGGTCAGCCGGTCATCGAGGCGGGTGTGGGTGAGGTGCATGGCCCCAGAGGCGTTGCAGGCGTCGAGGATGCGCTGATTGACCTCGTCACCGCCGACGTGGCGGAAGCACACCAGGTTCAGCGGCACCGGCGCCGCCAGTTCGAAGCGATCGTCGGCGCCGATCCACCCCACCAGCTCGCGGGTGAGCTCGACGTGGCGCCGGAGGTGGTGGCGCAGGCCCTCGGCGCCGTAGTGGCGGATGACCATCCAGAGCTTCAGGGCCCGGAAGCGCCGGCCCAGGGGGACGTGCCAGTCGCGGTAGTCGATGACCGCGCCCGCCTCGGAGGCGGCGTTGCGGAGGTACTCGGGTAGCACGGACAGCGCCCCGACCAGCGCCGAGCGGTCGGCGACGTAGAAGCAGTCGCAGTCGAAGTTGGTGAACAGCCACTTGTGGGGGTCGAAGCAGTAGCTGTCGACCCGGTCGAGGCCGTCGTTCACGAAGCGCAGCTCGGGCACCACGGCCGCCGAACCGCTCATGGCCGCATCGACGTGCAGCCAGAGGCCGTGGCGCTCGCACACGTCGGCGATGGCGGGCACCGGGTCGAGCGCGGTGGACGAGGTCGTGCCGACCGTGGCGCACACGAAGAACGGGCGCCGGCCGGCGGCGAGGTCGGCCTCGACGGCCGCGGCCAGGGCGTCGGGGCGCATGGCGAAGGCCTCGTCGACGTCGACGGTGCGCAACGCCGTCGCCGGCAGGCCGGCGACCCGCACCCCCTTCTCGACCGAGGAGTGGGCCTGGTTCGACGTGTAGGCCACCAGGCCGGTGAGGTCGCCGTCGGGGGCCGCCCGGTGGCGCGCGGCGATGATGGCGCAGAGCGTGGCGCTCGACGCGGAGTCCTGGATCACACCTCCCCCCTGCCCACCGTCCCGCCCGCTCCCCGCCCCGGTCGAACGGAAGCGATCGGGCAGGTCGAGCAGGTCGACCACCCAGTCGAGCACCACGGTCTCGAGCTCGGTGCACGCCGGGCTGGTGGCCCAGAGCATGCCCTGCACCCCGAGGCCCGACGAGAGCAGGTCGCCGAGCACCGACGGCCCCGACGAGTTGGCGGGGAAGTACGCGAAGAAGTTGGGCGACTGCCAGTGGGTGACGCCCGGCAGGATCACCCGCTCGACGTCGGCCATGACGTCCTCGAAGGCCTCGGGGTGCTCCGGTGGGTGCTGGGGCAGCAGCGACCGGACCTCGCCCGGCGCCACCTGGGACAGCACCGGCCGGTCTTCGACGCCTTCCAGGTAGCGGGCGATCCAGTCGACGACCTCGTAGCCCCGCCGGCGGAACTCGTCCGGCGTCATGTGGAAGCCCGGCGGCTCGCCGCCCGCAGGAGCGTCGCTCATCGTCCCGTCCCCGTCACGATCGACAGCAGCTGGTGGAGGAGCCGGGCGGTGGCACCCCAGATGGTGTCGCCCGGGATCTCGAAGAAGTAGAGGGGGTGGTAGCCCTGCGGGAAGCGCCAGAGCTCCTCGCGGTAGGCGTCCTCGTGCAACAGCTCGGACAGGGGCACGTGGAGGATGGCCTCCACCTCGGCCTCGTGCGCGGTCAGCTCGGGGCGACCGGCGAGGCGGCCCACGACGGGCACGATGAGCGACTGGCTGGAGAACGTCGCCAGCGGGTCGAGCTCGCCGACCACCTCGACCGCGCCCGGGTCGAGCGCGGTCTCCTCCTCCGCCTCACGAAGCGCCGTCTCCGTGGGGTGCTCCCCCGGTTCCTGGCGCCCGCCCGGGAAGCTCACCTCGCCCTTGTGGGAGCGCAGGTGCTGTGCGCGACGGGTGAGCACCACGACAGTCTCCCCGTCGGCCTCGTAGAGCGGCACCAGCACCGCGGACGGGCGGGCTCCGGGCGGGGCGCCGCCGGCGATGGGGCGGGGTGGCCCGAGGCCGCGGACGGCCTCGACCACGTGGGCCAGCGGGGGACGACGCTGCTCGCCGGGGAGCCCCGACCACGGCGCCGGCGGGCCGGGACGGACGTCGGCGGGGCGGGGGATGACCTGCGATCCGCCCCGAGGGGCCGCCATCAGGGCGTGGGCGGCTCGACCATGGCCTCGAGGAGCTCCCGCAGACCGCCGACCTTGAGGTTCTTCATGACCGTGCCCGGGGTGGTGTCGCCCTTCTCCCACTCCATCCAGTACGAGAGGAGCTTGGCGGGGTCGGGCGGCGGGCGCTGGTCCATGGGCGCCGATCGTACCGGCGGGTGTGCCACCATCGGGCCTCGTGGGGCGCGTCTCGAAGACCC
>CAYYDZ010000131.1:0-2300 GCA_964470715.1 uncultured Microthrixaceae bacterium | reverse complement strand
GAGCCCGCAGTTCGGGCTGCTCTACTTCAGCTACGTCACCCTGGCCACGCTCGGCTACGGCGACATCGTGCCGGTGGGCCAGGTGGCCCGCTCGGTCGCGATGGTCGAGGCCCTGATGGGCCAGATCTTCCTGGTGACCCTCGTGGCCGCCCTCGTGGGCAACCTGGGGCGGGTGCGGCGCAAGACCGGCCGCCTCCTCGCCTCGACCGAGGAGACCGCGGTCGAGGCGGTCGTCGAGGAGGAGACCGAAGGAGAGCTCAGCCCTCCAGACGCTCCTTGAGGGCGCCGAGCGACCCCTGGTAGATGTCCTTGAACAGGGCCGCGCCCTCGGGCTCGACCGAGACCTCCCACGTCACCCGCGAGCCCGCGCCGGCGTCGTGCACGGTGATGGTGGCCTGGTGCGACTCGACCGGCACCGGCCCGTCGACGATCGCGTAGGTGATGGCGCGGGCGGCGTCGTCGCGCGACACCAACTGCTCCTTGATCTCCATGCCCATCATGGCGATGGTGCGCACGTCGCCTTCGACGGTGACGCTGTCGATCCCCGGCATCCACCCGATCCCCCCGAAGTCCCCCGCCACCGCCCACACATCCGCCGGCGAGGCGTCGATCTCGATCTCTGCAGTCTCCGTCTCCATGCCGCCACCGTAGACGGTGCACGACACGGCTAAACCCGAAGAGCGCCGGCCCGAAGGGCCGGCGCTCTTCCAGACTCAGGAATGAGCAGGGGTGGTGATGTGGTTCCCGGGCCGAGGAACGAGCTCCCGGGGGGTGGCGCCGATCCGGAGGGTCCGAGAGATCGCCACAGTGCCTTTCCGTGGCGATTCTCGGATACCGGATCGGTGACAGGACCCGCCGGGAGCGGTCACCCGCGTCCCGAAAAGGAAATCACATCATCCCGCCCATGCCTCCCATGCCACCCATGCCGCCGCCGGGCATCGCCGGCATGGCCGACTCGTCCTCGGGCTTGTCGGCGACGAGGGCCTCGGTGGTCAGGAGCATGGCCGCGATCGACGCTGCGTTCTGCAGCGCCGCCCGGGTCACCTTGGCGGGGTCGATCACGCCGGCCTTGATGAGGTCCTCGAACTCGCCGGTGGCGGCGTTGAACCCGATGGGGCCGATCTCGCCCATGGTCTGGCGCACGACGACGGAGCCCTCGTGGCCGGCGTTCTCGGCGATCAGGCGGGCCGGGGCGTCGAGGCTGGTGAGCACCAACTTGGCGCCGGTCGACTCGTCGTCCTTCAGCTTCTTGACCACCTTCTCCACCGACTCCCGCGTGCGGAGCAGGGCGGTGCCGCCGCCGGCGACCACACCCTCCTCGATCGCGGCCCGGGTGGCCGACAGGGCGTCTTCGATGCGGTGCTTCTTCTCCTTGAGCTCCACCTCGGTGGCGGCACCGACCTGGACGACGGCGACGCCGCCGGCCAGCTTGGCGAGGCGCTCCTGGAGCTTCTCGCGGTCCCAGTCGGAGTCGCTCTCTTCGATCTCACGCCGGATCTGGGCGATGCGACCTTCGACGTCCGCCTTCTCGCCGGCACCCTCCACGATGGTGGTGGTGTCCTTGGTGATGTTCACCTTGCGGGCGCGACCCAGCAGGTCGAGGGTGGTGTTGTCCAGCTTGAGGCCGATCTCCTCGGAGATGACCTGACCGCCGGTGAGCACCGCCATGTCCTGGAGCATGGCCTTGCGGCGCTCGCCGAAGCCGGGGGCCTTGACCGCGGCGGCGTGGAAGGTGCCGCGGATCTTGTTGACCACCAGCGTGGCGAGGGCCTCGCCCTCCACGTCCTCGGCCACGATGAGCAGCTGCTTGCCGCTCTGCATGACCTTCTCGAGGACGGGAAGCAGGTCCTGGACGGACCCGATCTTGCCGTTCATGAACAGGATGTACGGGTCGTCGAGGACCGCTTCCTGGCGCTCGGCGTCGGTGACGAAGTACGGCGACAGGTAGCCCTTGTCGAACTGCATGCCCTCGGTGAAGTCGAGGTCCATGCCGAAGGTGTTCGACTCCTCGACGGTGACCACGCCGTCCTTGCCCACCTTGTCGATGGCGTCGGCGATGACCTTGCCGATGGCCGGGTCGGCGGCCGAGATGGCGGCGACCTGGGCGATCTCCGACTTCTCGTCGATCTCCTTGGCCTGCTCGGCCAGGGACTCGACGGCGGCGGCGACGGCCTTCTCGATGCCCTTCTTGAGGCTCATCGGGTTGGCGCCGGCGGCCACGTTGCGGAGGCCTTCCTTCACCATGGCCTGGGCCAGCACGGTGGCGGTGGTGGTGCCGTCACCCGCGATGTCGTTGGTCT
>CAYYDZ010000130.1:0-7662 GCA_964470715.1 uncultured Microthrixaceae bacterium | reverse complement strand
CCGTTCGGGCCGAGCAGGCCGAAGATCTCACCCTCCCGTACCCGCAGGTCGAGGCCGTCGACGGCCGTGACCCCACCCGGGTAGACCTTGGTCAGGCCCTCGGTGACGATGACGTCGGACACGGCTCGACCTTAACGGCGGGCGGGCCAGTCGGTCGGGGGGTTCGAGGGGCGGGTCAGTGCCTGGTGAGGGGCTCGGAGTGGTCCCAGTCCGCGAGCAGGGTGCGCAGGGCGGTCAGCAGGATGAGGGGCTGGTCGAGCATCGCGTGGTGGCCGGCCTCGGGGATCTCGATCACCGGCGCGACGCGCCCGAGCTTCTCGTACATCGACTCGCCGATGGTCTCGGTGACGAGGCCGTTCTCCGAGCGGAGGAGCGCGAAGCGGCAGGTGATCGAGGCGAGGTAGGGGAGCGCGATCGAGCGCATGCCCTGGCTGAACTGGCTGAAGATGCGCCGGTCGAACTTCCACTGCCACCCGCCGTCGGTGGGCTTCATCGACCGCCGGCCGACGTGGTCCATCACGTAGTCGAGGTAGTGCTCCTGGGCGGGCACGGTGCGGAAGCGGGCCAAGGCCTCGTCGACGCTGGCGTAGGTACGGGGGCGTCCGAAGGCCTCGTTGAGGCGGAACGACGCGATCTCGGGATCGGGCTCGCTGACCGGCGAGTCGCAGATCACCACGCCGGCGACGCGGTCGGCGTGGAGCGAGGCCGTGGCCATGGTGACGAAGCCGCCCATGCTGTGGCCGACGATCACGGGGTGGCCGGCGATCTCACCGTCGCCGGCGGCGGCGATGACCTCGTGGGTCCACTGCTCGAGGGCGTACCCGTCACGGTGGCCGCTGTCGCCGTGACCCGACAGGTCGACCGCCACCACGCGGAACTGCCCGGCGAAGGCAGCAGCCACGTGGGTCCACCAGTGGGCGTGGGCGCCGCCGCCGTGGACGAACACCAGGCCCCGCCGCCCGGGCTCGCCCCAGGCGAGGTAGTGGACGGGGCAGCCCTCGACGTCGACGGTCCGATCCTCGAACGGCACCGCCAGCGCCCGCCGAAACCACTCGGGTGCGTCGGCGTGGACCGGCATGCCGGCTTGCGCCTCCCCCGTCGGCGCCCCTTCGGGATCCGGTAGCGGGCGGTGGTGCTGCTCCGCTCCGCTCCGCAGCGTCTCGTCCATCACCTCAGTCAAGCCGAACGCCGGGGGAACGGTGCACTCGTACACTCGGCGGTCATGGCGATCCCGCGGTGGGCCGACCGCGAGCAGGAGCTGCACGAGCGGGCCATCGCCTGCGAGGGCGGCGCCGACGACTTCGGCGAGGACGACTACCTCGTGCCCCTCCGCATCCTGCTCGACAGCTACGACCACGAGGCCCGCTTCACCCGCACCGGCAAGGTCATGGCCGAGTACTTCCTGGTCAACATCCTGCGGGGCCGCCTCCGGGCCGAGCGGTGGTGGACGCTGCGTCCGTCGGCGCTCGACGTGCCCATCGAGCGCCCCATCATCATCACCGGCCTCGTGCGCACCGGCAGCACCGCGCTCCACTACCTGATGGGGTCCAACCCCGACACCCAGTGCCTGGCCTACTGGTTGGCGACCCACCCGCAGCCCCGCCCGCCCCGGCACTCGTGGGAGGCGGCGTACGACTTCGCCGCCACCGAGTCCGAGCTGCGCATGATCTACCTGGGCGGCGAGAAGCTCGAGTCCATCCACCACATGACCGCGCCGGGCCCCGAGGAGTGCCGCCATTTCCTGGCCCAGAGCTTCACCGACGACTACTTCGAGGTGGCCAGCACCGTTCCCACCTACGCCGAGTGGTACCGGTCGCACCACCACGTCGAGCCGTACCGGCGCCACAAGAAGCTGGTGCAGCTGGTGGGCTCGTACGACGTCGGCACCCGGTGGCTGCTCAAGTACCCGGTGCACATCCGCCACATCGACGCCCTGCTCGAGGTGTACCCCGACGCCTGCATCGTCTGGACCCACCGGGACCCGGCCGCGGTGCTGGCGTCCTACGTGGGGCTGTGCGAGGGCTTCCGCACCCTCCAGGAGGTGCCGCCCGACCGAGAGCAGTTCGCCCAGCACCAGCTCGACGTGTGGTCCGAAGCGATGACCCGTGGGCTGGCCGCCCGGGCCGGCCGGGAGGACCAGTTCCACGACGTGTGGTTCGACGACCTGCTGGCCGACCCCATGGGCACGGTTGCGGCCATCTACGACCACTTCGACGAGCCGTTCTCGGCTGCCGCCGAGCGCACCATGGCGGCGTGGCAGGCCGACAACCCACCCGGGAAGTTCGGCGAGCACACCTACGGCAAGGACGACTTCGGCCTCACCGCCGGCGCCATCCACGAGCGCTTCGCCGACTACGTCGAGCGCTTCTTCCCCGACCTCGGGTCCGGCGCCGGCGGTGCTCCTGGCCGAGGGGCGGCGTCGTGAGCGGGCTGGGGCCCCGGCGGCCCCGCACCGCGGAGGAGGCGGCGCTGCTCGACGAGGCGCGCCGGCTGTTCCCCGAGGGGACCCGCGGGCCGTCGCTGGACGACGGCCGCAAGTTCATCGTCGAGCGTGGCGCCGGTAGCCGGCTGTGGGACCGCAGCGGCAACGAGTACGTCGACTTCCTCCTCGGCTCGGGGCCCCACGTGCTGGGCCACGCCCACCCGGCGGTGCTCGACGCGATGGCCCGGGCGGCGGCCGGCGGCACGTCCCACCTCGTCCTCACCGCCTCGGCGGTCGAGCTGGCGCAGGCGCTCTGCGAGACGGTGCCCTGCGCGGAGAAGGTCTCGTTCCACTCCACCGGCTCCGAGGCCACGTTCTTCGCCCTGCGCCTGGCTCGGGCGGCGACGGGGCGGGACAAGGTCCTGAAGTTCGAGGGGGCCTTCCACGGCATGCACGACTACGCCATGGTCAGCACCCAGTGGAACTGGGATCCGCCCCCGTTCCCGCAGGCTGCGGCCGACACCGGTGGCATCCCCGCCGCGGTGGTCCCCGAGGTGCTGGTCGCTCCCTTCAACGACCTGGCCACCGTCGAGGCGATCATCGCCGAGCACCGCGACGAGCTGGCCGCCGTCATCGTCGAGCCCATGCAGCGCACCTTCGTGCCGGCGGCGGGCTTCCTCGAGGGGTTGCGGCGGATCACCCGTGACGCCGGCATCGTGTTGGTCTTCGACGAGGTGGTCACCGGCTTCCGCCTGGCCCTCGGCGGCGCACAGGAGCGCTACGGCGTGGTGCCCGACCTGTGCGCCCTCGGCAAGACCATCTCCGGCGGCGTGCCCTTCGCCGCCATCTGTGGGCGGGCCGACCTGCTCGAGCTGGCCGATCCGGTGCGGCGCATGTCGGGTCTGCCCTTCACCATGCAGACGGGCACCTACTCGTCCAACCCGGTGGCGATGGCGGTGGCCCTCGCGGTCATCGGCGAGTTGCGCCGGCCCGGGTTCTACGACGAGCTCGAGGCCACGGGTCGGGCCCTCATGGCCGGCGTCGGCGCGGCGATCACGTCAGCGGGTCTGCCCGTGCAGGTGCTGGGCGAGCCGTCGGCCTTCCACACGTGGTTCACCGACCAGCCCGTGGTCGACCACCGGTCGAGCCTGGCCGCCGACGCCTTCGCCAACCTGTGCTTCTCGGACTTCCTGCTCGACCGCGGCATCCTGCGCGCCCACGAGAAGTTCTTCGTGTCCGCCGCCCACACCGCCGACGACGTCGAGCTCGCGGTGGCCGCCGCCCGGGAGGCCGCCATGGCCGTCGCCGAGGTGCTTGCATGAGGCCGATGGTGCTGGTCACCGGCGCCTGCGGGAACGTCGGCGCCGCGACCGTGGCCGAGCTCGTCGACCGGGGCTTCCGGGTGCGGGCCCTCGACCTGCCGTCGAAGGCGAACCGCGCCGTCGCCGCCGGCTTCAGCGCCCGGGTCGACCGCTGCTGGGGCTCGATCACCGACCGCGAGCTGCTCGGCCGCGCCCTCGGGGGCGTCGACCACGTGCTGCACCTGGCCGCGGTGATCCCGCCCGCCACCGATGCCGACCAGCTCGCCGCCTACGCGGTGAACGTCGGCGGCATGCGCGCCCTGCTCGACGCGGCGGCCTCGTCGGCGACGCCGCCGGGCCTCACCTTCACCTCGACCGCCCAGGTCTACGGGCGCAACGCCGACGCCCCGGGCCCCCGCACGGTCGACGAGACGCCCCACCCCGAGGACAACTACTCCCGTCAGAAGGTGGAGTGCGAGGCGCTGGTGGGGGCGTCGGGCCTGCGCTGGACGATCTTCCGCCTGGGCATGACGCCGCCCGTGGCGCTGGTGCCCATCATCCCCTTCGTCTTCGAGCTGCACCCCGAGACCCGGGTGGAGTTCACCCACCCCCGAGACGTCGCCGTCGCACTGGCCGCCACGGTCGGCAACGAGGCGGTGGTGGGGAAGACTCTCAACGTCGCCGGCGGCGCCGACAAGCGGGCCCTCTACCGGGACTGGCTCAACGAGAGCCTCGCGGTCATGGGGGTGGCGCCGCTGCCCGTCGAGGCCTTCGGCGACCGGCGCTTCTACACGGACTGGCTCGACACCGACGAGAGCCAGGCGCTCCTCGGCTACCAGCAGCGCTACTACTCCGACTACCTCGACGACATCCGTGGCCTGCTCGGCCCCCGCCTCGCCGTCATCCGCGCCGCGGCCCCGGTCGTGCGCCGCTTCATCCTCGCCAACTCTCCCTACGCGGCCGGCGCCGACGCCCGCCGCCCGGTGGTGGCCGCCCGGGGCCAGGCCGCCCGCGCCCGGCGAGCGACCAGCGCGGTCGGCCCCTGGCTGTCCGACTACCGCACCCACCTCACCCGCCGGCGCTGACCCGCCCCTGCGTCTCGGTCCTGATTCGCCGAATGTGCCAGAACGACGGGGCGGGTCGCGGCGGGAGGTGGCGTCGGCGGGAGGTGGCGTCGGCGGGTCAGGTGCCGGGGCGGCGCCAGACGTCGATGACGAGGACGGGGCGCATGCCGAGGCCGAGGTAGAGGTCGAGCGCCGGCGTCGGGTTGTTGGTGTCGACGTGCAGCAAGGTGCCGGTCCGGCCGTTGGCGGCGTCGGCGGCGAACGCCGTCTTGAGGAGCAGCTTGGCCAGACCGCGCCCGCGGAATTCGGACAGCACGGCGAGGTGGCTCACGTAGCCGCAGCCCTCGTCGGCGAGGAAGCCGTCGTGGGCGTGGAGCATGGCCGCCGGCACGCCGTCGATCTCGGCGAGCCAGAGCTGGTCCCACGTCCGCACGGGTGAGGCCTCGACCTGGTCGTGCCAGCGCTCGAAGGGCAGGTCGACCCAGCCGAAGTGCTCGGCGAAGCCGGCGTTCTTCACGTCGTGGGCCACGCGGCGGAAGGACTCGTCGCCGGGCCCGGTGCGCAACTCGACGCCGGGCGGCGGCGGGGGCGCGGGCACCGAGCCGGGGCCGTCGTGGTCGATGCGCATCCGGTGGAAGGTCGTGACGATCGTGTGGCCGAGGGCAGCCACCTGGGCGCGCCGGCGGTCGTCCTGGCGGTAGATCGCGAAGTCGAGCGTCGCGGTCGACTGCCCGGCGGCCCGCGCGATCTCATCGGCTCGGTCGGCCACCGCCTCGTGCAGCCACGCCGTGGTCGTGTCATCGAGGGCGTAGAGCTCGGCTTCGACGTGATCGGCCCCCTCTTCAGCGCGCACGGCCGCGTACCCGGCGGCCGTGCCGGTGGCGTCGAGGACGAGCCACGCGTCGGTGTCGAGGTCGAAGGACGGTTCGGAGAGCTCGTCCATGGCGTCCTCGAGCGTGAAGTCGGCCTGGCCGATCACCCGGGTGTTGCTCTCGGCCACCAGCGCGTACACCGCGCCGGCGTCGTCGGGGGCCGGACGCCGCCACGTCCATCCTTCGGGCAGCGCCGACGTCATCGCCCCATCCGAGCAGCCCCGCCCCGCGAGCACCACTGATTTCGTCCCGAGGTGACCCGGGGTCGACCGAACTGGCGCCTGATCTACTGGTCATGGCCAGTAGATCAGGCGCCAGAACGAGCGGTTCGGGCCGCTATCGCAGGCCCGGGAGGTGCTTGAGGAGGCGGAGGGCCCTGGTCATGAGGCCGGCCCACTTCTCGACCGAGAGGCCGGCGAAGGGGGCGATGGGGACGAGGTGCTGGACGGCGACGGTCTGGGCGTCGGTGTACTTGGCGATGCCCTCGCGGCCGTGGCGCCGGCCGAGGCCCGACTCCTTGAAGCCGCCCATCGGTGCGTCGAGCGAGCCCCAGGCGGCGGCGTAGGCCTCGTTCACGTTCACGGTGCCGGCTTGGAGCCGGGCCGCGATCTCGCGACCGCGGCGGGTGTTCTTGGTCCAGACGCTGGCGTTGAGGCCGTAGACGCTGTCGTTGGCCCGCTCGACGGCCTCGTCCACCGTGGAGAATCGGTAGGTGGAGACGACGGGCCCGAAGGTCTCGCTGCGGCACACGGCCATGTCCTCGGTGACGCCGTCGAGCAGGGTGGGCTCGTAGAAGTAGGGACCGAGGTCGGGACGGGCCTTGCCGCCGGCCAGCACCGTGGCCCCGGCGCCCACGGCGCCGTCGACGTGGTCGACCACGGTGGCGAGCTGCTTCTTCGACACCAGCGAGCCCATCTCGGAGCCCCACCCCAGCGACGCACTGAGCTCCATGGCGGAGATCCGCTCGGCGAAGCGGCGCACGAACTCGTCGTGGACGCCGTCCTGCACGTAGAGGCGCTCCATCGAGATGCACAGCTGGCCGCCGTTCGAGAAGCAGGCCCGCACCGCCCCCTCGACCGTGGTGTCGAGGTCCGCGTCATCGAGCACCAGCATGGCGTTCTTGCCCCCGAGCTCCATCGAGGCGCCGATGAGGCGGCCGGCGGCCTCGGCGGCGATGAGCTTCCCGGTGGCGGTGCTGCCGGTGAACATCACGTAGTCGACCCGCTGGATGAGCGGGCTGCCCAGCGACGAGCCCTGGCCGGTGACGACCTGGACCACCTCGTCCGGCAGGCCGCACTCGACGAGGGCCTCGACCGCCCACAGGGCGGAGAACGGGGTCTGGCGGTCGGGCTTGATGACGCAGGCGTTGCCCGCCAGCAGCGCCGGCAGGGCGTCGGCGATGCCGAGGACGAGCGGGTAGTTCCACGGGGTGATGAAGCCGATCACGCCCTTGGGGTGGTGCAGCTCGGTGGTGCGGGTCAGCGCCGGCAGCGCGCCCCGCCGGCGCTTGGGCGCCACGTGGGCCTTGCCGTGGAAGGCGTAGTAGCGGGAGGTGAGGGCGGCGTCGAGCACCTCCTCGAACGCGTGGCGGCGGGCCTTGCCCGACTCGAGCTGGATGAGGTCGAGGATCTCGCCCTGGCGGTCGAGGACGAGGTCGTGGAAGCGCAGGAGGACCTTGGCCCGGTCCCGCCAGGGGAGCGCGGCCCACGCCGGCTGGGCCGCACGGGCCCGGCGCACGGCTTCGTCGATGTCTTCCTCGGTGCCCGCCGGCGTGCGCCCCAGCAGCTCGCCGGTGAAGGGCGCGATGACCTCGATCTCGTCGCGGGCGTCGCCCACCAGGGTGACCCGCTTGGACAGGCGCTCGACCAGCGCGGCGCGGTCGGCGGTGATCAGCTCGGACATGGGGCCTCCTCGCAGCAGGACGCGCGGCGGCGCGAACCGGCCCACGACTCTAGGGCAACCGGCCGCTCGGACCCTGAGGGCGGAAGGGTCGAGGTCCCGCC
>CAYYDZ010000129.1:0-7754 GCA_964470715.1 uncultured Microthrixaceae bacterium | reverse complement strand
GGGGGGCACCACCGTGAGGTGGTTGGCCTCGGCCCACGCCTTGGTGAAGGCCATGCGTTCGGCCGCCGGCGGGTGGGTGGCCTGGAGGCGGCGGAGCCGGTTGGGGTCGAGGTCGGCGAGGTTCTTCACGTGCAGGCGGCGCTGCATGTCGAGCATCACCTGGGGCTGCTGGAGCAGCTCGAGGGCCTCGAGGTCGGCCTGGCGCTCGAAGGCGCGCGAGACCCAGCCCGAGACCAGCCCGGTCACCGCGAAGCCGGCCTGCACCCCGAACAACAGGATGGGGAGCGCCGCCGGGTTGCCGATGGCGGGGACCGAGCCGTTGGTGGGGATGCCGGCCTGTTCGAAGAGCCAGTCCCACTCGGAGAGCAGCTTCAAGAAGCCGAAGACGAGGAACGACAAGACCGCGGCGAGGGGGATCTGGCGGCGCAGGTGGTGCAGGCGCCAGTGCCCGATCTCGTGAGCCACGACCTGCTCGACCACCGCAGGCGGGTGCTCGAGGAGCGTGTCGAAGAGCACGACGCGCCGAGTGGCGCCGAGGCCGGCGACGTAGGCGTTGTCGCGACGGGAACGTCGGCTCTCGTCGGCCACGTAGGCCCCGCTGATGTCCACTCCGGCGAGCCGGGCCACGCTGTCGATGCGCCGCGAGAGCTCGCCCTCCTCGAGGGGGGTGAACTTGTTGAAGATGGGGGCGATGACGATCGGGAACAGGAAGCCCAGGCCGATGCTGAACACGAGGACGAGCGCCCACCCGTAGAGCCACCAGAGGTCCGTCGTGCGAATCACCCAATAGAGAGGCACCAGGAGCACCGTGTTCATGACGAGGCCGAGCACCAGGCTCTTCACCTGGTCGCCGACGAATCCGCTGGTGGTCTGGGTGGACAGCCCCCACTCCTTGTCGTGTTTCAGGTCGACCCAGGCGTCGAGGGCCGGGTTGTAGAGCAGGGAGACCAGCTCCAGGGCGGCCACCATCACGAACAGCTGCGCCACCCAGTTGGTGACGTCGAGGGCGTCGAGCAGGCGGGGGCCGACCTCGCCGAACACGAACACCACCAGGACGACCGCCGACAAGGCGCCTCGCACGATTCGCAGACGGGCGAGGGGGCGCTGGTAGGAGCGGGCTCGCGCGAGCTCGTCGGCCGAGAACCAGTCGGCGGGGTCGTTGGGCGCGGGCCGGTAGGTGGTGAGGCGCGCGCCGGCGGTCGGCACGGCGAGGGTGGGCGTCGACATCACCGCACCAACCTCGCCTGCGCTCGCGCCGTGGGCGGCGACCGCCACGAGGACCTCGGCGTCGGGAACGGCGACGGCGGACGCCTCGGCCGTGGCACCGGCCCGTCCGGCCGCGAAGGTCTCGACGATCTCGGCGTCGTAGGCGTAGGTGAGGAGCGCCCGGGCATCCTCCGGCGCCAGCCAGCGCACCTCGTCGACCTCATGGTTGGGGGCGAAGGCGCCGACGGGGTCGGTCACCTCGAAGTAGTGCACGACCTTGTCGCGGCCCTTGCCGTCGACGTAGCGGGTGGTGCCGACCTCGGGGCCCAAGCGGCCGATGATCCCCGTCTCCTCCTCGATCTCCCGGCGGGCGCACTCCTCGTCGGTCTCGCCCGGCTCGTGCTTGCCCTTGGGCAGCGACCAGTCGTCGTACTTCGGCCGGTGCACGAGCAGCAGCTCGATGCCGTCGTCGTCGTGGCTCGCCGCGTCCGCGGGCCGCCACACGAGGCCGCCTGCGGCCGTGATCTGCGCCGCGGCCTCGTCCCCGCCGCTCTGCGGGGTGCTCACGTCGTCAGCTCGCGCCGACCGACGCGATCGATGGCCAGCTCCTGCAGGCGGGTCTGCACGTTGCGAACGCCGCCCGGCGCGGGGCGCTGCCAGTGACCGTCGGGACCGAGCGACCACGCCAGACGATCGTCGGTGAGGCACAGGTGGAGCACCTCTTCGAGGCGGGCCTGGAGGGTCGGGTCGAGCACCGGCACGAGCGCCTCCACCCGCCGATCGAGGTTGCGGGGCATCAGGTCGGCTGAGCCGATGTAGTGGCGAGGTCGTGAAGGCCCAGCGCCGTTGGCGAAGCGGTAGATGCGTGAGTGCTCGAGGTAGCGACCCACGATGGAGCGCACACGGATGTTCTCGGACTGGCCGGTCACTCCGGGGACCAGGCAGCAGATGCCCCGCACGATGAGGTCGATCTGCACGCCGGCCTGGGATGCCTCGTAGAGCAGATCGATCATGTCGGCGTCGGCAAGGCTGTTGAGCTTCAGGACGATGCGACCGCCGCCGGGGGCGGCCATCTCGTTGCGGATGAGGTCGGCGATGCCCGAGCGCAGGGCCGTCGGGGCCACGAGGAGGCGGTGGTACTGGACGTTGCGGCCGTAGCCGGTCAGGAAGTTGAACAACTGGGTGAGATCGGAGCCGAGCTGCGGGTCGGCGCTGAGCAGCCCGATGTCCTCGTAGAGGCGGGCCGTCTTGGAGTTGTAGTTGCCGGTCCCGACGTGGCAGTAGCGGTGCATCCCGTCGAACTCCTCGCGCACCACGAGGGCTGTCTTGGTGTGGATCTTGAGCCCCACGAGTCCGTAGACCACGTGGACGCCGGCCTCCTCCAGCCGGCGGGCCCATGCGATGTTCGCCTGCTCGTCGAAGCGGGCCTTCAGCTCGACGAGGGCGGCCACCTGCTTGCCCCGCTCGGCGGCTCGGATGAGCGAGCCCACGATGGGGCTGTCACCCGACGTGCGGTAGAGGGTGATCTTGATGGCCTGGACCTTCGGATCGATCGATGCCTGGCGGATGAACTCCTCCACCGAGGAGGTGAACGAGGAATAGGGGTGGTGAACCAGGACATCACCGCGCTTCAGCTCGTCGAACAGGTCGAGGGGCTCGTCGTCGATGCTGACCAGGCGGGGCTCGGTGACCGCCACCCAGGGGGGGTCCTTGAGATCCGGTCGGTCGAGGGCGTGGACAGCCCACAGACCGCTCAAGTCGAGGGGTCCGACGCACTCGTAGACGTCGTCCTCGTCGAGGTCGAGCTCGCTGACGAGCAGGGACCGGGTCTCGGCCGACATCGCCGCGTCGAGCTCGAGGCGCACCGCCCCGCCGAAGCGCCGGCGGCGGAGCTCCATCTCGACGGCAGCGAGCAGGTCCTCCGCCTCCTCCTCCTCGAGGGTGAGGTCGGCGTTGCGGGTGACCCGGAACGGCTCGTGGCTGTCCACCACCATGCCCGGGAAGAGCAGCTCCAGGTGCTCGGCGATGACCTGCTCGAGGGGGACGAAGCGCTCGCCGTCGGGCATCACCACGAACCGGGGTAGCAGCGACGGCACCTTGACCCGGGCGAAGCGCGTCTCGCCAGTGAGCGGGTTGCGAACCATCACCGCGAGGTTCAGGGAGAGGTCCGAGATGTAGGGGAAGGGGTGGCCGGGGTCGACGGCCAAGGGAGTGAGGACCGGGAAGATGTGGTCCTCGAACACCTCGACCAGGTACTTGCGGTCGTCCTCGTCGAGCTCGTCCCAACTCGACAAGGTCACACCCTCGACGGAGAGCGCGGGGGCCACGACCTCGAGGAAGATCCGCTGGCAACGCCGAGTGAGCCCTTCGACGACGTCGCGTATCTCGAGCAGCTGCTGGGCTGGGCTACGACCGTCGGGGGTCGTCGCACTGAGGCCGGCGGCCACCTGGTCCTTCAGCCCGGCCACCCGAACCTGGAAGAACTCGTCGAGGTTCTGGGAGAAGATCGCCAGGAACTTGGCCCGTTCGAGCAAGGGCACTCGCTCGTCCTCGGCTTGGGCCAGCACCCGGGCGTTGAACTCCAACCACGACAGCTCGCGGTTCAAGAACCGCTCGGTCCCGGCGCCGTCCTCACCGTCGCGAGGGTCAGCGAGGTCGAGGGCCACTGCGACAGAGTACCGAGGCCTCCGCCTCGATCGCGTGCCCTGGGCCATGGATCTGCGTCGAACCCGGGACGGACGCGCCGGCCGGGTCCGAGAAGGCCCGAGCAGCCCGGTCCCGGCCTCCCCCCTTGGGCCCGGTCACCGGGCCGGGAGGAGCGCGGTCAGCGGCGGATCGAGACCTCGTTGGAGGCACCGAGGGCCGCTTCTCGGCGGCGCTTGAGGATGCGCCGTCGCTCGCGCTCGGAGCATCCGCCCCAGACGCCATGGTCGATGCGCTCGGCGAGCGCGTACTCGAGGCACGGCTCCTTCACCGGGCAATCGGCACAGATCTTGCGGGCCACTTCCACGCCCACGCCGTCACTGGGGAAGAACAGCGAAGGGGGCTTGTCGTTGCAGTAGCCGATCGCCATCCAGGTGGTGTCCATCGAACCTCCGTATGTTCACCAGTAGTACGACGCCCGACCACGAAAGGTTCCCACGCGCAGCAGAAATCTGCGCCAGTCCGGCCCGCCGGTAGGGTGACTCCCATGTCCATGGCAGATCCGAACGTCGAGCCGCAGCCGCCACGGGGCCACGTCCGCATCGTGTACCTCGGTCCGGTGGCCCCGCATTGGGAGGTCGTCTCCGATTTCGGCGACCGCGCGGTGATCGACGACTTCCGTACCCGGGTCATGGCGCGCCTGATGCTGCTCCCGCCGCACGATCCGCAGTTCCGCCGCAACCGGGAGCGCGTGGCCCGCGACGCTGAACGCGAGCTGCTGAGCCTCGAGTGGGACCTCGGCTACCCCGAGGACGAGTAGCACGACACCGGTTCAGCCGCCGAGGCCGAACGTCCACACCACCTCGGTGCCGGCGTCGCGTGCGCGCTGCAGCAAGGAGGGGTCCGGCCCGTCGGGAAGGTCTTCGCCGACCACGAGCAGCACGGCCATCGAGGCGTCCCCCACCACGGTGTAGACGACACCGTCGCGCTCGAAGACCACTGCGTGCAGCCCGTCGCCGGCCTCCATGGCCCAGGCGTGGGCGTCCATGGCCTCCATCTGCGGGTCGAGGGCCTCGGCGTCGAGGGCCCCGTCCTGCTCGAACACGGTGAGGGTGTCGGTGCCAGACCGGTAGGCGGCGGCGAGGAGGTGGTCCCCGGGCCGCTCGTAGACCTCTTCGCGACGGAAGCCACCATCGAGCACGGACGGTGCTTCGAGATCGTCCAGCTCGTCGGCCGGCATGGCGGCGAAACCTGTCGCCGGCAGGAAGCCCGCCTCGTGGACCTCGACCATGTCGTCGACCGCAGGGGTGACCTCGGTGCCGCTGAGGTTGGACGCGAGCCCGACCACGAGCGCGACCACCGCCGCGGCACTGGCCACGGAGAGGGCGATGCGGACCCTGCGGCGGTCGCTCGAGCCCGACCCGAACGAGGGGCGCAGCAGGCGCTCGTAGAAGCCGAAGCGCGGATCGACCGCGGGCAGGCCGCGCACCAGGTCGGCCGTGGCCTGCGTGGCAGCCAGCTCGTCGGCGCAGTCGGCACACTCGTCGAGGTGGCGGCGGGCCTCGGCCTCCTCGGCCGGGCTCAGCTCGCCGTCGACGAGGGCGCTCAAGGCGTCGCCCAGGTGCGGCCCGTCGGGGCCGTCGAGGTGCGCGAGACGGTCGTCAGGCATCCACCAGCACCTCCCGGAGGCGGCTGCGGCCGCGGTGGATTCGGCTGCGCACGGTGCCGACGGGCAGGTCCAGCGACTCGGCGATCTCCTGGTAGCTGAAGCCGACGACATCGCACAGGACGACCGCGGCCCGGTAGTCCTCGGGTAGCGCGACCAGGGCCGCCTGCACGTCGTCGGGCAGCTGGGCCTTGGCCAGCGCCTCGTCCGCCGACGCCGATGCGGGCAGGACGCGCTCGGGATCGTCGGGCAAGGCGTCGAGGGGGCGGCGCTTCTTGGCCCGGACGCGGTCGAGGAAGGCGTTGGTGGTGATGCGGCTGAGCCAGCCCTCCAGCGAGCCTGGACGGTAGGTGGCGAGACCTCGGTTCACTCGTAGCAGTACGTCCTGCACCAGATCCTGCGCATCGTCGTGGTTGCCGGTCAGCCGGTACGCCACCGTGTAGAGGAACCGCCCGTGGTCACGGGCGACCTCCTCCCAGGTGGGGATGCGATCTTCGGGAGCATCGCTCCGGCTCATCGACGAGAACGACCGTGCCGACTCGTTGGTTCCCGCTCAGGCCCGCCGGACCACCGGGGAGGCCGCCGGGGCTCAGGCCGAGGGGGGAGCGTCCTTGGAGGACGCGTCGTTGGCGTCGTCGGTGCCGGCCTTGAACTCCTTCTGCGCCTGGCCCAGGGAGCGGGCCAGCTTCGGCAGCTTCGACCCACCGAACACCAGAAGGATGATCAGCAGGATGATCAGCAGTTCGGGGGCGCCGAGGTTCACGGGGGCTAGCCTACTCCGACCGTGCTGGAGTGCGTGATGAACGTGAGCGAGGGTCGCGACGCCGGCGTGCTCTCCGCCCTGGCCGCCGCTGCCGGCGACACGTTGCTCGACGTCCACACCGACGCCGACCACCACCGCAGCGTGTTCACCCTGGTGGGCGAGTACGCCCCCCGCGCGCTGACCGCACGCGCCGTCGAGCTCATCGACCTGCGCCGCCACCAGGGGGTCCACCCCCGCTTCGGGGCCATCGACGTGGTGCCCTTCGTCCCGTTGCGCAACGCCACCATGTCCGACGCCCTCCGGGCTCGCGACGACTTCGCTCGTTGGGCGGCCGCCACCTTGGACCTTCCCTGCTTCCTCTACGGTCCGTCGCGGACGCTGCCCGAAGTGCGCCGGGGGGCCTTCCGCGACTTCGGTCCCGACCTGGGCCCGCCGATCGCCCACCGGTCCGCCGGCGCCGTGGCGGTAGGAGCCCGACCGCTCTTGGTGGCCTTCAACCTGTGGTTGGCCGAACCCGACCTCGAGCAGGCAAAGGCCGTCGCCGCCGCCGTGCGCTCGACCACCATCCGCACACTCGGCCTCGCGGTCGGCGAGCACGTGATGGTGTCGTGCAACCTGGTCGACCCGATCCACGTCGGGCCCGCCGACGCGTGGGACGCGGTGGCAGCCCACGCGTCGATCGCGCGCGCCGAACTGGTGGGCCTGGTGCCCGAGGCGGTGCTGCGATCCACTCCGGAGGATCGCTGGGATCAGCTGGACCTTGCGGCCGACCGCACCATCGAAGCGAGACTGGCCGTCGCCGGGCGCTGAAGCGCGACCGCCATGGTCAGGCCGGGCGGACCTCGGTGCGGGCGAGGGCGCGTTGACGCCGTAGGCGGCGGCGCTCACGCTCGCTCATGCCCCCCCAGATGCCGAACTTCTCGCCGTTGGCCAAGGCGAACTCGAGGCAGTCCTCGCGCACGACGCAGCCGCGGCACACCTCTTTGGCTTCGCGCGTGGAGGCACCTCGCTCAGGGAAGAACAGATCAGGATCGACGCCAAGGCAGTTCGCGTAGTCCTGCCAGCCCTGATCTTCGAGTTCGTTCGCAGCTGCGCTTCGCATGGGGAGCCCCCTGAGATGGCTACATACCACAGTTGTAATTACAACGGTGTGATCTTCATCATGGCCCGCATCTCCGGTCGTTGCAAGGGCGAATCGGCGTTGGCCTCACGGGCCGCGCGCGTCGCGCCACGCGGAAGGGGCCCGACGGATGGGGCCAGCGCCTCGGACTACCGTGCGATCGGGTCGCGCGCGCGGCCTTGCGAGGGGGGACGGGACCATGGGTGAGCTCACGGGGAAGGTCGCCGCCATCACCGGCGGAGGCAACGGGATCGGACGCGCCACCGCGGTGCGCTTCGCCGAGGAGGGGGCCACCGGGGTGGTCGTCGCCGACCTCCTCGACGACGCGGCGGCCGAGACGGTCACCTTGGTGGAGG
>CAYYDZ010000128.1:0-7789 GCA_964470715.1 uncultured Microthrixaceae bacterium | reverse complement strand
CTAGCGTGCGGGGGTGGGCCGACGGGTGTGGACGAACTGGGCGGGCAACCAGCGCTGCGTGCCCCACGCCGTCGAGCGCCCGCGGACGGAGGCCGAGCTGGTCGCCGTCGTCGAGCGGGCCGCTGCCTCCGGGCGGCGGGTCAAGGCCGTGGGCGCCGGCCACTCGTTCACCGACATCGCCTGCACCGACGGGTACCTCGTCGACCTGCGCGACTACGGCCGCCTCCTCCACTTCGACCCGGCCTCGTGCCGGGCCACCGTGCAGGCGGGCATCCGCCTCGCCGAGTTGAACCGCCTCCTCGCCGAGCGGGGGGCCGCCCTCCCGAACCTGGGGGACATCGCGTACCAGTCGATCGCCGGGGCCACGGCCACCGCCACCCACGGAACCGGCCGGCGCTTCGGGAACCTCGCCACGGGGATCGTGGGGATGCGCCTCATCGCCGGTGACGGCTCCGTCGTCACGTGCGCCGCCGACGACGACCCCGAGCTCCTCCGGGTGGCGCGGGTCGGCCTTGGTGCCCTCGGCCTCGTGTCCGAGCTGATCCTCCAGTGCGTGCCGGCGTTCAACCTCCACGCCGTCGAGGAGCCGATGCCCGTCGATGACGTGCTCGACGACTGGGACGGGTGGCTGGACCGCCACGACCACTTCGAGTTGTTCTGGGTGCCGAACACCCGGTGGGCGCTGACGAAACGCAACCGCCGCACCACCGAGGCCGCTCGCCCCCGGTCGCGCTGGGAGCGCTGGCGCAACGGCATCCTCTACGACAACGTGGCCTTCGGGGCGGCGAACCGGGTGGTTCGCCGGCGCCCCTCGGCCGTGCGCCGCCTCGGGAAGGCCCTCCCCTCGGCCGGTCGGGTCGAGTACATCGAGCCGAGTCACCAGGTGTTCGCCAGCCCGCGCCTCGTGCACTTCGTCGAGATGGAGTACGCGGTGCCCCTCGATGCTGTGCCCGAGGCACTGGGCCGGGTGCGTGCGCTGGTGCAGGCCGAGCGGCTCCCCCTGCTCTTCCCGGTCGAGGTGAGGGCGGTGGCCGCCGACGACATCGCCCTCAGCCCGGCCTACGGCCGCGAGACCGGCTATCTCGCGGTGCACGTCTACCGAGGCACGCCCCAGGAGCCCTACTTCTCGGGCGTGGAGGCGATCATGGACGACTACGGCGGCCGGCCCCACTGGGGCAAGGTCCACCACCAGACCGCGCACTCCCTGGCGGAGCGCTACCCCGAATGGGACGACTTCCTGGCCGTTCGCGAGCGCCTCGACCCCAAGGGCACGTTCGCCAACCCGTACCTGTCGCAGGTGCTCGGTCAGCACTAGGCCGCCGGCGCTCACGGCGCTTCACTTCCGCCTCGGCGGGCCGATGAGGTCAACGATGACCCGATGGAGCGGTCACGTTGTCGGCCGCATGACGAGCAGGGTGCTCCTGGCTGCCGTCGCGACCCTCACGATCGCCTCGGTGGTCGTGGTCGCGGCGCTGCTGGTGGGACCCCCTTCGGACACCCTGACCGATGCCATCGAGCACGACCTCCGCCACTTCGCGTGGCCGGTGGTCCTCGGGGTGCTCATCGCCGCCTTCCTGGCCCTCCAGGACCGGGCCGACCGCCACGAGCGCAAGCTTGCCGACGCGCCGCTCGACCAGGGCGAGCGCCTGAGGTTCAAGTGACGTCGTACGACGAGCACGACCCCGACCTGGTCCCACTGTCGGACCGCCTCGCCGTCCTGCTCATCGCGCGCCTCGCCATCGCCGCCAGCGTGATCATCGCGGTCGGTGTGATGGGCGAGCTCGTGCCCGATCCATCCCGGACGGTGTTCCTCGCGGCGGTGCTCTACGCGGGGCTGACCACTGCGGTGGAGCTCACCAGGCGCAAGCTGGGATGGCGGGGCCTCCTGGCGGTCTCGGCGCTCCTCGTGGTCGATGGGGTCTTCCTCGCCTACGTCGTGGCCCAGACCGGAGGCCAGGACAGCCTCCTGACCTTCCTCATCTACTTCCACATCGTCGCCGTGACCCTGGTGGCCTCCTACCGCACGGGGTTGAAGGTGGCCATCTGGCACGCGCTGTTGATGGTGGGAGCTTCGTCGGCTGTGGTGGCGTACTACCTCCATGGTGTGGACAACGGCGTCGACGGCGCGGCTGCGTTCCGGGCGACCACCCTGCTCGTTCTGGCCATCGGCGCGGCGGCGTTCTCCTCGCTCAACGAGCGAGGCCTGAACCACAGCCGGCGCCAGATCCAGTCCCTGCTCGACCTGAGCTCGGATCTCGAACGTGAGGAGTGGCCCGACGAGATCTGCGCCGTGCTGGCGGTCCACGTCAACCAGCGCCTGCGCTTCCCGCGTGCCCTCGTGCTGGCGTCCGGCGGTGAGCGCACGATCGGAGCCGTGGCCGACGATGCCGCCTGTACGTGGTTCGAGGCGCCGCCGCTGCCGGACGACGTCTCGGGCGTGCTCGGAGAGTGCCGCCGAACGGGGGCGCCGATGCTGGTGCGCGCGCTGGACCCCGAAGCCGATGCCCTGGTCGCCACCATGCTGCCGCTGGCCCGCAACGTCGTGGCGGTGCCCCTCCTCGCCAACGGCGAACCGGTGGGCCTCCTCGTGGCCGAGTGGGCGGGGGGCCGGTGGAGCGGGTTGCCCACCTCCACCCTCGCCACGCTGGTCCAATCGGCGTCGCACGCGGCGATGTCGCTGCGCACCCGGATGCTGCTCGGTGAGGTCGACCGCCTCGCCCGTCACGACGGCCTGACCGGCCTCTACAACCGCCAGGAGTTCGACGCGGCGCTCGACCGTGAATTCTCGAGAGCCCAGCGCACGGGCGCGCCGCTGAGCCTCGTGCTCCTCGATGTGGACCACTTCAAGGCGGTGAACGACACCCACGGTCACCAGCGCGGCGACGACGTCCTTCGGGAGGTGGGCGCCGGCCTCGAGCAGATCACCCGGCGGGAGGACGTCGCCGCGCGCTATGGCGGCGAGGAATTCGTCGTCCTGTTGCCCGGTGTGGCCGGCGTGGGTGGTTCGGCCTTCGGTGAGCGTGTTCGACTGCGCCTCCACGACGGGGTCGAGACCGTCCCCATCACGGTCAGCGTCGGTGTCGCCTGCTACCCGGAGAACGCTCTCGACCTCGACAGGCTGGTGGGGTGTGCCGATGCCGCTCTCTACGAGGCGAAGAGATCGGGTCGCAACCGGGTGGTCACCAGCAAGGTCCTCGCGCGGCCGACGGTGGTGGTCGAGGCCGGCTGAGGCCTACACGAGTGGCCAGGGGTACTGGCGGCCCGAGGTGTCGACCGGGAACGTCCCCGCCTCCACCAGCGTGCGGGCCCGGAACAGCACTGCTCGGCACTCGACCGGCGTCAACAGAGCACCCATCGTGTCGGGCAGGCCGCTCGTCACGAGCCTTTCGAGGTCGGCGAGCAGGTCGTCAGGCACCGGCTCGCCGCCGAAGTCCCAGATGACCGTCCGCAGCTTGAAGTCCTCGTGGAAGGCGAGGCCGTGATCGATGCCGGAGATGTGGCCGTCGGCGGCGAGCAGGCAGTGGCCGCCCTTTCGGTCCGTGTTGTTGGCCACGATGTCGAACGCCGCCATGCGTCGCAGCTGTGGATGCAGCGACTCGTCCTCGAGCAGCGTGAAGTAGTGGTGCTCGAAGTCCGCATCCACGAATTGCTGCACCGAACCCTCGCCGAGGGGCCCCTCGCGTAGGACCGTGGGTGGGACGACGTCCCATCCCAACGCCTGGGCCAACTCCCACGCCGCCACCTCGCGTTTGGCGAGGCCAGGCGGGAAGTCCCAGAGCGGGCGCTCACCCCGCAGGGGCTTGTAGACGGCGCGGTCGACCCGTTCGCCGAGTCGCAGCTCAACGAGGAACGTCGCGTTCGAGCTCCACGGCATGCGCCCTTCGATGGCCATCTCGGCCTCGCGGAGGAAGCGCAGGACGTCGTCGGTGTCTTCGGGCACGCCCACCCGGTCAGCTGGGCCGGTGGTGGCCGTTGGATCGGGGGCAGGCGTGGCCGTCCGGGTCCATCGGGCGACCACAGAGGGGGCACAGGGGCCGTCCCTGGCCGACGAGCTCCTCGGCCCACGGGATGAGGGCCGCGACCTGTGCGGGCGTGAGCCGGAAGCGGGCGAGGCCAGGCGGCTCGGTGACCTCCTCCTCGTCCACGAGCTCGTCGATGACGATGACGAAGCGGTCGTCGGCCTCGTCGTAGGCCACGCCCATCGAACCGGCGATCCACTCGGCCACCACCGGCTCGGTGAGGCCCAGGTGGGCGGGTGACAAGGCCGGCGTCACGGGGGGGAGGTCGGCCATCAGTTCGGCGAGGTACTGAGCGAGGGCCGCCACCTGCTGCTTCTCGCACTTCAAGCTCACGACCTGACCGGCCTCGACGGCTTGGAAGAAGAAGGTGCGGGCCCCGGGCGCCCCGACGGCGCCGGCGGTGAAGACGTCGGGTTCGTCGAAACGGAACGACGAGCTCATGTTATGCCCTCGGGATCCAGGCGTCGCCGGGCCGCTCGGGCCCTCGCCCGCCTCGCGCTCCCCGCCCCGCTCATGAAGGCGCCAGTGCGGCGAGGTCGCCGCCGGTCGAGTTCACCGCGAGCACGACGGGCCCGGTGGTGCTGTACAAGACGGCGGTGATGGAGCACGGCGAGATCACGATGCGCTGGAAGAGGTCCAAGTGGGTGCCGAGCGCCTGGGCCACGGCTGCCTTGATGGGGTCGGCATGCGACACGGCCACGACCGTGGCACCGGGATGGCGGGCCACCAGGGTGTCGATGGCGCCGGTGATGCGGGCCTGCATCTCGGCGAAGGATTCGCCGCGGGGGAATCGGAAGCCGCTCGGGTACCGCTGGACGGTCTTCCACTCGGGGAGCTCGGCCAGGTCCTTGAGCGTTGCGCCGGTCCAGGTCCCGAAATCGCACTCGAGCAGGCCGGGATTCGTGCGCACCCGCTTCTTCACCGCCTTGGCGATCGGGGCGGCGGTCTCCTGCGTGCGCTCGAGGGGGGACGCATAGACCGCCCCGATCCTCTGGGTCAACGGCCGGACGCGCTCGGCCACGGCGGCCGCCTGCTCCTGGCCCTTGTCGGAGAGGTGGAGGCCGCGCGCCCGGCCGGGCAGGTTGGTCCCGGTGGTAGGCGTCTGCCCGTGGCGCACCAGCAGCACGAGGGTGGGCTCGGGCCCCGGGGGGGCGTTCTTCGCAGCCATGACCCGAGCACGGTACCCGGCCCCTGGGGCGCTCCGGCGGCGTCGCGGCAGGCACGACCCCAGCCCTGGGACGTGCGGTGGCATGCGTAGCCTGCGCCTCGTGGACTCCCTCGAGGCGCTGACCGCGGAAATCGTGGCGTGCCGCGCCTGTCCTCGCCTCGTCGCGTGGCGTGAGCAGGTGGCGGCCGAGAAGAAGGCGGCCCATCGCGACGAGACCTACTGGGGCCGGCCCGTACCCGGCTGGGGGGATCCGTCCGCCTCGGTGGCGGTGGTCGGCCTCGCTCCGGCTGCCCACGGTGCCAATCGCACGGGCCGCATGTTCACCGGGGACCGCTCGGGAGAGTGGCTCTACCGGGCCCTGTACCGCGCCGGATACGCCAGTCGGCCGGACTCGGTGTCTCGAGACGACGGCTTGCGCCTCACCGGCGCCTGGATCACGGCCCCCGTGCGCTGCGCGCCGCCGGCCAACAAGCCCACCATCGAAGAGCGCGACGCATGCCGTCCGTTCCTCGAGCGTGAACTGGCGTTGCTCACCGAGCTGAAGGTGCTCGTGGCCCTCGGCGCGTTCGGCTACCAGGTGCTTGCCGGTGCGCTCGGGGTGCGCCCTCGGCCGCGCTTCGGCCACGGGGTCGAGGCGGTGACCGCCTCGGGCATCACCATCATCTGCTCCTACCACGTGAGCCAGCAGAACACCTTCACCGGGAAGCTCACGGAGCCCATGCTCGATGCGGTCTTCGCCCGGGCACGTGCCCTCAGCGAGGGCGGAGCGACCGTCTGACGCCGACCCGGGACCCGCCTCCCGCGGGCAGACGCCCTCAGCCCCGCAGGGCCAACGTCTCGCCGATGCCGTAGGCCAGGGCCATGAGGCCGAGGAACGCGGCCACCACCCGGCGCAGGCGTCGGTCCTCCGAGCCGATGGCCAGGGCGGCGCCGATGCGGGCGCCGGGAATGACGCCGACGGCGAGCAGCAGGGCGAAGCGCCAGTCGATGTTGCCCAGCAGCGCGTGGGTGATGGTGCCAGGGATGGCGAAGAGCCCGACGCAAGCCAGCGAGGTGGCGATGGCCCGCTTCACGGGCAGGTCGCCGATCTGGGTGAAGCCGGGGACCATCACGATGCCTCCGCCGATGCCGAGCAGGCCCGAGAGCGCGCCCGCGACGACGCCCACGGCGGCGAAGGCGAGCGGCCGGTGGACCTTCGGACCGTGAGCGCCGTCGGCCCCGATCGCCTCGGCATCGGTCTCGGCGAGGGGCTCGCCCGGCTCGAGGTGGTCGGGGTCGGCGGCGAGGGCGGCGGTGGAGTCAACGGCGGCGGGGGCGGCGATTGCCACGTCGGCCGCGTCGCGGGGGAACATGCGCCAGGCGCTGTACCCGAGGAGCGCCGCCGTCATGAGCATGAGG
The DNA here is from genome assembly GCA_964470715.1 of uncultured Microthrixaceae bacterium. Classification (GTDB taxonomy): domain Bacteria; phylum Actinomycetota; class Acidimicrobiia; order Acidimicrobiales; family DATDAH01; genus JAEUJM01. The sequence goes on along the minus strand of CAYYDZ010000128.1, from coordinate 1,204 downwards.
AGGTGACCCTCACCGGGCACGTGGTCGGCGGCGAGGGCGCCGAGCACGGCGGCGACGATGCCCGCCGGCGCGGTGATGGCCACGACCGGCCAGTCGACCATGCCTTCGCGTGCGTAGCGGGCCGTGCCAGATGCCGCGCCGGGGATGATCGATGGCAGGGTCGTGCCCACGGCGAGGAGCGGGGTGGCGCCGAGGGCGCGGATGCCGGGGGTGGAGATGACCGCGCCGCCCACCCCGAAGAGTCCCGACATGATGCCGGTGAGGAGGCCGAGACCGATGGTGAGCGCGTCACGCAGGAGGCCCGGGTCCACCATCTCGGTCTAGTGCCGTGTCGAAGATGGTCCAAATGCCCCCTCAGGCCGGCGCCACTGCCGCCGATGGGAGGTCATCGCCCAACGGCTGCTCCGCCCCCACCGCTCAGCGTCGATCGGTGGGGGCGGGGTCAGTCGGCGGGGTACGGTGACGCCGACTCGTAGCCGCCGAACCCCGCAGGAGAGCTTCAAGATGCGTCGTGCCGTCGTACTCGGCGTGGTGTCGCTGGCCCTGGTGATCTCGGGCTGCGGCAAGGACGAGCCGTCCGACTACAACGCAGAGGTCGAGAAGAACTTCATCGAGACCTGCACCGACGAGGGCGGCGACGACCTGCAGGACGTGTGCCAGTGCGCCTACGACAGCTTCGAGCGGGAGATCCCCTTCGACCGCTTCCAGCGGGTCGACGAGCGCTTGGCCGACGACCCCGACGCCCAACTGCCGGATGAGTTCCTCGACCTCTACACCGACTGCGTGATCCAGGCGGGAGGGGGATCGGCGGGCACCACCCCCGAGTTCCCCACGACCACGACGACCGCCACCACGCTGGCGCCGGGAGCGACCACCACGGCGCCCGGGGTCACCGACACCACCGCGGCACCGTGACCGACATCGCGACCACCACTCCGGCCAAGAAGCCGCGGTGGACCAACCAGTGGCTCGAGCTCTACAACGAGGTCATCGAGACCGGCCTGTGCACGGGCTGCGCCGGCTGCGTCATCTCCTGCCCCCACGACGTCATCGGCTACGACCACCAGGCGGGCGGCTACAAGCCCTTCCACCTCGAGGACGAGTTGGGGCCTGGCGACTGCGTCCACGGCCAGAAGGGCTGCACCACCTGCACCCGGGCCTGCCCGCGCTTTCGCACCTGGGAGGCCGAGGCCGACGAGCACCT
>CAYYDZ010000127.1:0-7793 GCA_964470715.1 uncultured Microthrixaceae bacterium | reverse complement strand
TCGGGGAACTTGGCCGGGTGGGCCGTGGCCAGCGCCACCATGGGCACCGACACGTCCCGCCGGCAGGCGCGGGCCGCACCCACGCCGACGGCGGTGTGCGGGTCGATCAACACGTCGTCGCGCTCGTACTCGGCCTCGATGATCGCGCGTGTCTCGTCGTCGTCGAAGCGGGCGCCGGCGAACACCTCGGCCACCTGGGCGAGGCGCTCGGTGCCGATGGCCACCGACCCGTCGGCGCGGAAGGCGTCCATCAGCTCGGCCACGCCGGCGCCGTCGCGCCCGTAGAGCTCGAAGAGGAGGCGCTCGAGGTTGCTCGACACCTGGATGTCCATGCTGGGGCTGATGCTGGGCTCGACCTCACGCATCTCGAGGTCGCCGGACTCGAGGAAGCGGAAGAGGATGTCGTTGCGGTTGCTGCCGATGACGAGCTGCGGGATGGGCACGCCCATGCGCCGGGCGGCGTATCCGGCGAAGACGTTGCCGAAATTGCCCGTGGGCACCGCGAACGAGACCGGAGTGCCGTGGCCCACCCGGGCCGCGGCGCGCACGTAGTAGACGATCTGGGCCATCACCCGGGCCCAGTTGATGGAATTGACCGCCGAGAGGTGCAGCTTCTCGCGCGTGGGTGCGTCGTTGAAGAGGGCCTTCACGAGGTCCTGGCAGTCGTCGAAGGTGCCCTCGATGGCGATGTTGTGCACGTTGGGCGACGACACCGTCGTCATCTGGCGGCGCTGCACCTCCGACACCCGGCCGGCAGGGTGGAGGATGAAGATCTCGATGCCGTCGCGGTCGCGGCACGCCTCGATGGCCGCCGAGCCGGTGTCACCCGAGGTGGCGCCCACGATGGTGACCCGCTCGCCTCGCCGGGCCAGCTCGTGGTCGAACAGGCGCCCGACCAGCTGGAGGGCGACGTCCTTGAAGGCCAGCGTGGGGCCGTGGAACAGCTCGAGCAGCCACAGCCCGTCGTGCAGGCGGTAGAGGGGGGTGACCTCCGGGTCGTCGAAGGTCGCGTAGGAATCCGCCACCAGAGCGGCGAAATCGTCCCGCTCGTACTCGCCCTCGACGAAGGGCCACATCACCTCCACGGCCACGTCGGCGTACGACCGGTCGGCCAGGGCCGCGAGCCCGTGGGGCAGCTTGGGCCACGACTCGGGCACGTAGAGGCCGCCGTCGGTGGCGAGGCCGGCGAGGAGCGTGTCGGTGAAGCGCAGGACCGGCGCGGCCCCGCGGGTGCTGACGTAGCGCACGGCCCCGACCCTCAGCGGTCCGCGACGACCCGCAGCACGCTGCCGACCCGCCCCACCACGTCCAGGTTCTTCAGGTCGTGGAGGGTGGCGGCGACGTCGCGCTCGAAGGCCTCGTGGGTGATGAAGATGAGCCGGGCCTCGTCGCCGAGACCCTCCTGCTCCATCGAGCGGATGGACACCCCGTGCTCGCCGAACACGCCCGCGACGGTGGCCAGCACGCCGGGGCGGTCGAAGACCTCGACGTTCAGGTAATAGCCCGAGCGCACCTCGTCGATGGGCCGGATCCGGGCGGGACCGAGGCGGCCGATGTGGGCCGACGAGCCCTTGCGCAGGTTCACGGCGGCGTCGATGAGGTCGCCCAGAACCGCGCTGGCGGTGGGGAAACCGCCCGCGCCTCGGCCGTAGAGCATGAGCTCGCCCACAGCGTCGCCCTCGATGAACACGGCGTTGAAGCTGTCGCGCACGGACGCCAGAGGATGCGACGACGGGACCATGGCCGGGTGCACCCGCACCGCGATCTCGCCGTCGATCTCCTCGACGACGGCGAGGAGCTTGACCACGTAGCCGAGGTGGCGGGCGAAGGCGATGTCCGCGGCGGTGATGCCCGAGATGCCCTCGTGGTAGACGTCGCCGGCCACGACCCGTGCCCCGAAGGCGATCATCGCGATGATGGCGGCCTTGGCCCCGGCGTCGAAGCCCTCGACGTCGGCCGTGGGGTCACGCTCGGCGTAGCCCAGGCTCTGGGCCTCGGCGAGGGCCTCCTGGTACGAGGCGCCGTCCTCGGTCATGCGGGTGAGGATGAAGTTGGTGGTGCCGTTGACGATGCCCATCACCCGGGTGATGCGCTCGCCGGCGAGCGACTCGCGCAGCGGGCGGATGAGGGGGATGGCGCCGGCCACGGCGGCCTCGAAGAGGACGTCGACCCCGGCGGCGTCGGCGGCGTCGAAGATCTCGGCACCCATGCTGGCGAGCAGTTCCTTGTTGGCGCTGACGACGGGCTTGCCCGCCTTCAGGGCGTCGAGGGTGAGGGTCCGGGCAGGCTCGATGCCGCCGATGACCTCGACGATGACGTCGACCTCGGGGTCGTCCACCAGGGCGCCGGCGTCGTGGGTGACGACCCCATCGGCCAGCTCGACCGGCCGGGCCTTGGCCACGTTGCGCACGGCCACCCGGGTGACCTCGAGGCGCAGCCCGGTGCGGGCCACGATGTCGTCGCCGCGGTCCTCGATGAGCTGGATGAGCGCCGCCCCGACGTTGCCGCACCCGAGCACGCCGACCCGGATCTTCGTTTCGTCCACAAGGTCACGCTAGTGGCTGGGCCCCGCTGATCCCGCAGCCGTTCCGCGCCGGTCTCGGGCCGGCAGGGCGGGTTGCCGGTGTCATTGGTGCGCTCTGATCCCGGCGCGGGCGTGCCGGTCCGCTTCACGGCCAACGGTCCAGTCCGGCCCGGTCCCGGGCCGGGAAGGGGCGCGCTCCTACACTCGCCGCGATGGCTGAGGCGGTGGCGCCCCGGGTGCGCCGGCCCCTGCGGTCGTGGCCCCGCCACGTCGCCACCCTCGCCCGCGACGGCATGGTCGAGCTCGGCCCGCCGCGGGTGCTGCTGTTCCTCGCGATGGCGGTGTTCGCCATCGTGTTCGGCCGCCTCGTGGTGCTGCGCCACCAGCGCTTCGGCACCTTCGACTTCGACCTCGGCATCTACGACCAGGCGGTGTGGCTGCTGGCCCACGGCCACGGCTTCGACACCGTCCGGGGCCTCGGCGTGTTCGGCAACCACGTCAACCTCGCGTTCTACGTGCTGGTGCCCTTCTACTGGCTGGGCGCGGGCCCGAACTTCCTCAACCTGGTCATGGTGGGGTCGGTGGCCCTCGCCGCCGTGCCGGTGTTCCGCCTCGGCCGGCACTGGCTCACCGAGGATTGGCACGCCCTCGTGCCCGCGCTCGCCTTCCTCCTGCACTTCACGAACCAGTGGATGGTGCAGGAGACCTTCCACGCCGAGGTCGTGGCCCTGTTCCCGTTCTTCATGGCGTTCCTCGCCGCCACCGAGAAGCGGTGGCGGACCTACGCGGCGTGGATGGTCTTCGCGGTGGCGTGGAAGGAGGACATCGCCCTCGCCGCGGTGATGGTGGGGCTGTTGTTCGCCGTGCGAGGCCACCGGGGTGACGACGCCACGATGCGCCGGGCCGGCATCGCCACCGTCGTGGCCGGACTCGGGTGGTTCGCGCTGTGCACCCGGCTGATCATCCCCGCCTTCAGCCCCGGCGGCGTGTTCTACGAGGACTTCTTCGGCCCCCTGGGCAACTCACCGTGGGCCCTGGCCGACACCGCCGTCACCAACCCGACCGCCATCACCCGCCAGCTCGAGACCGCCAACGCCGTGGGCTACCTGCGCGACCTCCTGGCGCCGTACGGGTTCACGCCGCTGCTCGCTCCGGGCGTGCTGCTCATCGGGGCGCCGCAGGCACTGGTCAACCTGCTGTCGGGCAACAGCTTCACGTGGAGCCTGCGTTTTCACTACGCGGCGATGCCCGTCGCCGGCGCCACCCTCGCCATGGTCGAAGGCATCGGCCGGCGCCGCTCGCTGGCGGTGCGGCGGTTCCTGCTCGGGCTGGTGGCCGCGTGCGCCCTGGCGACCACCGCGGCGTGGGGCATCTCGCCGATCTCGACCTACTACCACGAGGGCTTCTGGCCCCTCACGCCGATCGAGCGGGCGGACGAGCTGCAACGGGCCGTCAACACCCCGCCCGACGATGCTTCGGTGGCGGCCACCTACCTGCTGGTCCCCCACCTCACCCACCGGCGCAACATCTACTCGTTCCCCAACCCCTGGCAGGAGCAGAACTGGGGCGTGAACAACGAGAACCAGCACGACCCCGACACGGTCGACTGGCTGGTGATCGACCGCCTCAGCCTCAGCCCCGAGCTCGACGCCCTGCTCCAGGAGATCCTCGACACCGAGGACTGGGTGATCGTGGAGGCACAGGACGACCTCCTCGTCGCCCACCGCGCCGGCGCCCCCACCCGCTGACGGCGACCCGTCCCGTTCTGGGACCAGAAATCGATCGGTGAGAGCGGAGATCTGTACCCAGAACGATGGTTCGGGGGTCAGAGGTCGGCGCGGAGGAGGTCCTCGTAGGTCTCGCGGCGGACGACCAGGCGGGCCTCGCCGTCGCGGCAGAACACCACGGGCGGGCGGGGCAACTTGTTGTAGTTCGAGCCCATGGAGTGGCCGTAGGCGCCGGTGACCGGGGTGGCGAGGACGTCGCCGACGGCCACGTCGGCGGGCACCGCGCCGTCACGCACGAGCAGGTCGCCCGACTCGCAGTGCTTGCCCACCACGGTCACGGTCTTCGGCCGCTCGGCCAGTGTCGCCCGGGGCAGGAAGGTCTCGTAGCCGCTGCCGTAGAGGGCGGGTCGTGGGTTGTCGATCATGCCGCCGTCCACCGCGACGTAGGTGCGGATGCCCGGGACCTCCTTGATGGTGCCGACCCGGTAGAGCGTCACCGCGGCCTGGGCGACGATGGCCCGGCCGGGCTCGGCCACCGGACGCGCCTCGATGCCGACCTCGGCGCAGGCCTGGTGGACCGACGTGGCCCAGTCGGAGATGGTGGGCGCCGCCTCGCCCACGACGTAGGCCACGCCCAGGCCACCGCCGATGGACAGCTCGGGGAGGCCGAGGGGGGTGACGAAGGGGGCGAGCACCTCGATGGCCTCGGCGAAGAAGTCGGCCACGAAGACCTGGCTGCCGATGTGGGCGTGCACGCCGACGAGGTCCATGGCGTCGGAGCCCGAGGCCCGGATCACCGCGGCGGCGGCGTCGCCCGAGGCCAGCCCGAAGCCGAACTTCGAGTCCTGCTGGCCGGTGCGCACGTATTCGTGGGTGTGGGCCTCGACGCCCGGGGTCACCCGCACGAGCACCTTGGGGACGGGCGCGCCGGCGGCGACGAGGGCCTCGAGGCGGTCCATCTCGTCGAACGAGTCGACCACGATGCGGCCCACACCGGCGTCGAGGGCCTGGCGCAGTTCGTCGCTCGACTTGTTGTTGCCGTGCAGCACCACCCGCTCGGGCGGCACGCCGGCGGCGAGCACCACGAAGAGCTCGCCGCCGCTGGCGACGTCGATGTGCATGCCCTCCTCGTGGGCGAGGCGGGCCATGGCCGTGCAGAGGAAGGCTTTGGCCGCGTAGGCGACGCCGTCGCCGAAGGCACTCACGGCCTCACGGCAGCGGGCCCGGATGTGGTCCTCGTCGTAGACGAACAGCGGGGTGCCGAACTGCTCGGCGAGGTCGAGCAGGTCGCAACCGCCGATGGAGAGCCGGCCCGTGTCGTCGACGACCGCGTTGTCGGGCAGCAGGTCCCGCGGCAGCGCCGTCACCTTCCTCCCATCCCTACATCGACTCCGGGGCGGAGACGCCGAGGAGGTCCAGGCCGATGGCCAGGCCCACGCCGGCGGCCTCGACCAGCCACAGCCGGGCCTGCGTCATCCCGGGCGACACACCGTCGCCCATGACGTAGCAGTCGTGGTAGAAGCCGTGGAAGCGCCCGGCCAGTTCCCGCACCCAGGTGGCGATCTGGTGAGGGGCCCGGGCGTTGCAGGCGGTGGCCACGGTCTCGGGCAGCTCGGAGAGGCTGCGCAGGACGTCCAGCTCGCGCTCGTGGGTGAGCAGGGAGAGGTCGACGTCGGGGAGAGGCGCCCGCACGACGCCGCGCTCGGCCGCCACCCGGGCGATCGAGTGGATCCGGGCGTGGGCGTACTGGACGTAGAAGACCGGATTCTCCATGGCCTGGCTGGCCACGACGTCGAGGTCGAAGGTCTGGCGGGTGTCCACCGACTGGAGCAGGAAGGTGAGGCGGGCGGCGTCGGGGCCGACCTCGTCGAGCACCTCCTCCAGGGTGATGAGGTCGCCGGAGCGCTTCGACAGCCGCACGACCTCGCCCTCGCGCATGAGGTTGACCATCTGCGTGATGGGCACCTCGAAGCGGTCGGGGTCTTGGCCGAGCGCCTGGAGGGCGGCCCGCATCCGGGGCACGTAGCCGTGGTGGTCCGAGCCCCAGACGTCGATGAGCAGCTCGAAGCCCCGCGCCAGCTTGTCCCGGTGGTAGGCGATGTCGGGCAAGAGGTACGTGTACTCGCCGTCGGACTTCACGAGGACCCGGTCCTTGTCGTCGCCGAAGTCGGTGCTGCGCAGCCAGGTGGCGCCGTCCTCGTCGAAGGCGACCCCCCGCTCGCGCAGGTCGGCGAGGGTGGTCTCGATGGCACCGGACTCGACCATCGACTTCTCGCTGAACCAGACGTCGAAGGACACGTTCATGCGGTCGAGGGTGGTGCGCTGGTCGGCGATGGCCCGCTCCTCGCCCCACTCGACGGGGTCGACCCCGTCGGGCATCTCGGCGGCCCAGACCTTGATGTACTCACCCTGGTAGCCGTCCTCGGGCGGCTCCTGCCCGGCCTTGCGGGCCGCCAGGGAGGCGCCGAAGAGCTCCATCTGGACGCCCCGGTCGTTGATGTAGAACTCGCGGTGGACGGCGTGGCCGCAGCGGTCCAACAGCCGGGCGACCGAGTCGCCGTAGGCCGCGCCCCGACCGTGGCCGGCGTGCACCGGGCCGGTGGGGTTGGCGCTGACGAACTCGACGTTCACCTTGGCGCCGCCCCCGAGGTCGGGGCGGGCGAAGCCGTCGGCGCCGGCGGTGACGACGTCGGTGAGGATCTCGTGCAGCCAGGTGTCGTGCAGGCGGAAGTTCACGAAGCCGGGACCGGCGATCTCGACCGAGGCCACGTGGGCCGGCGGCGCCGCGTTGAGGTGGTCGATCAGCTGGCCGGCCAGCTCGCGGGGGTTGCGGCCGGCGGCCTTCGCCGTCGCCAACGCGACGTTGCTCGACCAGTCGCCGTGCTCGCGACGGGCGGGGCGCTCGAGGGAGATCCCCGATGCCGGGGGCTCGACCCCGACCGCCGCCAGCGCTGTCCCCAGCGCCTCCGTCAACGCTTCCCGAATGCCGGCCACGAGCCATCTTGGCCCGACCGCCCCCGAATGCCGCAAACCTTTGGACCTTGCCGCTCCCGCTCCGAGGGACGAGGAGCCGGTGTGACGCTCTACCAGGCGACCTCGGCGCAGCCCTCGTGGGTCTCGGGCTCGACCTGGAGGGTCGCGTGGTCGATGCCGTGCTCGGCCCGCAGCACGTCGCGCGCCTGGTCGAGCACGGCGTGGTGGTCGGCGCCGGCCGTGACCACGAGGTGGGCCGACACGACCTCCATGTCCGAGGTCAGTGTCCAGGCGTGCAGGTCGTGCACCTCGACCACGCTGGCCACGGCCGCCAGGTCGGCCTCGAGGGCGTCGAGGTCGAGTCCCGGGGGCGCCGCCTGCACGAGGATGCGCAGCGCCCGGCCCCCGAGGCTCCAGGCCCGGGGCAGGATCCACAGGCCGATGGCCACACCGACCACGGCGTCGACCCACTCCCACCCGGTGACCTGCAGGACGAGGGCACCGACGATGACCCCCAGCGAGGCGACGGTGTCGGAGAGCACCTCGAGGTAGGCGCCCTCGACGTTGAG
>CAYYDZ010000126.1:0-7813 GCA_964470715.1 uncultured Microthrixaceae bacterium | reverse complement strand
GGAACTGTCGGCGCCCTCCTGAGCGGGCCGTCCCGTCTCACCGATCGAGCAGCTCCAGTGAGCGGACGACCAGCTCGTCGACCTCGAGGCGGGCGATGCGAACGGTGCCGAGGCGGGCGCGCCCCACGGTGAGGCGGCCGATGGTGAGGGCGCCGACGGTGAGCGCGCCCAGCGCAAGGGCGCCGATGGCAACGGCGCCGAGGGCGGACGCACCGGTCGCCGAAGCGCCGATGGCCGTCGCGCCGATGGCGGCGTCAGGGTGGGTGGGGTCGAGTTCGGTCATGCACCCAGTCTCGCCGTTCGACGGACGGCTGGTCGTTCGCCTCAGACGCCGGGGGCGGGGAGCTCGAGGATGCTGGCGGCCAGGGCGGCGATGGGGCTGCGCTCGGACCGTGACAGCGTGACGTGGGCGAAGAGCGGGTCCCCGGTCAGGGCGCTGATCACCGACATCACTCCGTCGTAGCGGCCGACGCGCAGGTTGTCGCGCTGGGCGATGTCGTGGGTGAGCACGACCCGGCTGCCCTGGCCGAGGCGACTGAGGGCGGTGACCAGCACGGGCCGTTCGTACTGCTGGGCCTCGTCGAGGATCACCCAGGTGTCGACCAGCGTGCGGCCCCGGATGTGGGTGAGGGGCAGCACCTCGATCAGGTCGTTGCTCACGACCCGGTCCATCATCGCCGGCGAGGTGATGGACTCCAGGGCGTCCATGACCGCGGCGCCCCAAGGCGCCATCTTCTCGCTCTCGCTGCCCGGCAGGTAGCCGAGGTCCTGGCCGCCCACGGCGAAAAGCGGCCGGAACACCACGATGCGCTTGTGGGTGCGGCGGTTGAGCACCGCGTCGAGCCCGGCGGCGAGGGCGAGCACCGACTTGCCGGTGCCCGCGGGACCGCCGAGTGACACGATGCCGACGTCCGGGTCGTCCAGCAGGTCGAGGGCCACCCGCTGCTCCGCCGACCGACCCATCACCCCGAACAGCCCGTGACCCGAGTGGAGCAGCCTGGCCCGCTTGTCGGCGTGGAGGCGGGCGAGGGCGGAGCTGCCGCCGGCGCGCAGCACCAGGCCGGCGTGCACCGGGAGATCGCCGGCGTCGTCGAGGTCGACCACGCCCTCGGCGTAGAGCTCGTCGATGACCGAGGCGGGCACGTCCAGGTCGACCATGCCCGTCCACTCGTCACGGGGGGCGAGCTCGTTGCGGTACTCCTCGGCGCCCAGACCGAGGATCGAGGCCTTCAGGCGCAGGGGCAGGTCCTTGGTGACCACGACGACGTCGAGGCCCTCGTGGGCCAGGTGGTCGGCCACGGCGAGGATGCGGGCGTCGTTGGAGCTGTCCCGCATCGGACCGGGCAGGCCGGCACCGTCGACGTTGTTCAGCTCGATGCGCAGCGTGCCCCCGTGCTCGAGGGGGATGGGGTCGGTCAGCGAGCCGTGTCGCGTGCGGAGATCCTCGAGGTAGCGCAGGGCGGCGCGGGCCATGTAACCGAGCTCACCGTGGTGGCGCTTGGCCTCCAGTTCGGAGAGCACCACCAGCGGCAGCACCACGTCGTGGTCGTCGAAGCGCTCGAGCGCCATGGCATCCGACAGCAGCACGGAGGTGTCGAGCACGTACGTCCGGCGCTGCTCGGCGTGGGCCACGGACTCGGTCATGGGCGCTCCGGGAGGTCGACGGGAGAAGACGCCCATTGTTGGACGCGATCTCCGCCGACGCGCGGATGCCCGTGGGCAGGGGCCGGGCGGATGGCCGACCTTTCACCCCTCGTTGGTCGCGCGGCCAGCTGTGCGTTGCTCAACCGCCGTGGGCGAGCAGGGCGCGGACCTCCTCGGCCATCGCGAGGTCCTCACGGGCGACGACCACGAGTGATGCGACGAGGGCGTCGGGCGGGCTGATGACGGCGTCGTGCCCGACGCTCAGCGCGTTCGCATCGAGGTCCACCTGGGCACCGAGGAACGTGAGCCCGTCGATGGCGGCAGCACGCACGGACGTTGCGTGTTCGCCGATCCCGCCGGTGAACACCAAGGCGTCCACCCCGCCCATCGAGGCCGCCATGGACGCGATGGCCCCGCGCAGCCGGTGCTGCATCACGTCCACCGCGAGCCGGCACCGCTCGTCACCCTCGGCGGCCCCCTCCAGGACGACGCGGAGGTCGCCGGATCGGCCGGAAAGTCCGAGCAGGCCGCTGTGGTGCTCGAGTGACTCCTCCACCTCGCCGGGCGCCAAGCCGAGGCGGCGCTGCGCCCAGAGCACGGCCCCGGGGTCCACGGCCCCCGACCGGGTGGCCATCACCAGCCCGTCGAGGGGTGTGAAGCCCATGGTGGTGTCGATCGACCGACCGGCCTGCACCGCGGCCAGCGAGGCGCCGGCGCCGAGATGGCAGGTGACGAGGCGGAGGCCGTCGAGGGGTCGAGCCAGGAGCTCGGCGGCCCGCTTGGCCGCCCACGCGTGACTCAAGCCGTGGAACCCGTACCGGCGCACTCCCAGCTCCTCGGTCCAGGCCCAAGGCACCGCGAACGCCGAGGCCGCCCGGGGGAGGGTGTGGTGGAAGGCGGTGTCGAAACAGGCCACCACCGGTGTGTCGGGCAGCGCCCGTCTCAGCACCTGGATCAACGCGCGCGCCGGCGGGTTGTGCAGCGGGGCCAGCTCGTCGAGGTCGGTCAGCCGGTCGTGTACGGCGTCGTCGACCAGCAGCGGGCCGCCGAAGGACGGCCCGCCGTGGACCACCCGGACACCGACCGCGCCGACGGATGGGGTGCCGTCGAGGAACCGGTCCACCACGTCGGCCAGGTCGTCACCCGGCTCGGGGCCGTCCTGGCCGGCGAGCACCGCGTTGTCGGGGCCGATCACCCGCAGCTTGAGGCTGCTCGATCCCGGGTTGGCGATCAGTACATCGTCATCCACCGTTCGCACTCCCGAGGTTCGGCCGCTACCCGGGCAGGGTAGGACGGTCGCCATGACCGACACCGTCATCCGTCCGAGCGAGGATCGCGTGCCCGTGGCCCCGACCGACGACGAACTGGCCCTCCTCGACGCGCACTGGCGGGCGGCCAACTACCTCTCGGTCGGCCAGATCTATCTGCTCGACAACCCCCTGCTCCGGGAGCCGCTCCGCGCCGAGCACACCAAGGCGCGCCTGCTCGGTCACTGGGGCACGACGCCGGGCCTGAACCTGCTCTACACCCACCTCAACCGCGTCATCCGCGAGCGCGACCTCGACATGATCTTCGTCTGCGGCCCGGGTCACGGCGGACCGGCCGTCGTGGCCCAGACCTATCTGGAAGGCACCTACAGCGAGGTCTACCCCCACATCAGCGAGGACGAGGAGGGCCTGCGCCGGCTCTTCCGCCAGTTCTCGTTCCCGGGCGGCATCCCCAGCCACGCCAGCCCGGAGACCCCCGGCTCGATCCACGAGGGAGGCGAGCTCGGCTACAGCTTGTCGCACGCGTTCGGCGCGGCCTTCGACAACCCCGACCTCGTCGTGACGTGCGTGATCGGCGACGGTGAGGCCGAGACGGGCGCGCTCGCCACCTCGTGGCACGGCAACAAGTTCCTCGACCCGGCCACGGACGGCGTGGTGCTCCCGATCCTGCACCTCAACGGCTACAAGATCGCCAACCCGACGATCCTGGCCCGGATCCCTCGGGAGGAGCTCGAGTCGCTGCTCTTGGGGTATGGCTGGCAACCGCATTTCGTGTCGGGCGACGAGCCGTTCGACGTCCACCGCCGTCTGGCGATGACCCTCGACGCGGTCCACGACGAGATCGCCGAGCTCCAACGGCGGGCACGGGTCGAGGGGGTGGTGGAGCGGTTCCGCTGGCCGATGATCGTGCTCGAGACCCCGAAGGGATGGACGGGACCGAAGCAGGTCGACGGCCTCGCCATCGAGGGAACGTGGCGTTCGCACCAGGTCCCGGTCGCTGAGGTGCGCACCAACCCCGAGCACCTCGCCATCCTGGAGGCCTGGCTGCGCAGCTACCGGCCTGACGAGCTCTTCGATGCATCCGGCCGCGTGCGCTCCGAGTTGGCGGCCTTGGCTCCGGCGGGGGAGCGCCGCATGGGGGCCAACCCCAACGCCAACGGCGGCCTGCGCCTGCGCGACCTCGACCTCCCCGACTTCCGTGACTACGCCGTGAACGTGCCGGCCCCGGGGCGGGCCGTCGCCGAGGACACCCGCGTGCTCGGCGGGTTCCTCCGCGACATCGTGCGCCGCAACCCCGACAACTTCCGGGTGATGGGGCCCGACGAGACCGCTTCCAACCGCCTGGATGCCCTCTACGAGGCCACCAACAAGGTCTGGATGGCCGAGATCGAGCCCACCGACGAGCACCTCGACCCGTCCGGTCGGGTGATGGAGGTGCTGTCCGAGCACAACTGCCAGGGGTGGCTCGAGGGGTACCTGCTCACCGGCCGCCACGGCTGGTTCCCCTGCTACGAGGCCTTCATCCACATCATCGACTCGATGTTCAACCAGCACGCGAAGTGGCTGAAGGTCACCCAGGAGCTGCCGTGGCGCCGTCCCATCGCGTCGCTCAACTACCTGCTCACCTCGCACGTGTGGCGTCAGGACCACAACGGCTTCAGCCACCAGGACCCTGGCTTCATCGACCACGTCGTCAACAAGAAGGCGTCGGTGGTGCGCGTCTACCTGCCCCCCGATGCCAACTGCCTGCTGTCGGTCGCGGACCACTGCCTGCGCAGCCGCGACTACGTCAACGTCATCGTGGCCGGCAAGCAACCCGACCAGCAGTGGCTCGACATGGACGAGGCCGTGCGCCATTGCACCAAGGGCCTCGGGATCTGGGACTGGGCCTCCTCGGACGGCGGCGGGGAGCCGGATGTCGTGATGGCCTGCGCCGGCGACACCCCGACGCTCGAGACCCTCGCCGCGGTCGACCTGCTGCGCCAGGAGCTGCCCGACCTCAAGGTGCGGGTGGTCAACGTGGTCGACCTCATGACCCTGCAGCCCAGCTTGGAGCACCCCCACGGCTTGACCGACGCTCACTTCGACAGCCTGTTCACTGCGGACAAGCCGATCGTCTTCGCCTATCACGGCTACCCCTGGCTCATCCACCGCCTGACCTACCGCCGGAACAACCACGCGAACCTCCACGTGCGGGGCTACAAGGAAGAGGGCTCGACCAGCACACCGTTCGACATGGTCGTGCGCAACGACCTCGATCGCTTCCACCTCGTGCTCGACGTGCTCGAGCGGGTGCCCGGGCTCGCTGCGTCGACCGGCGGCCTCGCCGACCGTCTGCGGGACCGCCTCATCGATCACCATCGCTACGTGACGACCTACGGCGAGGACCTGCCCGAGATCCGCGAGTGGCGCTGGTCGGGCGAGGTCGCCTGACGGGCCTCAGGTCTCGTCGGGGACGTCGTAGGCCTGCTGGTAGCGCCGGAAGCGCTCCCGCTCGCGGGCCGGGTCGAGGCCCATGTCCTCGAGCGAGTACCGGTGCTCGCCGTGGGCACCCTTGGGGCGGCGCGCCACATGGTCGGCCACGGTGACGGCGAAGTCGTCGGGAGCCAACCGACCGAGCCGGCTGCAGAGGCCCACCAGCGTGGAGCCGGGGTCGGCGAGCAGGTCGGCGTAGCGCACGTCGACGAAGCGATCGTCGGGCAGCGCCCCGGAGGCACGGGCGTCCATGGTGTCGTCCAGCATGAGCGAGTAGCCGAGCGAGATCAGCGGGGCGAGGCCCGCCACCGAGACGTCGGCGCAGCGCATCGAGCGGATGGTGCCCATCAGGCTCACGGTCGACGGCACGGTCTTGAGAGGATCGCGGTGCAACTGAACGACCCGGGCGTCCGGGTACACGGCGAAGAGCGTCCGCAGCTGGGCCAGGTGGCTGGGGGCCTTGAGGACCCAGCCACCGCCCTCGACCGGGGGCCGGGCCCGACCGAGGGTCTGGAGCACCCGGCGGTGGTAGCGGTAGGCCTCGGTGTGGTCGGCGCCGACGAGGTGCCCGGAGTAGGTCGGGATGTCGTAGGTGCCACCCCACTGGTCCGACAGGAACTCGAGCATCGTGGCGAAGATGCACTCGTTGGGCTCGTCGCCGTCGTTGTGGTGCATGGCTGCGTAGGCAGGTTGGAGGTCGGCCCAGAAGGCGTGCACCTCGTGACCGGCGGCACGGGCGGCCGCCACGGTCTCCTCGTCGCCGACGGCCTCGCCGGGGTGGAACAGCTCCCACGTCAGCGGCACCCGGTTGGCGGGGTCGAGCGACAGCAGCTCGTGCAGCAGGGAGGTGCCCGAGCGGCCGGTGCCCACCACGAACACGGGCGCGATGACGGGTTCGTCGAGGATGGTGGGGTCGCGGGCCCAGGCCTGGGCCAGCAGGAGCCGCTGGCGCAGCGCGCGCAGCAGCTCGGTGCGCGCCACCAGGCGCCCTGCCGTGGTCAGCCGGGCCTCGGACTGCAGGGCCTCGACCAGGACGGCGTAGTGCGGCCGCCAGGTGTCGGCGCCGAAGTCCGTGAGGCCGGTGCTTGCGCGCGCGGTCGCCAGCAGGTCGTCGGGATCCAGCGACACGATGTTCAGTGCCCCGCCGACCGCGTCGCCGTGGGCGTTCAGGTGCTGCACCCAGTCGGGGAGCGGGGGCGCCTCCCAGGCCACGGTCAGCTCCACCGCCGCTGGGCGGCGACACGGCGCGCGGCGAGGAGCTCCCGTCGCCGGGCAGGGGTGGTCACGGGATGGTCGTCCGGGAGGACGCCCGCGACCTCCCCGAGGGACACCACCCGGGCCGCGGGGTGGGGCTTGGTGACGGCGCCGACGTACCGGTAGACCGCCATGCCGAACGCCTGGCCCTCGGTGTCGAGCCAGTTGGGCGTGCCGGGGTCCTCGGCGGCCACCACGATCCGCACCCGACCGTCGCCGTCGACGTGCGCCTGAGCACCGTTGACGCTGGTCGATCGCTCGTGGAACGCGCCCGAGTCGAAGGTGTGCAGGTGGTGCACCGACCAGTTCCAGTAGCGGGCCTCGGGCAGCTCGTGCTCGATGACCAGGGCCTGGCCGGGGGCGAGCTCCCAGCAGCCGCCGCCGTAGGCGATGCTCGGCGCCCCACCGGGAGGGGTGTTGGGGGCGGTGAAGGTGTTGTGCTCGAGCAGGTCCCGCGAGGCGCCCGCGTAGGCCGCCCAGTAGGTGATCGACTCCTCCACCCAGCGGGCGGCGCGGTCGAGGGCGGCGGCGACGGCGTCGGGGGTGGGAGGGCCCGCTGGGATCCCGGCGGTGTCGACCCGCTCGATGCTCAGCGACGCGACCGGATCGGTGGCCCAGTCGTACAGGTACTGGCGGACGAGCAGCATACGGGCCCCCTGATCGGTGACGAGGTGCGCACCCGGCGTGCCCTCGGGGCCGATCACGAGCTCGAGGTCGCCCGCCGCGCCGGCGTCGAGTTCGGAGAGCGCCACCTCGGCGAAGACGCCGACCTCACCGAGGTGCATGTCCCCTTCGACCAGGGAGAACAGCGCCTCGTGGACACCGGCCGTCCGGCCACGGAGCACGTAGGTGGCGGCCGGGTCGATGGCGCACCGCTCGTAGACGTTGTCGGGGTTCGGCGCACCCCATTGGGACCACGGCTGCTCGTAGCGGTGCAGCGTGGGGTGCCGCGGGTCGGCGTGGTCCAACTCGGCCTCGAGGGCGAGCGCGACGTGGCGGCCGAGATGGCGCACCGCGGCGGCCCGAGCCGAGGGATCGTCGGGGAAGCCCGCCGCGTCGAGCCGCTCGGGGAGCGCTCCCAGGCGCTCGGCCAGCCCCCTCCAGGCCGCCTCTGCGACCGCCCCGCTCGAATCCACCGGCGTCCCCATGGGACGAGTCTCCCATCGGCGGGG
>CAYYDZ010000125.1:2420-7885 GCA_964470715.1 uncultured Microthrixaceae bacterium | reverse complement strand
GTGGTCTTGCCCGCGCCGTTCGGCCCGATGAGAGCGCAGATCTTGCCCTCTTCGATGTCGAAGCTGAGTCGGTCCAGGGCGACGACCCCGCCGAAGCGCACGCTGACGTCACCCACCTCGAGCAGTGCCATCGAGCGTCCCCCCCTCCCCTGGATCGTGCGGCCACCCGTCGAACGGGGGGAACCCTAGTTGGTCCCAGGCGACTGCGTTCGTGTTCAGCAGCGTTCATCCGCGGCGGCGCGCCGCACGCTCAGCGCCGGGTGTTGTCCTCCATGAACATCACCTTCAGCGCCTCGTAGGACTCGATGCACCGGCCGGCCCCGAGGGCGACGCACTCGAGGGGGAGGTCGACCAGGCGCACCTGCACGTCGGTCTCATCGGTGAGGCGCTGGTCGAGGCCGCGCAGCATGCCGCCGCCTCCCACCAGGTGGATTCCCTGGACGATGAGGTCCTGCGCCAGCTCGGGCGGGGCGTTTCCGAGGCAGGCGACGACCGAATCGATGATGGCGCTCACCGGCTCTTCGATGGCGGCTCGCACCTCTTCGGGCGAGAGGATCACCGTCTTGGGCAGCCCGCTCATGAGCTCACGACCCCTGACCTCCGCCTTGAACTCGTCCTGCGTGGGGTAGGCAGAGCCCATGGTGATCTTGATCTTCTCGGCGGTCTGCTCACCGATGGCGATGCCGTACTCGCGGCGGATGTAATGGGTGATCGCGGTGTCGATGTCGAACGACCCCACCCGGACGGCCTGGAGGGCGACGACGCCGCCGAGGGAGAGGATGGCCGACTCGGAGGTCCCGCCGCCGATGTCGATGACCATCGACCCCATGGGTTGGTCGATGGGCAGGTTGGCCCCGATGGCGGCGGCCATGGGTTGTTCGATGAGCTGGGCCTCGGCGGCACCGGCGCGCCGGGCGGCCTCGGTGACGGCACGTCTCTCGACCGCGGTGATGGCCGAGGGGACGCAGATGACCACTCGGGGACGGTTGAAGCGGTTGACCCCCACCCGCTGGAGCACCAACCGGATCATGCGCTGGGTGATGTCGAAGTCGGTGATGGCGCCCTGGCGCAGCGGGCGCACCGCCACGATGTGGCCCGGGGTGCGACCGATCATCTGCCAGGCGTCGTAGCCGACGGCCAGGACCTCCTGGGTCTGGTTGTTGAGGGCGATGACCGACGGCTCGTTCAAGACGATGCCCTGCCCGCGCGCGTAGACCAGGGTGTTGGCCGTACCCAGGTCGATGGCCAGGTCGCGCGCCAGGGTGGCTACCGCCCGGGCTTCGGGCCGTCGGGCCCGCCGGATCGGGGAACACCCGGACCATCCGGGCGGTCGGGGGCGATGGCGCGCATCTGCTCGGAGAACGAGTCGACGCCGTGGTTGACGCCGGATGGCCCGCGGTGGCGCGCCCAGACGATGAGGATGCCGACGGCAGAAAGGACGACGGCGATCAGGAGGAAGAGGAGGTTTCCCACGGGGTTTCTCTCAGTTGGCGGAGTCGGAGGAGGCGCCGTGTCCGGCGGAGATGGGCAGGGCGGGAGCGCGGAGGTCGGAGTCGTCGAGGGGGGTCGCGTCGGCGCCCCAGTCCTCGCCGCCGTCCCAAGCTTCACGCTTCCAGATGGGCACGGTGGCCTTGAGGCGGTCGATGGCGAAGCGCGCCGCGGCGAAGGCCTCATGGCGGTGGGCCGAAGACGCCACCACGACGACCGAGGTCTCGCCGACGGCCACGGGGCCGACGCGGTGCAGCAGCACGAGGCGACCGAGCTCCCAGCGCCGACGGGCCTCGGCGGCGATGGCTGCCAGTCGGGGCACCACCTGCTCCTCGTACGCCTCGTAGTCGAGCTCGGTGACGCCGGGGCGCCCTTCGGCGTGGTCACGGGTCGTGCCACAGAAGGTGACGACAGCGCCGCAGTCGTGGCGTACTGCCCAATCGGTCGCCCGACCGATGGGGAGGGAGGCAGAGGTCAGCCCCACCCAGTCGTCGCCCTCCGACGGGGCGTGCAGCTCATCGGGTGACTCCACCCGGCCCATCGTAGGGGCCGACGACCGCAACCGAAGGCTTCGTCACCCGCGGCCCCCTCGGAGGAGGGCGTCGGTATTGTCGCCGCCATGTTGCCGCCGGAGGGGCCCGACGAGGACGGGGACGACCTCGTGCCACCCCTCCCCCCCGAGGACCGTCTCTGGCGCCACCCTTCCGAGATGGGAGCCGCCGGGCTGATCGCGCCTCGCGCCGCGGCGACCCTCGAGCGTCGCGTCGGGACCGGATCACCATGGCTGGTCGGCGCGGTGGCGGGTCTCGCCGGCGCGATGCTCACCTTGGCCGCGGTGGTGGCCTTCGGCGGATTCGACGGAGGGGGGGTCGAGCGCACCGTGGTGGAACGGGTCGCGGTGGCTCCCACGGCCACCCTGCCGGTGGCCATCGGGGGGGCGACCGGATCGAGCGGCGCCGTGGCCGACCTGACCGCCGTCGCGGGCCCGGCCGTCGTCCGGCTCGAGGTGACCCGTGCAGGCACCGACGGCTCCGGGGCCGAGACCATCACCACGACGGGTTCGGCGGTGCTCTTCCGCGACGACGGGTACCTGCTGACCAGTGCCGACCTCGTGGACCACAGCGTCGCCATCGCGGTGATCCTCGCCGACGGCGACCTCCTCGAGGGTCGGTTGGTGGGATCCGACGCCCTCACGGATGTCGCCGTCGTCAAGATCCCGGGCGAGCGGTTGCCCACCGCGGTGCTCGGATCGGTCGACGACCTCGCCGTCGGGCAACCTGCGCTGATCGTCGGGGCGCCCAACGCTCCCGGCGACGACCATCCGGTCACCTCGGGCATCGTCAGCGCGCTCGGCCGGACCGTCGAGGCTTCCGGTCCCACCACCCCGGCCCGCCACGACATGATCCAGACCGACGCACCCCTCGACCCAGCGGCGGCCGGCGGGGCGCTGGTCGATCGGCGCGGGGCGGTCGTGGGCATCACCACCGCCTCCCCCGAGGGTTCGCCAGGCGAGGGCCTCAGCTTCGCCACCCCCATCGACACCGCCCGCGACGTTGCCGCCCAGATCATCCTGACCGGCTCGGCCCACCACCCGTGGCTGGGCATCGAGGGCTCGGACGTGGAGGCTCGCGCCGCCGACGACCTCGCACTGGAGGGCGGTGCCCGCGTCGCCACGGTGGCCGAGGGCAGCCCGGCCGACGAGGCCGGACTCGCACCCGACGACGTCATCACCTCGGTCGACGCCGACACGATCACCTCGATGGCCGACCTCGTGGTCGAACTGCGTCGCCACGAGCCAGGCGCGCTCATCCTCATCACCTTCCTTCGTGACGGCCGTCCCGGTGCCGTCGTCGCCCACCTCGGTGAGCGCGCCTGATCCCCCGGGACCGAACCGGTGGCCGATCTCGCCGGGACGCAGCGATCAGCGGCGGTGCCTGAGCACCGCACGGACCATGAGCACCGCCGTGATGACCCCGCCGAGCAGGCCCAGGCCCACACCGACCAACGCGACCTCTTGGCGCCGGCGGCCACTCAGCGCGGCCCACCCTGTGGGGCGGTGCGAGGAGACGTAAGCCTCCTCGTTGCTGTTCTGAGGCGACCAGCCCGCGGCCTTGAGCTTGTCATTGGCGACCACCCAGGGATTGGCCACGTAGGCGACGACGCCGGGCGGCGTCGGGGTGAGACCGAACTTCCAGCGCCACGCGGCCACCCTGGTCACCATGCGCTCGGGCAGACGGACGTTTGGCCCGCGGCCGGCGAGGGCACGGAGGTCGTCGGCCTTGATCCAGCCGTCGGGGGCCACGTTGTAGACCCCGCGGAGGTGCTCGCGGAACGCCAGATCGACGGCGTCGGCGAGGTCGTCGAGGTGGACGAATTGGCTCGGGGCCTCTGCGTCCCCGGGACGCAGGCCGCTGCCACTCCACAGCGACTGGGCCAGCCACGCGGTCCGCTCCTCGGCCACGGCGACGGTGGGCCGCAGGACCGCCACCCCGACGGCCGGGTGTGCATCGGCCAGCTCACGGGCGAGGCGTTCGACCTCGGCCTTGTGGGTTGCGTAGGCCAGCCCCGGGTTGGGCCGCACGGGCGCCTCTTCGGTGAGGGGAAGGGGGTTGTTCGGCCAAGCTCCGTAGACCGTGGCGCTCGAGAGCACCACGACGTGCTCCACACCCACGGTTCCGGCGGCCTCGAAGAGGCGGCGGGTTCCCTCCACATCCACGCCACCGGCGCCGGTCCCGTCGAGCTCGACGCCGCCGGTACCGCCCAGGTGCACCAGCGCACCGGCGCCTTCGAGGGCGGCCTTGAGCTCGGCCTCAGGATGGTCCGAGCCGTCGGCGAGATCCAGCGTGACGACCCGGTCGACCTCGGGATCCGCGTCGAGGCGCGCCCGCACCCGCTGTCCCAGCGCGCTCGCCGCGCCAGTGAGGACAACGGAGGTCACGCCTCTACGATGCCCGTGTGAGCGATCCCGGTCCATTCGGGGACGATCCCTTCAAGGGCATGCCCTTCTTCGGCGACCTCGCCAAGATGCTGTCGAAGCAGGGACCGGTGAGTTGGGAGGCGGCGGGGCAGCTGGCGCTCTCCATCGCGAGTGGCGGCCAGTCCGAGCCGAACGTCGACCCCATGGAGCGCATCACCCTCGAGCAGCTCGCCCGCGTCGCCGAGCTGCAGGTGGCGGCGGCCAGCGGGCTCACGCCGTCGGTGAGCGGCCGGGGGGTCACCATCCTCCCCGTCACCCGCTCCCAATGGGTGCAGCACAGCCTCGACGCGTACAGGCCGCTGTTCGAGCACCTCGCCACCTCGCTCACTCCGAACCCGGCCGAGGCCGACGCCGCGCCCATCGAGAACGACCCTCTCGGCGGCGACCCTGGGGCGTGGCTCGGCCCCCTCATGGCCATGATCGGGCCGATGATGCTCGGCATGACGGCCGGCTCGATGCTCGGCCACCTGTCGCGCCGATCGTTCGGCCAGTACGACCTCCCCGTGCCGCGACCGGCGAGCGACGAGCTGCTGTTGGTGGTGGCCAACCTCGACGAGTTCGGCGCCGAGTGGAGCCTGCCGGGCGACGACCTGCGCCTCTGGGTCTGCCTGCACGAGATCGCCCACCACGCGGTGATGAACGTCCCCCACGTGCGGACGCGCCTCCACGGCCTGCTCACGGACTACGTCTCGAGCTTCGATCCCGACCCCGGCGCCCTCGAGTCCCGCCTCGGCGACGTCGACCCGAGCAGCGGCGATGCCCTGTCCCACTTCCAGGGCGTGATGAGCGACCCCGAGGCCCTTCTCGGTGCGGTCCGTTCTCCAGCGCAACGGGAACTGCTCCCCCACCTCGAGGCCCTGGTGACCGTCATCGTCGGCTACGTCGACCACGTCATGGATCAGGTGGGCGCTCGCCTCCTCGGCTCCTACGACATGGTCACCGAGGCACTGCGTCGCCGACGGGTCACCGCCGACGAGTCCGACCGGTTCGTCGAGCGGCT
>CAYYDZ010000125.1:0-2320 GCA_964470715.1 uncultured Microthrixaceae bacterium | reverse complement strand
TCGTCGCCGACGGCGATGTCGCCCGACGCCGCCATCGAGCAGTACAGCCCCAGGTTGCCGCCGTGCTCGCGGTTGACCGTGCGGAGGACATCGAGGTCACGTGCCAGGTCGCCCTGGGCGCGGGTCGTCATGGTGCAGCGGATGGTGGGCTCATCGACGGCGACCTCGGCCGCGTCCCCGAACCGGAGCCGACCACCGACCCAGGCGTCCTCCACGAAGTCGTCACCGTCGGCCTCGACGAGGATCGTGGGCCGGAAGCGCTCAGCCGACCACGTGCCGTCCGGGTAGCGGCCCGCCGCGGCCCGGAGGCTGGCGGTGGTGAGCACGTGCACGTCGGCCAGGTCGAAGAAGGTGCCTGGCGGGCAGTGCCAGTCGAAGACGTCGGCGGTCTCGTCGTCCAAGTTGAAGGTCATGGAGTAGTTGCGGGACGTGTCCGGCGGCGCGGGCTCGACGCGCACCGCCCGTCCGAGCCACTCGGACGCCGCCGCGCCGGCGGCCGCCGAGGGCGCCGGCAACCAGTCGCCGCCGGGGAGCCGCACCTCGATGCCCGTGGCGGTCGTGCGGGCGCTCGCCTCGAGCAGCTCGGGCACCCGCTTGGCCGTCAGGACGTAATCGCTCTCGGCGTCCACGATGCCGAGCAGGCGGTCCCCGACGAGACCCCGGGGCCCGAAGGTGGCCCGCTCGACGAGCTCGCCCTGGAGGGACTTCACCGGGTAGCGGGCCAGGCGGGCCACGCGGCCCACGACAACGCCGTCGGTCATGCCCGTGATGATCGCCCACCGACCCGGCGATGGGAGCGACGGGTGGTCGGCGGGACGGGATCGAGCCCGGGAACGTGGGCAGCGTCGGGGGAGGTCCCGTTGGTGGTCGGCGGGTCGCCGTCGGCCTGGGGGACGCTCCGGTCATCGCCCTTGGCGCGGCGGCGCGCCCGCAGGTGCTGCACCCACGCCTTGAGCGAGGTCGACACCGACGCCGGGGCCTGGGGCTCACGTCGGCGGCGACGTGACGACGCCGAACGGCTGGCATGCTCACGGACGCTTCGCCGCCCGATCACGTAGGAAGCGAGGGCGAAGGCCGCGGCGACGGCCACCATCAGCTCGCCGAGGCGGGCGGGGATGGGCAGCACCACGGGGAGGAAGGCGCCGAGCACCCAGTAGATCTGGAAGCGGGTCTCGAAGCGGGCGAACATGCGGCCCCGGTTGGCGTCGGGGGCGTCGCGCTGGACGATCGAGTCGAAGGACAGCTTGGCCGCCCCGGCGGTGATGCCGAGGCCGAGGGCGATGAAGGCCATGCCCCACAGGCCGCCCACCCAGGCGGCCAGCAACGAGGCCGCCACGGTGGCGCCGAGGGCGCCGATGAGCATGTCCTCCTCGTCCGTCGTGCGCCGGATGCGCGGCGACAGCGCCGCCCCGAGCAGCCCGCCCGCGGCGCTGAAGGCCACGATGACGCCGAAGTGCCAGGTCGGGTCGTCGTGGCGGCGGAGCTCGAAGGCCAGGAGGAAGGCGAGGAAGCCGACCACGCCCCGAAGCAGGCCCATCGCCCCGGAGGCCAGGTGGATGCCCATGCTGTGCAGCTCGGTGCGCTCGGCCTCGTCGGCCGGCTCGGGCGCGACCGGGGTGTTGGGGAGGCGGGTCGCGGCCATGGCCGCGACCGTGAAGACCATCGCCGCGAGGCCGATCACCCACTCGGAACCCCCCAGTTTGGCGAGGAGCAGGCCGGGTGGGACCGCGATGACGCCGGCGAGGCCCGAGATGAGCGAGAGCTTCGAGTTGGCCTCGACCAGCTCGGCGTCGGTGCGCACGGTGGTGGGCACGATGGCGCTCTTGGCCACCTGATAGCCCTTGCCCAACACGAGGATGAGGAACGCCTCGGGGAAGAGCCAGAGGCTGTCGAGATTGCCCACCATCACGATGCAGATCACGACCCGCAGGGCGGCCGAGCCCATCACCATCCACTTGCGCCCACCCCCCGCCCGATCGATGGCCGGGCCGATGAGGGGCGACACCACGGCGAACGGCGCCATGGTGAGCAGCAGGTAGAGAGCGACCCGCCACCGTGCCGCCTGCGGGTCGATGCTGAAGAACAGCGAGTTGGCCAGCGCCACCGCGATGAGGGCGTCGCCGGCCACCGAGAAGGCGTGCACCCGGGCCAGGCGGGCGAATGGCGAGCTCACGAACGCTTCCTGCGGATGTTCGGGTGACGGCTTTCGCAGGGGTCGCCACCCGCGTCCCGCGTGTTCGGGTGGCGCGCTCACGGTGCCAAGCGTAGAGGGGGGCACGCTGGACCCTTTCCCCGCCCGCGGGGTTCGGACACGGCGATC
>CAYYDZ010000124.1:3553-7920 GCA_964470715.1 uncultured Microthrixaceae bacterium | reverse complement strand
GGGCCGCCCACCGTGCAGGTCAGGAACTCCGTCACCTCCGCGGCGGCGGGGTCGAAGAAGCCCGTCGCGTCGTGGGTGGCCCCTTCGTAGGTGAAGAGGTCGCAGCCACCGCCGGCCACCGTCCACCGCCGGCACGTGTCGTGTGCCCATCCGAGCGGGACCAGGACGTCGTCGGTGCCGTGCAACATGCGCAGCGGGGGCGTCGCCGCGCCGACGTCATCGGCGAGGAAGCCGGAGACGGCCAGCACCCCGGCCACGCCGGAGGGCTGATCCGGGGTACCGCTCTCGCCCGGATCGTCCGGGTGGGTCCCCACCCGCAGTGCGGCGATGGCCCCTGCCGAGTGGCCGGTCACGGCGATGCGCCCCGGGTCGATGCGCAGCTCCCCGGCATGCGCCCGCATCCAGCGCACTGCCGCCTGCACGTCATGCTGGGCGTCGAGGGATGCCACGGGGAAGTCCGGGTACCGGTCGGGTCGGAGCCGGTAGTTGACCGACGCCACCACCAGACCCTGCTCGGCGAACGCACGCCCCATGGCCGCATACACCGGGTCCGCCTTGTCGCCCTGTGAGAACCCGCCGCCGTGGACCATCACGAGCGCCGGGCGTGTCCCGAGGACGGCAGCGGGGTCGTAGAGGTCGAGGCGCAGCACCTCGGGGGCGCCCGTCTCGTCCGGCGCCGCGCCGTACGTGACGTCGGTGGTCACCACCACCCCGTCCGTGGCGGAGGGCTCGCCCTCGGCGCCGACCGCGCCCGCGGCGGGGGCCGCCAGGGGCTCGCCGAGCAGCAGCGCACCGGCCAGACCGGTGACCGCGGCCACCCCTGCGAGGAGGCAGCGGAGCGGCGGGTGGGGCATCTCCTCTCATCGGCATCCCAACCGCCCGACTTGGGCCAAAAGACCTATGTGGCCTCAACTTCCTCGCGGTGCCGCCGACCACGCCGCAGCCGACCCCGCAGGAAGCGCACCACGAGCAGCAGGGCGAGCAGGATGAGGGCGCCGGCCGACACCGCGGCGAGGGCCAGCACCGTGGTGTCGCGCTCGGAGGACGACGCCTCCATCGACACCGGATCGTCGCCGAGGTCGGCCGTCCACGAAGCCGACGAGGCGCCCTGCACCTCGCCGTCGGTGGCGAAGTCGCCCTCCGGCAGGTGGGCGGTGACGGTCACGGTCATGGTGTCGGACAACGGCTCACCGAGCTGCTCCTCGAGCGAAGACTGGTCCTGGCCGAAGGTGTCCGACCCGAGCACGGCGTCGAGGTCCTCGTCGCTGAAGGTGGCGAGGCCCCCGGACAGGTCGAGGGTGCCGCCGAAGGCCCAGGAGGTCTCCGCGAAGGTGTGGTCCCGGCGCAGGGTCAGCGCCCGCAGCAGCCCCCCGCGGCCTCCGATCTCGCGCAGCACGGCCCGGCCCTGCTGGACGTTGGCGAAGGGCTTGCGGGCCACGATCTCGACCCCGCCGTCGTCGGTCTCGGTGGGGCCCGTCACCTCCCAGCCGGTCGCTTCGAGGTCTCGCACGCGCAGGTCGTCGGCGAGGTCCGGCACCCGGGCGGCGGCGTCGGCGTCGAGCAAGACCGTCACCTCGACCGCACCCGAGCCGTCCTCGGCCATGGTCACGTCGACGTTGGCGTCGACCTGACAGCCGGCGAGCGCGGCGACGAGCGCGCCCACCGCCAGGAAGACGCGAACTCGACGCAATGCCTGTCGCAGTCCGACAGCCATTGCGTCGAGTTCGGGGTACGTCGGGTGGAGCAGGGTGGCGGGCTACTCGGCGGCGGGAGCGACGCCCTCGGCCGCCTCCGCCATCTCGAGGCTCGGCGGCTCGAAGCCCTCACGCGGGGTGAAGGTGATGACCGTCTCGCCATTGGGCGACTCGGGATCGACCTCGGCGTCGACCAGGATGATCTGGCCGGCACGGAACTCCTTCCAGAGCAGCCGCTCGGACATCGGGTCCTCCACCAGGCGCTGGATGGCTCGACGCAAGGGTCGAGCCCCCATGGTCGGGTCGTAGCCCTCGTTGGCCAGCTTGACCTTGGCCGCATCGGTGAGCTCGATCCCCAGGCCCTGGCCCTGGAGCTGAACGGTGAGGCGCTTGATCATCAGGTCGACGATCTGGATGACCTCTTCCCGCGACAGCTCGTGGAAGACGATGGTGTCGTCGATGCGGTTGAGGAACTCGGGCCTGAAGTGCTGCTTCAGGGCGTCGTTGACCTTCTCCTTCATGCGCTCGTACGTGACGGCGCCCTCGCTCGTGCCGAAGCCCAGCTTGGACTTGCGCAGGTCGGCGGTGCCGAGGTTCGAGGTCATGATCAACACGGTGTTGCGGAAGTCCACCGAGCGACCCTGCGAGTCGGTCAGGCGGCCCTCCTCCAGGATCTGGAGCAGGGTGTTGAACACGTCGGGGTGGGCCTTCTCGATCTCGTCGAAGAGCACCACCGAGAAGGGCTTGCGACGCACGGCCTCGGTGAGCTGACCGCCCTCTTCGTAGCCGACGTACCCCGGAGGGGAACCCACCAGGCGGCTGACCGTGTGCTTCTCCATGTACTCGGACATGTCGAGCTGGATGAGCGACTGCTCGTCGCCGAAGAGGAACTCGGCCAGCGTCTTGGCCAGCTCGGTCTTCCCGACACCCGAGGGGCCGAGGAAGATGAACGAGCCGCTGGGCCGCTTCGGGTCCTTCAGGCCGGCACGGGTGCGGCGGATGGCCTGCGACACGGCCCTGATGGCCGACTCCTGGCCGATGACCCGCTTGTGGAGCTCGTCCTCCATGCGCAGGAGCTTCGCCGTCTCGGCCTCGGTGAGCTTGTAGACCGGGATGCCCGTCCAGATGGAGAGGACCTCGGCGATGGCCTCCTCGTCGACCTCGTCGAAGAGGTCCACGCCCGAGGCCTTCATCTCGGTCTCCTTCTCCTCGCGCTGGGAGAGGAGCTCCTTCTCCTTGTCGCGGAGCTGGCCTGCCTTCTCGAAGTTCTGGGCCTCGACCGCTTCCTTCTTCTCCTGTACGACGACGGCGATCTGGTTCTCGAGCTCCTTGAAGTCCGGCGGCGTCTCCATGCGCTTGATGCGCAGGCGGGCGCCGGCCTCGTCGATGAGGTCGATGGCCTTGTCGGGCAGGTGGCGGTCGGAGATGTAGCGGTCGGCCAGGTTGGCCGAGGCCACGAGCGCCTGATCGGTGATGGTGACCCGGTGGTGGGTCTCGTAGCGGTCGCGCAGGCCCTTCAGGATCTCGATCGTGTGGGCCACGGTGGGCTCTTCCACCTTGATGGGCTGGAAGCGGCGCTCGAGGGCGGCGTCCTTCTCGAGGTGCTTGCGGTACTCGTCGAGGGTGGTCGCGCCGATGGTCTGCAGCTCGCCCCGGGCCAGCATCGGCTTGAGGATCGAGGCGGCGTCGATGGCGCCCTCGGCGGCACCCGCACCCACGAGGGTGTGGATCTCGTCGATGAAGAGGATGATGTCGCCGCGGGTGCGGATCTCCTTCAGCACCTTCTTGAGGCGCTCCTCGAAGTCGCCGCGGTAGCGGGAGCCGGCCACCAGGGCACCGAGGTCGAGGGTGTAGAGCTGCTTGTTGGTGAGCGTCTCGGGCACCGAGTCGTTCGCGATGGCCTGGGCCAGGCCTTCGACGATGGCCGTCTTGCCCACACCGGGCTCACCGATGAGCACCGGGTTGTTCTTGGTGCGGCGCGAGAGCACCTGCATGACCCGCTCGGTCTCGCGGGCCCTGCCGATGACCGGGTCGAGCTTCTTGTCGCGGGCGAGCTGGGTGAGGTTGCGGCCGAACTGGTCGAGCACGAGCGAGCCGGACTGGGCGCCGGCCTCGCTGCCCTGGCCGGTGCTGGCGCTGGCCTTCTCCTGGCCGCCGGGGCCGGAGTAGCCCGAGAGGAGCTGGATGACCTGCTGGCGCACACGGGACAGGTCGGCGCCGAGCTTGACCAGCACCTGGGCGGCCACGCCCTCGCCCTCACGGATGAGGCCGAGGAGGATGTGCTCGGTGCCGATGTAGTTGTGGCCGAGCTGGAGCGCCTCGCGCAGCGAGAGCTCGAGGACCTTCTTGGCGCGCGGGGTGAAGGGGATGTGCCCGCTGGGCGACGAGCCGCCCTGGCCGATGATCTCCTCGACCTGGCTGCGCACCGCCTCGAGGGAGATGCCGAGGGATTCGAGCGCCTTGGCCGCGACGCCTTCACCCTCGTGGATCAGCCCGAGCAGGATGTGCTCGGTGCCGATGTAGTTGTGGTTGAGCAGCCGCGCTTCTTCCTGGGCCAGCACGACCACTCGACGGGCTCGATCGGTGAACCGTTCGAACAAGAGAACTGCCTCCCTACCACAGGGGTTACGTGAGGTGAGTCTACCGGTGGACTCTCCTCCCCCGCGCGTCGGC
>CAYYDZ010000124.1:0-3453 GCA_964470715.1 uncultured Microthrixaceae bacterium | reverse complement strand
GGTGGCCGAGAACCCGCTGCTCGCGATCCCAGGCATGGAGGCCGGCCTGGCCCGTGTCGAGGTAGCCCTCCGCGAATCGGTGCGCTCGGACGACCCGTTCCTCACCGAGGTGGCCAGCCACCTGATCACCGCCGGCGGAAAGCGCGTCCGCCCGGCGTTCGCGCTGGCCGCTGCCTCCACCAGCCTCGAGGGCGGTTCGGGCGAGGTGTCCGACGAGGTGGTCATGGGCGCCGTCGCCGTCGAGCTCGTCCACCTCGGCTCGCTCTACCACGACGACGTCATGGACGAGGCCACCACCCGCCGCACCGTCGAGAGTGTCAATGCGAAGTGGGGCAACCTGCAGGCCATCCTCGCCGGCGACTTCCTGCTGGCCCGCGCCTCCGAGATCGCCGCGTCGCTCGGGGTCGAGATCGCCGCCCTGCTGGCCTCGACCATCGGCCGGCTCTGCGAGGGCCAGGTGCGCGAGCTGCGCGACACCTACAACGCCGGCCGTACCGAAGCCGACTACCTCTCGTCGATCGAAGGCAAGACCGCCTCGCTGTTCGCCACGGCCTGTCGGGTCGGCGCCATCGTCGGCGGGCTCCCCCGCGACGAGATCGACGCGCTCACCGAGTTCGGCCTGCGCTTCGGCATGGCCTTCCAGATCGTCGACGACATCCTCGACGTCACCGCCACCGACGAGCAGCTGGGCAAGCCCGCCGGCCACGACCTCGTCGAGGGCGTCTACACCCTGCCGGTCATCCGCACCATCGCCGCCGGCGGCGCCCCGGACCTCGCCGGCCTGCTCGGTGGGCCCCTCGAGGCCGACCAGCTCGACCGGGCCCGTGCTTTCGTCCGCTCCGACGGCGCGGTGGCCTCGTCCCTCGAGACCGCGGCCGCCTACGCCCAGTCGGCCATCGAGAGCCTGCACCCCCTCCCCCACGCCACCGCCGCCCTCCGCCTGGGCGAAGCGGCGCAGCACCTCCTCGCCGGCGTCCGCGCCGCGGCGTAGCCCGCGAACCAGCGCCACGTCGCCGCGCCGTCAGGCCCCGGGACCGGAGCAGCCCGGTAGCGTCGGCGGCGTGAGCGAGCCGGGGTCGTCGCTGACGCGGGGGATGCTCACGGGCGTCACCGCGTACCGGTGGGCGGCGTGGGCGTGGATGGCCATCGTCGTGGTGGTCGACCGCGACGAGCTGGAACGGCCCGGCATCGCCCTCGTGCTCGTCGCCGCCGCGCTGGCGGTGACCGTGGCCGACACCCTGCTGCTGCGGACGGACGCCGACCTGCTGCTGCGTCCCGTCGTGGTGGGCACCGAGCTGGCGGTGGCCATCGCCCTGTCCGTGGCCGATCCCATCGCCTACGTCGACGGCCATTCGCAGTCCCTCGGGTCGGCCTGGCCGCTCGCCGGCATCCTGACCGCGGGGATCGCGTTCGGGGCCGTGGGGGGTGTGGGTGCCGGCGTCGTCGTCGGCCTGGCCCGCCTCGCCGGCGACCTCGTCGCCACCGGGCCGTGGACCGACGCCCGCACGCTCTCGGCCCTGTCCACCATCGTCCTCTACGCGCTGGCCGGCGGCGCCGCCGGGTTCGCGGCCGCCCGCCTGCGCCGGGCCGAGCGGGAGATCGCCCTGGCGCGGGCCCGCGCGGAGGTGGCCGCCACCCTCCACGACGGCGTGCTCCAGACCCTCGCCGTGGTGCAGCGCCGCACCGACGACCCGGACCTCGCCCGCCTCGCGCACGAGCAGGAGCGTGAGCTGCGGGACTTCCTCGCCGGCCGGCGCGCGACCACCGACCGCCTGGGCCCTGCCCTGCGGGCCGCCGCCGCCCGTTTCGAGGACCGTTTCGGCGGGCGGGCCGAGGTGGTGGTGGCGGCCGACCTGGACGAGCCCGGCGCCGACGTCGCCGCCGCGCTGGCGGGCGCCGTCGGCGAGGCCCTGGCCAACGCCGGCCGCCACGGAGGGGCGGGCCACGTGGTCGTCTACGTCGAGCCCAACGGCGACGAGGTGTTCTGCTCGGTCAAGGACGACGGTGCCGGCTTCGACCCCGCCACCACCGCCGAGGGCAGCGGCATCACCGGATCGATCCGGGCCCGGGTCGAGGCCGTCGGCGGCCGGGTGGAGGTGGACGGCCGGCCCGGCCGGGGCGCCGAGGTCCGCCTGTGGGCGCCCGCCGCCGGCTGAGGGCTGGTTCAATCGGGGCCATGGCCACCACCGAGAGACCCGAGCCAGCGCGCAGCCTCGGGCCCGTCCGGGTCGTGGTGGCCGACGACCACCCCATCTGGCGCACGGGTCTGCGGGCCGACCTCGGGGAGAACTTCCACGTGGTGGGCGAGGCCGGCGACGGCACCGAGGCGGTCGCCGTCATCCGTAGGGAGCGCCCGGACCTGGTGCTGTGCGACCTCCACATGGGTGGGGGCGGCGGGCTCCACGTCGTCCGGACCTGCGGTGGCGAGACCCGCATCGTGATGCTCACGGTCTCGGAGGCAGAGCGTGACCTGCTCGACGCGGTCGCCGCCGGCGCCGTCGGCTACCTGGTCAAGTCCACCCCGCCCGACGAGCTGCGCCAGGCGCTGTGGCGGGCGGCGCAGGGCGAGCCGGTGTTCTCGCCCCAGCTCGCCGCGCTGGTGCTGGGCGAGTTCCGCCGCCTGGCCAAGGCCAGCGGCCCGACCGAGGCGCTGTCGGACCGCGAGCGCGAGGTGCTCCAGCACGTCGCCCGCGGCCACACCTACCGCGACATCGGCGAGGAGCTCCACATCTCCCCGAAGACGGTGGAGAACCACGTGCGCAACATCCTGGCCAAGCTCCACCTGAGCCGGCGCCAGGAGCTCGTGCGCTACGCCCTCGACCACGGCATCGAGTGACCGCGGGCCTGGGGAACCCCCAGGCGGAGATGGGGGCCACCCCGGATGGTCGGGCCCCGCCCATGGGCGCACGCTGCGGCCATGGCTGCTCCCACCATCGCACCGACCCCGCTGACCGCGGCGACGCTCCCGCCGCCGCCCTCCGCCCCGCGCCGTGCGGTGCCTCCTCCTCCGCCGCCCCCTTGGGGACCAGGCGCCCCGCAGCCGGTCGGGCCGCCACCGCCACCGCAGGCCCCGACGGGACCCGACGGCGCCGGCGGCCGGGTCGGTGCGTTGCTGGTCGCCGGCACCGGCGCCTTCCTGTTGTTCGCGGCCGCCGTGGTCTTCGTGGCCGTGCGGTGGGGGCACCTGCCCGAGAGCGCCAAGGTGGCCATCGTCGGCGGGCTGACCGCCTCCCTGCTCGTCGCCGGCCGGGTCGGCCGGCGTGCCCTGCCGGGCACGGCCACCGCGTTGTTCCACCTCGGGGCCTTCCTCGTCCCGGTCGACGTCGCCGCCCTCCTGGCGCGCAGCGGGGCCCCCACCGACGTGGTGCTGCTCACCGCCGGTCTCGCCGCGGCCGTCGCCCTCGGGGCCGGCGCCCGCCTCGAGCGCTCACCCGTCCTCGCCGCCGGCGCCGT